>NZ_CAJYTV010000018.1:0-438175 GCF_913777885.1 uncultured Agrobacterium sp. | reverse complement strand
CGGTCTTGCGGATATCAGGAACCAGACGGTTCAGCATCTCACCAGCTTCGGTTGCGACCTGAACGGTTTCACCGGAGAGGGAGGAGATTTCGGCTGCTGCCGCCTGGCTGCGTTCTGCAAGCTTACGGACTTCAGAGGCGACGACGGCAAAGCCCTTGCCGTGTTCACCGGCGCGCGCGGCTTCCACAGCGGCATTGAGTGCCAGAAGATCGGTCTGACGGGCGATTTCCTGAACGATGGAAATCTTTTGCGCAATCGTGCGCATTGCGACGACTGCACGGCCCACAGCTTCGCCGCTGGCTTCAGCATCCTTGGACGACTGGCGAGCGATCTTCTCGGTCTGTGCAGCGTTGTCAGCGTTCTGCTTGATGTTAGCGGCCATCTCTTCCATGGAAGCGGAGGCTTCTTCGGCAGAGGATGCCTGTTCGGTTGCGCCCTGCGACAGCTGCTCGGAAGACGAGGACAGTTCCTGACTACCGGAAGAGACGTTGTCGGCCGCAGCAAGCGCATCGCCCACCACGCCACGCAGACGTTCAACCATCGACTGCAGCGCAATGCCCAAAGTATCTTTGTTGGACAGCGGCTTTGGCGTGACAGTCAGATCACCGTCGGCGATCTGGTTTGCGACCTTTGCCGTCTCGCGCAGATTGGTCACCATGTTGAGCATGGCTGTGCCAAGAGTATCTCTGTCAGAGAGAGGCTTTACGTCCTTGGAGAGGTCGCCAGCGGCGATTGTGCTCGCGACGTCGGCGGTCGCGCGCAGATTGACGACCATGTTGCCCATGGCGATCCCCAGGCTATCCTTGTCAGAAAGCGGCTTCACATCTTGAGAAAGATCGCCTTGCGCAATGTTGTTGGCAACTGCTGCGGTAGCGCGCAGATTGGTCGTCATCACGTTCATGCTGTCGACCAGATCCTTGATCTCGTCATTGCTCTTGATCGCGATGTCCTGATCGAGGTCGCCTATTGCAACTGCGCGCGACGCACGGATTGCTTGCTGCAATCCCTTGTTGATGCCAAGTGCGATCCAGGTGGCGATCAGGATAGAAAGGATGATAATCGCTGCGACGACACTGACGAGGATCGTGCGCGAAGTGTCATACTCCTCATTGGTCGCTTCGTCCGTTGCCTTCAAGTCAGTAGCGATTTCGTTGTTCAGACCTTCGAGAATTGTCAGCATGGCGCGTGTCGCCTTCTCGCCGTCTCCCATGGAGATGGAGCCCGCCTGACGGTTGCTTTCCGTGGTGTTGACGGTGGCGAGGCGCAGGACTTCTTCCTGCAGCTTTTCCCATGCGGGAATGGCTGCCTTCAGCTCCAGCACCTTGGCGTGAATGGCCGGATTGGTCTCTTTTTCCAATGCAGCAATAATCTGCGTCATCTTCACGCGCTCCGAACGCGCGGCATCGACATAGGTGGAAATACGGGCAGCGTCTTCGTTGAGCGCCGCGCTCTTTTCGTTGGCGATCGCACTCATGATCGCGTCAGAAAGATCGCTGGAGTTGCGAAGATTGGTGGCAGGGCCCTGCACGATATCCGTGACGGCAGAGTTGAGTGATGACAGCTGTGTGATGGCCATGCCAGCCATACCCGCCGACAGCAGGATGATGAGCGCAAAGGCGAATGCAAGTTTGAGCTTAATCGTAAATCGCATCGTAGTGATCCTTAGGTGTGGCGCTAGGCCACGAGACGGAAAAGCTCAGGCACAAGGAGCTTTGCGTTGGGATTGGCTGAATGAGTGACGAGGAGCCTGTGTGTGTTCGGTCACAGGCTCCCGGAAAGTCTTAGGCGCTTTCGCGGAAGTCCTGGTCGTTATCGTCTGGTCCGCCCATAGACATGTCGAGCGCAAAGCCAGTGGCGCGAGCCTGCTGAGCGTGGACAGAGTGTGTGGGGGCAGGGCGACGAACTGGAGCGGCTGTCTTTGCCGGAGCGCGATGTGCGATCGTTGAAGCCGGGGCGCGAACCGGTACAGGGCGGCCATTTGCATTGGCACGCTCGACCTTGAAGAAGGCGATGCTTGCCTGGAGCTCTTCGGCCTGCGCAGCCAGTTCTTCAGAGGTGGCAGACATTTCTTCTGACGCGCCGGAGTTCTGCTGCGTTACCTTGTCGAGCTGCTGGATCGCTTCGTTGATCTGGCTGGCTCCGATGTCCTGCTCACGGCAGGCAGCAGAGATTTCCGAGACCAGCTCTGCGGTCTTGCGAATATCTGGAACCAGACGGTTCAGCATCTCACCAGCTTCGGTTGCAACCTGAACGGTTTCACCGGAGAGGGAGGAGATTTCGGCTGCTGCTGCCTGGCTGCGTTCTGCAAGCTTTCGGACTTCGGAGGCAACGACTGCAAAGCCTTTTCCATGCTCACCGGCACGAGCGGCTTCGACGGCGGCATTCAGTGCCAGAAGATCGGTCTGACGCGCGATTTCCTGGACGATGGAGATCTTCTGGGCAATGGTGCGCATGGCCACAACGGCACGGCCAACCGCCTCACCGCTGGCTTCCGCATCCTTCGACGACTGTCGAGCGATCTTCTCGGTCTGGGCAGCGTTATCGGCGTTCTGCTTGATGTTGGCGGCCATCTCTTCCATCGAAGCGGAGGCTTCTTCGGCAGAGGATGCCTGTTCGGTCGCACCCTGCGAAAGCTGCTCGGAAGACGAAGACAGTTCCTGACTACCGGAAGATACGTTGTCAGCTGCGGCGAGCGCATCGCCCACCACGCCACGCAGACGCTCGACCATCTTTTCAAGCGAAATACCGAGCGTATCTTTATCCGATAGCGGCTTCGGCGTTACCGTCAGGTCGCCCTCGGAAATCTGGTTTGCGACATTTGCCGTATTGCGAAGGTTTGCGGTCATCACATTGATGCGCTCGACAAGATCCTTGATTTCGTCATTGGTTTTGATCTCAACATTCTTATCGAGATCGCCGACGGCAACAGCTTCAGCAACCGTCATGATCTTGCGCAGGCCGGTGTTGATGCCGAGCGCGATCCAGGTTGCGATGACGAGGCTACCCAGAACCGCTGACGCGACGGCGATGATCATGATGAGCCGGACTTGCTCATAGGTTGCCTGGCTATCGGCAAGCATTGTGTCCACACGTTCCAACTGAACTTTGACAAGTTCCTTGGTGTTCGTGCCGATCGATAGCGCGAGAGCGCGCATCTGACCGTTGGAGTACTCGATGGCGCCTCGTTTGTCTCCTGCTGCCAACAAATCCTTGAGCTTTACGGACTCACCGCTGAATTTCTCGAAAGCCTCGACAGTGGCGGCCCAGTATGGCTTGCCTTGCGGAGAAGCCTGAGAGAATCCGGTACGTCCAAGTTCCAGGGTGGTGGCTGTTAGATCATCCGCGACCTTCAGATAACGATCGGTGCCTGTAGTCTCATTTTCGAGCAAAGCATTCTTTTGCTGGCGAATGATTTCAGAGAGGTTACGGTCGATCTGAAGTGCATATTGAAGCCGCTTCTCAGGACCATTGGCGAGTTCGTTGATCGCTTGGTTGACGGTGCCCAAGCTTGTGATGCTGTAAAAGGAAAGCGCGGCAAGAACGGTCAAGATAATCCCGAACGCCAGCGTCAGTTTAAGTTTGATCGTAAATCGCATGTTGCCCCCGTGATTGATGCGTGATTTTGGCGCATCAGGTGTTTGCTGTCCGGAACGCTCTATTTCTTCCGGTGCGCTGTTTCGTTCGGTTCCATGCGCCCAAACCGGGCGTGTGGTAGATCAATCAAGTTTTTGGTGGTTCCTTGGCCGCCGATCCCCTTCGACGGTCTGGAACTCATACTTTTCCTAGTTCAACCACGTTGCCTTGAACGCCTACTTTTCCAGGCATGCTTTCACGCTGTGCCGAAAAGATCGCGATGAGGTTCGGCATGATGACGAACTCTGAGCCGCGTTTGATCAGGCAGTTGATGTAGTCTGGCCGCCAACGCATGCCGACACTGGGTGGTGGCTCGCTGGCTGACTTGGAAAATGTGGTGACCTCATAGACCTTGTCGGTTCTCAGCCCGACCAGCGTCTGTTCGCCTTCAAGCGAAATTTCGATAACGACGATGCGGCTGTCGATGGTCTTTTCCGCAGCGTGCATGCCGAAGGCGAGACGTATGTCCGCCAGCGGAATGACTTTGCCGCGAAAATTGATGACGCTTGATACGAAGGCCTTGGCGCCCGGAACGGCCGTCTCAGGCAGCAGGTCTAGGATTTCTTGTACCTGTGCGGCTTCGATGGCAAAGGTCTCGCCTTCGATCGAAAAGGTCAGGACTTCGATGTCTTGGCGCTCCGCCCAGAAG
The DNA here is from genome assembly GCF_913777885.1 of uncultured Agrobacterium sp. Classification (NCBI taxonomy): domain Bacteria; kingdom Pseudomonadati; phylum Pseudomonadota; class Alphaproteobacteria; order Hyphomicrobiales; family Rhizobiaceae; genus Agrobacterium; species uncultured Agrobacterium sp. The sequence continues at coordinate 433,893 of NZ_CAJYTV010000018.1, read as the reverse complement.
TCTTCGGGTTGTTTCAATAGCGGCTGGTTCATCCGGCGATGCGCATCTGCGCCTCCTGTTGCTGGCCCGCCGCAACCAGGTGTGCGACGTCGAGAATGAGAGCGACGCTGCCGTCACCAAGAATGGTCGCGCCCGAGAAAGTCGCGACGTCGTGGTGCAGCTTGGACATGGCTTTGATGACCGTCTGGTGATCGCCGATGATCTGATCGACGACCAGTCCGACACGCTCCGAACCGGTGGAAATGACCACGACCTTCTGGAACTGGTCCGGCTTCGTGCCGCTCTGGAAGAGTTCACGCAGGCGGATGAAAGGCACCAGGCTTTCGCGCAGCGAAATAAACGAACGACCGCGGGATTTGACGTCGTCTTCGGGTGACAGTTCCAGGCACTCTTCCACGGCAGAGAGCGGAATGACGTAGCAGCCATGGCCGACGCGAACGAGCAGGCCATCGATGATGGCAAGTGTGAGCGGAATGGCAAGCGACACTTCAGAGCCGGCGCCTGGCGCGCTGGTAATGTTGATCGTACCACGCAGCGCCTCGATCGTCTTCTTCACGACATCCATGCCAACGCCGCGACCAGAGAGATTGGTTACTTGCGCTGCTGTCGAGAAGCCGGGTTCGAAAATCATCTGAAGCAATTCCTGATCTGTCAGGAGTGCTCCCGGCGCGACCAGGCCGGAGGATTCCGCCTTGGCACGGACACGCTCGCGGTTGATGCCTCGACCATCGTCCTTGATGGTGATGATGACGTCGCCACCGGTCTGACGCGCGACCAGCGAAACATGCCCGACCGGGTCCTTGCCGGCTGCAATACGTTCTTCCGGCGTTTCCAGGCCGTGATCGCACGAATTGCGCACGAGATGTACCAGTGGATCGGCCAGCCGCTCGATCACGGCCTTGTCGACTTCAGTGCTCTCGCCTTCGGTAATGAGCTCGATCTGCTTGCCGGTTTCGCGCGCCAGATCGTGTGTCAGACGCCGGAAGCGGCTGAAGAGCTGCGCGATCGGCACCATGCGCAGAACCATCATCGTGTCGCGAAGCTCGCCCGAAAGGCGCTCCACATCTTCAGACACGGCACGCAGATGAATATCGACGCTGGTATTGGCAAGCTGCGATAGACGTGACTGAGCGATGACAAGTTCGCCAACGCGGTCCATCAGCTCATCGAGACGCTCAGCCGGGACGCGCACGTTCTCGGCTGCTCGACCCTGCTTGCCCTCCGTGGCCGCCTGGACAAGCTGAGGATTGGCCTTGGCTGCTTCTTCGACAGGTGCAGGAGGCGGTACGATTTCCTCGGAAGCGATAGCGGCTTCCACTTGGGTGATCTCAAGCTCCATGTCGTCCATGACGAAGATGAAGACGTCGTCGATGGCGGAACGGGGCTGTTCAGTCGTCAAGGTCACAGACCAGCCGAGGTAGAGCTGTGTGGGGTCTATTTCTCCAAGAGGAGGAATGGCGCCTGTGTTGGCGGCGATGGTGCATTTGCCGAGTTCGCGCAGCTCATTGAGGAGGCCAAGCGGGTTGGTGCCATTGGCCATCGCATTCTCAGGGAGGCGGAACCTGATGCTCCACGTCGCACCGGACGTCTTTGCCGGTGCGCCAGCGGCCGTGGCCTTCGGAGCCGTCGGCGTGGTTGCCTTGTTACCGGCGCCTTCGCCGACCGCTGCCTGTAACTTTGCCAGCAACCGGTCCCCTGTTTCGGGAAATGCGGTGGCCGGGTTGTCAACCAAGCGGCGCATATGGTCCTGCGCTTCCAAAACGGCAGCAATCAATTCGCTCGTGGCGGGAACTTCACCCTTGCGTACCCTGTCAAAGGCCGTTTCGCAGTGATGGGTGAAGGCCGCAAGAGCCTCGAAACCAAACATTGCGCCGGACCCTTTTAAGGTATGCAGGCCGCGAAACACGGCATCAATCTGACTTTGATTGGAGAGATCGTGCAGAAGGTCGAGAAGCCCGCTTTCGATTTGCTCGAAGAGCTCGGCAGCTTCCGTCCTGAAAACCTGAATAGGGTCCAGCAGCGTCATTTACCGAGTACCTTTCTGACAATCTTGACCAGATTCTCCGGGTCGAATGGCTTGGTTACCCAACCTGTGGCACCGGCAGCTTTGGCGCGCGCCTTCATGTCGGCATCGGATTCCGTCGTCAAAAAGATGATCGGTATTCCGGTATGCGCAGGCGATTGGCGCAGAGCCTCGATCATCTCCAAGCCGTTCATATTCGGCATGTTGAGGTCGGTGACGATCATATCGTAGGAAGCGCTTTTCGCTTTCGAAAGGCCGTCTGCGCCGTCAACCGCTTCGGTCACCTGGTAACCGGCATTTGTGAGGGCGATCTTCGTCGTCATTCGAATGCTTGCGGAGTCGTCCACCGTCAGAATGTTGGCGCTCATTTATATGTCCTTTCCGTGTAGCCAGAAGAGGCGCGAGGCCTCGTCCATGTTCTCGAGAAAGCCAGCACGCTCAAGCGTCTCCACGACGCCTTGCGTTGCGGGCTTCTTCAGGGTGATGAATTTGCCCTGTTCGCGGGCGTATAACCTTGAGGACTCGACAAGCTGGACGAAGCTCAGATCGACGGTCGCATCCTCGGGTATGTCGAGCACGATGGCGCTGCTTTCCTGAAAGGCGGAAAGCACGGTCTCGTGAATGGCGTTGATCCCTCGTATCGAAAGGGATGACGGAAGTGTCACTGTTTCAGGGGTCATCAGCTTTCCTGGGTATGTTCGATTTGCGCTTGCCCTGCGGATGCGAGGGAGAGATAGTCTGTCAGGCTGGCTGCCAAAGCTGGCGGCTCTACGCTGTCGGTGCCGTTTTGTGTCATCAGCGGCGCGATTCTGGGCCATTGCCGCTCGAAGGCCGCTACGCAATCCGGGTCGAAATGCAGCCCGCTGTTTTCGCGAATGTGCTCGCGGGCCGCTTCTACAGGCCATGCTTTCTTGTAAGGCCGCTGTGTACACAGAGCTTCGAAGACATCCGCAACTGCGACGATCCGCGCAACGAGAGGAATGTCGGCACCTTTGATGCCGCTCGGATATCCGGTGCCGTCCCATCTTTCGTGGTGGCCGCCAGCAATCGCCTCTGCAACCTGGAGAAGGCGCGACGTACCATTGCTGAGCAGGCTCACGCCGAGTTCCACATGCTTGCGCATCACTGTGATTTCGGCGGGCGTCAGCTTGCCTGGCTTCTGCAGAATATCGTCGGCGATGCCGATTTTACCCACATCGTGGAGAGGTGCTACCAGATAGATCATCCGGCAGGTTTCTTTGTCGAGACCGAGATCTGCGGCAATTAATTGACTGATTTTTGCAACGCGCGAGATGTGGTCTCCGGTCGCGCCATCACGAAACTCGATTGCACGGGCCAGACGCCAGATGATCTCTTCTTCCCGGGCAACCAGTTCCTGCGTGGCGCGGGTTACCTCTTCTTCAAGCCGGGTGGCTTGGCGAGCCAATTCGAGATGGGCTCGGCGAAGTTGCAGGAGATTGGTCGCACGGGCCTGAAGCTCGATTGCGTCGAAGGGCTTCGACACAAATTCGGTTGCGCCCGCCTCGAAGGCGGCAAGGAGAATTTCGCGTTGCCGCTCCGCGGTTACCATGACCATTGGCACAAGGGTGTAATCAGGTGACTGTCTCAGTGCCCTGATAACATCGATTCCCGTGTGTCGCGGCATCATGTAGTCGACGAAAACCAGGTCGACAGGGTTGACGAGGCAATAGTCAAGCGCCGCTTCGGGCGCTAGAAATGAAATGATTTCAATGCCTTCAATATTGCTCAGAGATGTTTCGAGAGCAAAAAGCGCGGATCGGCTATCGTCTAAGAGTACTACCTTCACCTTAGCTCCAGGCATTCGATACGGAACGACTGTCCGTTCTTCGGCTCGAGCCAAAGCGGGCGTTCGCAATTGATTTAAACATTTTGGGAATTTGGGCTTGCGTCATGCGCCCAGTAAGAATGTCTTGCCTAAGCCCAAAAATCTGGAAGCCGGATCAAGACATATTTTCTACTCTTTTTTTAATATGAGGATAGTTAATGCGTCATTAAAATCGAAGGGACGGGCTTCACTTGCTGACCGGCTAAAATGTTACTTTGATCAAGCCTTTATCCATCTTCGATTGTTTATCGACATCATTATTTCTATTTTTTACGTGAAAATCCGTATTTCTCTCTAAGGATGTAAATGGATCATCCCAGTGTCGAGAAAAAAACAAGCCTATATACCTGAAGATTTTTATTGAGTGGCTAGGGTTTCTTTCCGCGCAACACCGCTTGAATTCGGCACTTGGTTGCTTTGAGTATATCTAATCGTACCAAAGTTCAGGCGCGTGTGGGCATCAGCGAGGACGCTCAGCTGGAAGATTTGTTAAGCTATTGATATATATCAATAATTTATAAAATCAAAATTTCACCTTTCCCCTGTTGCGCAAGCAATATGATTCGCATACGGTCTTACGGCAACGTTTCAGTGAGGGAGGAGACTCATGCGCATTCGTTCTATTTTGGCCGCTCTGGCGGCAAGCGTCATGCTGCCGGCGGGCATTGCCGGGGCGACGGATCTCGAAGTAACGCACTGGTGGACATCGGGAGGTGAGGCGGCCGCCGTGGCTGAGCTCGCCAAGGCTTTCGATGCAACTGGAAATAAATGGGTGGATGGCGCCATTGCCGGCTCCGGCGGTACGGCTCGTCCTATTATGATCAGCCGCATTACTGGCGGCGACCCGATGGGCGCTACGCAATTCAACCACGGACGTCAGGCGGAAGAACTCGTTCAAGCCGGTTTGATGCGCGATCTGAGCGACGTGGCTGAAAAGGGCAACTGGAAAGAGGTAATCAAACCCGCCAGCCTGCTCGATAGCTGCACCATAGACGGTAAGATCTATTGCGCTCCGGTGAATATTCATTCCTGGCAGTGGCTGTGGCTTTCCAATGCAGCCTTCAAGAAAGCTGGCGTCGAGGTTCCGAAGAGCTGGAACGAATTCATTGCGGTTGGTCCGGCCCTGCAAAAGGCGGGCATTCAGCCTCTGGCTCTTGGCGGTCAGGCATGGCAGGCGAATGGGCTCTTCGATACGCTGGTCCTGTCGCTTGGCGGCAAGGAGCTTTACGAGAAGGTCTTCAAGGACAAGGATGCGGACGCCGCTAGTGGACCGGAAATGGCCAAGATTTTTGCAGCCGCCGATGCAGCCCGAAAGCTTGCCAAAGGCTCCAACGTTCAGGACTGGAACCAAGCAACCAACATGGTCATCACCGGCAAGGCTGCCGGTCAGGTCATGGGTGACTGGGCCCAGGGTGAGTTCCAACTCGCAAATCAGAAGGCTGGCACAGATTATTCCTGCCTCCCGGGCCTTGGGCTTAGCGAATATCTCACAACAGGTGGCGACGCGTTCTACTTCCCGCTTTTAAAGGATGAAGCCAAGTCAAAGGCGCAGGAGGTTCTTGCGGAAACGATCGTCGATCCCAAGACGCAGGTTGCGTTCAACTTGAAGAAGGGTTCGCTGCCGATCCGTGGCGACGTCGATCTCAATGCCGCCAATGACTGCATGAAGAAGGGTCTTGCCATTCTGGCCAAGGGCAATGCGCTGACCAGCACCGACCAGCTGATTTCCGCAGATTCGCAGAAGCAGAAGGAAGACCTGATGGCAGAGTTCTTCGCCAACGAGTCGCTGACTGCCGAGCAGGCGCAGAAGCGTTTCGCCGACATCATCGGTTCGGCGGACTGATTATCAATCGCAAGCCATCGGCGGGCGATATCCCGCCGATGTCGCGAACCTTGCCGGGCGCGTGACGCTGGCTGGCAAACCGTTTGGACGTCGCTCTGCGTATGTCCGGAACACCGATTGATAGGAGGGCATATGGCCGTAAAGAGCCATTCGGGACGTCCAAACCAGCTATTTCGCAATCTGAATTCCAAGATTGCATCCATCCCCCTGATCTTGACGTCCATGGTCATATTTCTTGGGGGCACAATCTGGACTGTCGTTTATTCCTTTACCAACTCAAAGCTTCTGCCGAGGGCAAGTTTTGTCGGTTTCGACCAGTATGAGCGCTTGTGGGCCGCGCCGCGCTGGCTCGTATCAATTCAGAACCTGGCCATTTACGGCGTGTTGTCGCTGATCTTCAGCCTGGTAATAGGCTTCGTGCTTGCCGCTTTGATGGATCAGAAGATCCGCTTCGAAAACACATTCAGAACAATCTTCCTTTACCCCTTTGCCCTGTCCTTCATCGTGACGGGCCTCGTCTGGCAGTGGCTGCTCAACCCTGAATTCGGCATTCAGTCCGTTGTCCGCTCGCTCGGCTGGGAAAGCTTCACGTTCGATCCGCTCTATAACTCACAGATCGTCATCTATGGTATTTTGATTGCCGCACTCTGGCAGGGCACGGGTCTTGTCATGTGCCTTATGCTTGCGGGCCTGCGCGGCATCGACGAGGATATCTGGAAGGCAGCGCGTGTGGATGGAATTCCCATGTGGAAGACCTATCTCCTGATCGTCATTCCAATGATGCGCCCGGTCTTCATCACCACGCTCGTCATCATCGCCAGCGGCATAGTCAAGGTGTACGATCTCGTTGTGGCGCAGACCAGCGGCGGTCCGGGCATCGCCTCCGAAGTGCCGGCGAAATATGTTTATGACTACATGTTCCAGGCGCAGAATCTGGGGCAGGGCTTCGCCGCTTCCACCATGATGCTGCTTACTGTCGCCATCATCATCATTCCATGGGCTTACCTCGAATTCGGAGGGCGCAAGCGTGGCTAATATCAGCACTCTTAACACTGTTGCTGCCGGGGCCGATGCCGTATCGGACCGATTGAGCGGACCGCGCGGTCGGAAGCCCCGCAAGACGCTATCGCGTCGCAACATCGTGCTTTACGGCACCCTAATCGTAGCAGCACTTTACTACTTGCTGCCGCTCTACGTCATGGTGGTCACTTCGCTGAAGGGTATGCCGGAAATCCGCCTGGGCAATATCTTTGCCCCGCCGGTGGAGATCACGTTCGAGCCTTGGGTCAAGGCCTGGGCGAATGCCTGCACAGGCCTAAATTGCGATGGTCTGTCTCGCGGGTTCTGGAACTCCGTTCGCATCATGGTGCCATCCACTATCGTGTCTATCCTGATCGCCTCGATCAGCGGCTACGCGTTGGCGAACTGGAAGTTCAAGGGTTCGGAGTTTTTCTTCTCCATCCTCATCATCGGTGCGTTCATCCCCTACCAGGTGATGATCTACCCTATCGTCATCGTGCTGCGCGAAATGGGCATTTACGGAACGCTCACGGGTCTTGTCATCGTCCACACCATCTTCGGCATGCCGATCCTGACGCTGCTGTTCCGCAACTATTTTGCCGGTCTTCCGGAAGAGCTGTTCAAAGCGGCACGTATCGACGGCGCCAACTTCTGGCAGATCTATTTCCGCATCATGTTCCCCATGTCGATGCCGATTTTCGTCGTCGCCATGATCCTGCAAGTGACGGGCATCTGGAACGACTTCCTCTTCGGCGTCGTGTTCACCCGACCTGAATATTATCCGATGACGGTGCAGCTCAACAACATCGTCAACTCAGTTCAGGGCGTGAAGGAATATAACGTCAATATGGCAGCGACGCTGTTGACGGGTGCAGTCCCTCTCTTCGTCTATTTCGTTTCAGGCCGGCTTTTTGTGCGCGGCATCGCCGCAGGCGCAGTTAAAGGGTAAGTTTATGGACAAAAGCGTTTCCATTCGGGATTTGTCTCTGTCGTTTGGCGCCGTCAACGTGCTCTCGAACCTCAATCTCGATATCTATGACGGTGAGTTCCTCGTTCTTCTGGGTTCCTCAGGCTGCGGAAAATCCACCTTGCTGAATTGCATCGCCGGACTTCTGGAACCGACTGAAGGCCAGATCTTTATCAAGGATCGCAATGTCACCTGGGAGGAGCCGAAGGATCGCGGCATTGGAATGGTTTTTCAGTCCTATGCGCTCTATCCGCAGATGTCGGTTGAAAAGAACCTTTCCTTTGGGCTTCAGGTAGCAAAAGTGGCGAAGGACGAAATCGATCGTCGGGTAAAAAGAGCAGCGGGAATCCTGCAGATAGAGCCGCTGCTGAAGCGCAAGCCAGCCGAACTGTCTGGTGGCCAGCGTCAGCGTGTCGCAATCGGGCGGGCGCTGGTGCGTGACGTGGATGTGTTCCTTTTCGACGAACCGCTGTCCAACCTCGATGCCAAGCTGCGCTCGGAACTGCGCGTGGAAATCAAGCGCCTGCACCAGTCGCTGAAGAACACGATGATCTACGTGACCCATGACCAGATCGAGGCGCTGACGCTGGCGGATCGTATCGCCATCATGAAAAGCGGCGTCATCCAGCAGTTGGATGACCCGGTTTCGATCTACAACAAGCCGAGGAACCTCTTCGTTGCGGGCTTTATCGGCTCGCCATCGATGAACTTTCTGCGGGGCGAATTGATCGAGAAGGATGGCGAGGTGGTCTTCACGACGAATGGCGTGAACTTCAGCCTGGACGGTTATCAAACCGCTGCGCCGTTGATGGCGGGTAAACCCGCAGTTCTCGGCGTGCGACCGGAGCATATCCGCGTCGATGCTGACATCACCGGCGGCGAGATCCATGACGCGACAGTCGATATCGAAGAGCCTATGGGTGCGGACAATCTGATCTGGCTCAAGCTTGCCGGTCACACGATCTCGGTCCGCGTCGGCGGGCATAGACGATTTGCGCCAGGTACGAGGGTCAAGCTTGCCTTCGATATGACCATGGCCTCGCTTTTCGATGCGACGACCGAAGAGCGCATCTAAACCCTTTCACTCGATAGCCAAATGTCAGGAGAGACATATGACCAAACTCGGCTTTCAACTTTATAGCGCGCGCAATTTTCCGCCGCTTTCCGACATGCTCAAGAAGCTCGCGGCAGCAGGCTACGCCCATGTCGAGGGATTTGGCGGTATCTATGCCACCATGGATGAGGCCGCGCTGAAGGGTCTTCGTGCCGATCTCGATGCGAATGGTTTGACCATGCCGACCGGCCATTTCGGTCTCGATATGCTGGAGAACGATCGCGAGCAGTCGTTGAAAATTGCCAAAACGCTTGGCATCCAGGCAATCTATTGCCCTTATCTTCTCCCGGATCAGCGCCCGAGCGACGCCGCCGGTTGGTTCGCCTTTGGCAAGCGTCTCCAGGAAGCTGGGAAGCCCTATCGCGACGCCGGGATTTCCTTTGGATGGCACAACCACGATTTCGAGTTCGCAACCCTTGAAGACGGCTCGACCCCACAGGAGCAGATCCTTGCAGGCGGACCCGATCTGGAATGGGAGGCCGATATCGCCTGGATCATCCGCGGAAATGCCGATCCACTCGCCTGGATCGAAAGTTATGGCAAGCGTATCACCGCAGTCCACGTCAAGGACATCGCACCCGCTGGCGAGAACAAGGACGAAGATGGCTGGTCGGATGTGGGCCATGGCACGGTCGACTGGAAGGCCTTGATCGCGGCCCTTCAGAATACCGCGGTCAAATATTACGTCGTGGAGCATGACAATCCGAGCGATGCCGATCGTCTCATCACGCGCTCTATCGCATCGTTCAACAGCTACTGACTAGGAAGCGGTGAGCCACGGTTCACCGCTTCCTCCCTTTTTTCACTCGAGTTCCGGCAGGAATATTGTTTGCTGGAATGATCCAACATCGACGATTTCGGAGTCATAACATGGCCAAGGAACTTGGCGTCGGCATCATCGGATGCGGCAATATTTCAACCACTTACTTTTCCCTCTCGCCCCTGTTCAAGGGATTGAAGGTGCTCGCCTGCGCAGATTTGAACAGAAGCGCTGCTGAACTGCGTGCCGAGGAATTCGGCGTCAAGGCGCAGTCCATCGAGGAACTGCTGGCGAATGACGAGATCGATGTCGTCGTCAACCTCACCATTCCGGCAGCCCATTTCGAGGTCTCCAAGGCAATTCTCGAAGCAGGCAAGCACGTCTACTCGGAAAAGCCGCTTGTTCTAAGCCTGGAAGAGGGCGAAGAGTTGCGCCGTATCGCCAAGGAAAAAAACCTGGCCGTTGGTTGCGCGCCAGATACCTTCCTTGGCGGCGCGCATCAGTTGGCCCGCAAGCATATCGACGAAGGCGGTATTGGCCGTGTCACGTCTGGCACGTGCCATGTGATGAGCCCCGGCATGGAAATGTGGCACCCCAATCCCGGCTTCTTCTTCTTGAAGGGCGGCGGACCTATCCTGGATCTCGGTCCCTACTATATCGCGAACCTCATCAATCTGATTGGGCCGGTCAAGCGCGTCGGCGCCCTGACCTCCATGGCAAACCCGACGCGTACCGTCACCAGCCAGCCGCTGAACGGGCAGATTATCCCGGTAGAAACGCCGACCAACATTCATGCGCTTTTGGAATTCGTCAACGGCGCCACGATTACGCTGTCGGCGAGCTGGGATGTCTGGTCGCATCGCCACGCCAATATGGAGCTTTACGGCACTGAGGGCTCCATCTACGTGCCTGACCCAAACTTCTTTGGGGGCGTGGTCGAAGCGAGCGGTCGCAACAAGGACATCCAGCCCCTCGAAGACTGGGCGCATCCCTTCGGTATTGCCAACCAGGAAAGCCCGAACGGTCCACGCGCAAACTACCGTACGGCCGGCCTTGCCGATATGGCGATGGCGCTTATCGAAGGCCGCGACGCGCGATGCTCGCTGGAGCGCTCGCTCCATGGCATCGACGTCATGACTTCGATCCTGAAGTCCGGCGAGGAGGGGCGCTTCGTCGACCTGACCACAACCTGCACACAGCCGGCAGCGCTCGGCATAGAGGAAGCTCAGTCTCTGCTGCGGTAACGATAAAGCATCGAAAGCATGCTGCCGTTCGAAGGAAATAGAGCGTCCTCAGTGTCTTAAAGGGCGCAGGGCGCTCTACTCCTCCCTCAATATCGGAAAGCCGCCAGGTTAATCCCGGCGGTTTTTTCGAGTCTTCACAACTCTTATTCTTTGCTCTAAAAGCCCCTTCGTAATCCGGTCGCAGCCCACCCGGTCAAAACAAGGGATCCCAACTTATGAAAACCATCGTCATCTGCTCCGGCGGATTGGACTCCATTTCGCTTGCGCACAGAATTGCAGCGGAACACGAACTTCTCGCTCTTCTCTCTTTCGATTATGGCCAGCGTCACAGGAAAGAAGTCGATTTTGCCGCTGCTTGCGCGGTCCGTCTCGGCGTGCCGCACCATATCATCGATATCCGCACCATCGGAGAACATCTCACAGGTTCGGCCTTGACCGACGATGTGGACGTGCCGGACGGTCATTATGCGGAAAAAACCATGCGCTCTACCGTTGTGCCGAACCGTAACGCGATCATGCTCACCATTGCATTCGGTCTGGCCGCTGCCCAGCAGGCAGATGCCGTGGCAATCGCCGTACACGGCGGCGACCATTTCATCTATCCAGATTGCCGCCCCGGCTTCATCGACAGCTTCAACGTCATGCAGCGCCACGCGTTGGAGGGTTATGCCGAGGTGGAGCTTTACGCGCCCTATGTGAATGTGACCAAGGCGGATATCGTCACAGATGGGGCAAAACATAAAACGCCTTTTGAGCAGACATGGTCCTGCTATAAGGGCGGCACACGCCACTGTGGCCGCTGTGGCACCTGCGTGGAGCGTCGCGAAGCTTTCCATCTAGCCGGGGTGAGCGATCCCACCGATTACGAAGACCCGGATTTCTGGATTGCCGCCACCAGTGCCTATGCGGCGCAGGAGGTGCGCTGATGTTTCGCATCACCAAGGAGTTTCATTTTTCGGCTTCGCATCAGTTGAAAACGCTACCTGCCGATCACCAATGCGCCCGTCTGCACGGCCATAATTATATCGTCGAAGTCGAGCTTTCAGGAGAAACACTAAACGAACATGGGTTCGTTCGTGACTATCACGAGCTTGCGCCCCTCAAACGCTACATCGACGATTGCTTCGATCACCGTCACCTCAACGAAGTGCTCGGCCATGATATGGTGACAGCGGAACGGCTCGCACAACATTTCTACGACTGGTGCAAGGAACGGCTCCCGGAGACGAGTGCCGTGCGCGTCAGCGAGACGGCCAAGACATGGGCGGAATACCGTCCACCGGCCCAGCCATGACTGCGCCGGAAGCGCAACTGCGCGAGCAGCCCATTCGCATCAGTGAAATCTTCGGCCCTACCATTCAGGGGGAGGGGCCGCTGATCGGCCTGCCGACGGTCTTCGTGCGGACCGGTGGGTGCGATTATCGCTGCGCTTGGTGCGATACGCTTCATGCGGTCGACAGCGCCTATCGGGAAGACTGGAAGCCGCTTTATGTTGAGCAGATCTGGGCGCAGGTCGAAACGCTGTCCGGCGGCAAGCCGATTACTGTTTCGCTGTCCGGCGGTAATCCGGCGATCCAGCCACTTGCGGCGTTGATCCAAAAAGGAAAGTCGAAAGGCTATCGCTTTGCGCTGGAAACCCAAGGCAGCCTTTCCAAGGACTGGTTTGCCGAGTTGGATCACCTCGTGCTCAGCCCCAAGCCGCCGTCGAGCGGAATGGACACCGACTGGCAGGCGCTTGAAACCTGTCTCAAGGCGGCCGGTGGCGCGCCTCGCGTTGCACTGAAAGTCGTTGTTTTTGACGATGCCGACTACGCCTTTGCTCGGCAGGCTTCCGCGCGTTTCCCCACCCTTCCCGTCTATCTGCAGCCCGGAAATCATACGCCTCCACCACCCGATGACGACGAGGCGAGGGTGGATCTCGACGGCATCATGGATCGGATGCTTTGGCTGGTCGACAAGGTGACATCGGAACGCTGGTTCGAAGCGCGTGTGCTGCCCCAACTTCACGTTATGCTGTGGGGTAACCGGCGAGGGGTGTAGGATAGCCCGAGCCGTGAAGACATACCATACGGCGTCGGGTCTGCTCAAACTCGTGCGCTCGATAAGAAGTGTCGCATTCGTATAAGGATTCATCAAAATAATGTGTGTTAAAGTTGGGCGGTAACGAACATAGTCGGCGCCACGAGGAGGAACGTAGCGCCGGGTAATGCGTTAGAAAGAAACTTCGAATGGGAGGAAGCCATGTTCGATTTTCTAAAGCCTGCTCATACCATTCTCGACACTGACGAGGAAACCGGCACTTACGCTGACGCCTTGCTGCAGGTGCCGGATTTACAGCTGACGCACGCAGCGCACGAATATGGCCATGACGCCCATACGCGGGATTATGGCGACCAGCGCGAAGTGGCACGCAGTTCGCTTGGCTACGCGTAATCACGACACAGTAGGCAACCTTCTCACTATCCCGGCGTTATAGTTTAACGAACCGCGGGCACGCTGATCAGATAACAGGATCGTTTCGGCGACGATCGCGGACCGGGCGACGAAGTCAAAAATCAGATTGCCCGCATAGATTGGGAGAAGAAAAACAGTGGGTATCGTTCCGACCGAACCAAATCCGGTATCGCCTCCCTTGCCACCCCAGCCTGAAACGCCGCCGATCAAAGAGCCAGAGCCTGATCGCTTGCCCGACGAGGCGCCGGATCCCAATCCTGATGAGAATGACGACCCACCGATGATGGTCTAGCGCAAGCGCTTAAATGGCTTGCTGAGGCAGTCTGAACCTTTCAGGCCAAATCGCCACTGCGCTTCGGTCGCCTTACTGATGCCAATGCGCGCGCCGACCAAGACATCAGCCACGGACTGGCGATCTCGCAGCAGGAAGGGTTCTTGTAGAACCGAAACTCCATCCAGATTGCCAGTGATCCCCAGCGCTTGGCAAAGCTTTCCTGGTCCAGAGCATAAAGCTTTCGTGGCTGCAGTTCCGCGTCGCAACGCCATGAGGTCAAGGCCGGTTTGAGGGTCGAGAGCCCGTATCAGCACAGCGGAGCCAGAAAGACAGACTATGTTCGCGCACCAGTGAATGCCGTAGGACCGGTAGACATAAAGATGTGCTGGCGGTCCGAACATGGCGCGATTGCGTGCGGTGGGGCCATTGAAGCTGTGGGACGCCGGATCGTCCGACCGATAGGCTTCTGTCTCGACGATGATCCCGCCCGTATTGTGGAGCCGGAACTCCATGCCGATCATCGCCTTGGCAACGGTAACGGCGTCCCTCGAAAAAAAGTCCTTGTTCATCTGGACATGTTGGCGCGTTGTGTCTTTCGGAACAACCGTTTTTCTAAGCAGTTTGTGGAGGGCGCGGTTAAAAGATCGCGTTGCAGCACAGGGGAGATCTTATGATGAAAGGAAAAGTCGCGCTCGTGACCGGCGCCGGATCAGGTATCGGAAAAGCAGCCGCGATTGCGCTTGCCAAAGAGGGCTATGCGATAGGCGCGCTCGGCCGCACGGCGAGTGAACTCGACGAACTTGTGGCGGAAGTTAAAAGCCAGGGTGGTACCGCAAAAGCGCTCATTGCCGATGTTGCAGATCCGTACGACATGGCGCACGCAATCGATCAACTGACGGAGACCTTCAGCCGCCTGGATGTTGTTGTTGCCAATGCCGGCATCAACGGCGTATGGGCCCCGATTGAGGATCTGACGCCTGAGGAATGGGATAATACCATCACGGTCAATCTTCGCGGAACCTACCTTACCCTCAACAAGAGCGTGCCACATCTTAAAGCCGCTGGCGGCGGATCGATCATCATCGTCTCGTCCATCAACGGAACGCGCACCTTTACCTCCCCCGGTGCCACTGCCTATTCGGCTACAAAGGCTGGCCAGCTTGCGATGGCCCAGCAGCTGGCGCTCGAACTGGGGCAATACAAGATCCGAGTGAACGCAATTTGCCCAGGGGCCATCGAAACCAAAATCGATGACAACACCGATATTCGCAGTTCGCGCGAGACCGCTGTCCCGGTTGAATGGCCGGAGGGGGACATTCCTATTACGGGTGGAAAGGCCGGTTTAAGTGAGGATGTGGCTGACCTGGTGGTCTTTCTGGCCGGCGACAAATCGCGTCACATCACCGGCACGCCGGTCTGGATCGATGGCGGACAAGGGTTGCTTCGCTAGCCGGATTGCCGCACACGGTTTCTCACGTGTTTGTGTGTCTATGATTAACGAACTCGTAACGCAAATTCACGACTCTTTGTGCAAGCGGGTGGTTGCCGTCATGTGGTCACCTTCTTTAGTTACGCAATAGCGGCAGAGAGACGGGCAAGACATTCCATGGGCACTTCGGCAAAATCGGGTTTCGCACCAACGAAGCTTCGAGACATCATGATTGCTTCGGCACGTGCCGCGGCCGTCGTAGCACTGTGCGCGTCGCTCGCTGCCTGTACGTCTATGGGTTTTGACAGCGCGTCGAAAGAGCCGCCGAAGCTGTCCTCCAAAGTTGCAGCTGCCATGTCCGCGAAGGGCATGAAACCGGAAAGCCCGGTTCTTGTGCGCATATTCAAGCAGGAAAGCGAACTGGAAGTCTGGAAAGTCGACAAAACCGGCAACTACGCTCTGTTCAAGACCTATCCCATGTGCCGCTGGTCCGGCAAGCTCGGACCCAAGACGAAGAGCGGAGACAGACAGGCGCCGGAGGGCTTCTATCACGTGTCTTCCAGCATGCTGAATCCGAACTCTCAATACTACGTCTCGTTCAACCTCGGTTATCCGAACAGGCTCGAATCTGCGCTTGGCTATACCGGCGAAGCACTCATGGTGCATGGTGCGTGTTCTTCGTCCGGCTGCTATGCGATGACGGATGCGCAGGTAGGTGAAATCTATGCGATCGTCGAACGGGCATTGAAGGGCGGTCAGGACCGTTTCCAAGTGCAGGCCTATCCTTTCCGTATGACGGCGAAAAACATGGCCGCCTACAAGAATGACCCGAACTTTGCCTTCTGGCGGACCCTGAAGGATGGCTATGATTACTTCGAGGTCACCCGTCGCCAACCGAAAGTGTCAGTCTGCGGTCGCCGTTATGTCTTCAATGCGGAGTTTGCCAATGGAGAACCGAGCGATCCGCTGGCCGCGTGCCCGCCTGCCATCAATCAACCCGAGGCGCAGGTGGCAGCACGTCTGAGTGCCGAGAAGCAGAAGCTCGACGTTGCAATGGCTGAAGGAACTTCAAGCGCTCTGAACGCTTATGTGGATGGCGGAATGCATCCGAGTTTCCGTGCTCTTCTGAAAAGCAGCGGACCCAAGGATATGGCAGGGCGCGTATCCGGCACAAAGTACCCGATAAGCCGCCCGGACGCGGCGCTCGCAGACCCGTTTTCGGGAACGCGATGACCAGTTGATGAGGATCTGGATTGAATAAGCATGACACGACACGCCGGAGTTTCCTGTTCGGCACCGGCGGACTGGCGCTGACGGCATTGGCCGGCTGTACCACAACACCACGCGAAACAGCGGAGGTCCGCCCAAGGGTTGATCCCTATTACGCCGAAGTCTACGGACCGAAACCTGAGGAGCAATTTCCGCTTCCGGCTATCCCTTACCAGAAGATCGACCCGCGCTTTTACCGTCAGATGGTGGAAAACCCGACTGGCGAACGGCCCGGTACGATCGTGGTCGATACGGCGAACCATTTTCTTTATCTGACATATGAAAACAATCAGGCCATGCGCTACGGCGTCGGTCTTGGGCGCGCCGGGTTCGAATGGTCGGGCAGGGGCGTCATACAGTACAAGCGCCAATGGCCGCGCTGGACACCGCCTGACGAGATGATTGCACGTCAGCCCGAGCTTCAGCCCTATAGCGCCGCCAATGGCGGCATGGCACCGGGTTTGATGAACCCGCTGGGCGCGCGTGCGCTCTATATCTTTAAGGACGGTCGTGATACGATCTATCGCCTCCACGGTTCGCCTGAATGGTGGACGATCGGCAAATCCGTCTCGTCCGGTTGCGTGCGCTTGATGAACCAGGATATTGTCGACCTCTATAATCGCGTGCCGGACGGCACGCCGATCGTTGTCACATCGTTGGCGCCTCCCTCGCAAATGATGGCGGGTACGCCTGCAACGCAAGTCGTTGCTGGCCTGCCGGGCACATACTGAAGCGTTCGCTCTTAATGGAGACGCGCCCGAAAGCGTCGCTCGGAAGGTCGGGATCGATTGTAGGAAAATACGATGCTTAGATCTAAGGACGCTGGGCGCCGCGCGGCCAGTGTCCTCAGTTTATCGCATGTCGTGATTGCAGCGAACGTCTGCCCAATCTGCGTGAACTGAAAACGCATCGCCGATTCAGACGTGTGTCGCGTCCCACTCTACGCAGATGCGCGTTCCCGTTTGCGGCTGCACACTGCTCTGTTCGACTGTCGCCTTGAGGCTTCGGGCCATGGCGGATATCAGCTTGGTGCCGAGACCGGTGCCTTGCGGCGTAGGCGCGCTTCCCATGCCCACGCCATCGTCTTCGACTGTCAATTGCAGCTTTCCGTCCCGGCTTCTCAGCGCAATGCGAATATCTCCGCTTCCGGAGGGATAGGCGTATTTGAGAGAGTTGGTGGCGAGCTCGGTGACGATCACACCAAGCGCCACCGCCTGATCGGGTGCGGCGCTGATCGTCTCCATATCCGTGGTGATGCGGATACGCTCTTCATCGGGACCGGACTTGGCAAGCTCGCTGATGATCGAAGAGAGATAGGCATCGAGATCGACGACACCCATATTGTCGGCGGTATAAAGGCTGCGGTGAACGCCTGCTATGGCGGAAATGCGGTTTTGCGTTTCCGATAGCACAGTGCGCGCCTCTTCGCTGGAGGCCGCGTTCATCTGCATGCGTATCATCGCGGAAACCAGCGAAAGGCTGTTGGCGATGCGGTGGTTCATCTCCTTCGCCATCAGTTCGGCGCGCTCCTTGGCACGCACCAGAAGACGCTCTGCCTCCTCCTTTTCCTTACGAAGCTGGAAGTTTGCGCAGACCTGCTCGATCGACGTCAGCAGCAGGGGGAAGAAATCGTCTGTGACAGTCTTGATCACATAATCGGCAGCGCCGGCTTTCAAGGCATCAATGGCGATTTGCGCCTCGCTCGCACCCGTTACGTAGAGAACGGGCGTGTCGCGTGTCCGCTCCCCAATCGCCTTGAGGAATTGAAGACCTGTTCCGTTTTGAAAGTAGTGATCCAGAACGACGGCGTCGAAGCGGGCCGCATTGAACTTTTCCAGCCCGATGGCGACCGACGGCGCATGTTCGACGTCAACGCCGTGTCGGCGCAGCACGCGGGTGGCGAGCCTGGCAACTGCTGGATCGTCATCGACATAAAGTATATGCACCGCCGTTACGCCTTCATGGGACCTGTATGACCGAGAAGAAGAGGCCGAGGTTTCTGATTGCTGTTGCAAAGCCTTCGTAATCGACCGGCTTGGTGATGTAGACATTCGCACCCAGATCGTAGCACTTCTGGATTTCGGTCTCGTCGTCCGTTGTCGTCAAAACCACGACAGGCAGACGCTTCGTGTGTTCGTTGCTCTTGATCTGCTCCAAGATCCGGATCCCCGACATATCGGGAAGATTGAGGTCCAGCAGAACCAGCAGGTATCGGTCCTTGCTGACGAGACCGTCACGCTCCGGTCCAAGAATATAGTCGAGCGCCTTGTTGCCCAATGTGAAGGGGACGATGTCGTTGTTGACGCCTGCGCGTCTTACATTCTTCTCGATCAGGCGGGCATGTCCCTCATCGTCTTCGATCATGACGATCGTGACTTCCTGTCCTGTTATTTTCATATCTCGTTACCTCGTGTGATTTTCCGCAGATCCGTTGGTAAAGTCAGCTGAAAGGTGCTTCCCTTGCCAAGTTCCGAGGTGACGGTAATGTCTCCACCTAAATTTCTTATTAGCGAACGCACATGTGCGAGTCCAATACCCTCGCCTTGTTGATCCTGGTCGCCGGCGCGTCTAAAGAGTTCAAACACCCGTTCGAGATCATCCTCTGCGATCCCGCGTCCATTATCGCAGATATCGACCCGAACTAGGCCACGTCCTTGCGGCAAGATGCGCGCCGAAAGTTGAAGTGGACGGCCTTTCATCTGGTACTTTACGGCATTGTCAAAGAGGTTGCCAAGAATCTGGTCGAGCGAAATCCTATCACTGATCACAGTGAATGGCTGTACGTTCACGTCGATCTCACCATCCACAGCAGAAACCTGGTGCTGAACGCTTGCAGCCGCTGTTGCCAGCAGCTCCTTCAGGTCGACTTTCTCCGCCTGCAATTTGCGACGGCCGTCGCGTGAGATCTTTAGGATGGCATTGATCAGTTGGTCCATCTTGCGGGTGGACGAACGAATGAAGCCTATCGCTTCCGGCAGATCTTCTTCAACGGCAAGTCGGGCTTCCTTGATCTCGCTGTCTTGAAGCGTTGCACCATTGGCAAGGACGTAGCGCTCGATTGGTTTGAGCGAGGCCTCGAATTCCGAGAGGAATCCCATAATATTGACGAGTGGCGCACGCAGGTCGTGGGTCACGATATAGGCGAAGCGCTGGATTTCCTGATTAGCCCTGATCAGGTCTCTTGTTCTTTCGTTGACGCGCTCTTCAAGGCCGCGGTTGAGCGAATCGACCTCCTCGCGCGAGCGCATCAATTCGCTCACATATTTCGCGATTAGGAAAAGCGCACCGCCCACCACCGCGACGATTGCGATTGCACCGCCGACCGTCACCCAGCGAAGGTTGTAGGCCGCGTTGAGCTGTTCGGAAACGATCGTGCGCAGCCGGTCATCCGTAATGTCCTGAAAATAATCCAGTGTTTGACGGATTTCCCGCATATATATGAGGCCGCTATCGGCCCGCACGATGTCAATCGCTTCATCCGTGCGTCCCGCATTGACGAGGTCGATCGTACGCCCGATTTCGTTGAGCTTGGCTATGAGCGCGGCTTGCAGCCCCGGAAGTTTTGCAGCGTAGGCAGGCTTGTTCTGAATGGCTGCTACCAAGCGCGCGCGTTTGTCCGCAAGCGTTTCGGCAGCATCGCTATATGGCGCCAGATATTCTTCCCTTCGCGTCAGAAGATAACCGCGCTGTCCCGTCTCTGCGTCCTGGATCGTGGTCAACAGATCCAGGATGGCCGAGCGCGTCCGCCGGAGATCGACGATCTCATGTGAATAGCTGTCGTTCTTCTGCACAAGCCAAAGAGACGCGCCGACCATCCCGATCAGCAGCGCAATTCCAAGCCCCAGCATGACGAGCGTTCGCCTGACGAAAGGAGATAGCTTGACCAATGACGTCCCCAGATCCCGATATGTAACTTTGCAAGGCATGTCGCAATGTTCGGTTGAACTGGACCTAGGCCTATGCCTTTGCTTATGCAAGTTTCTGTCCGCTTTCCAGAGCTTGAGTACGCTTTCGCACAAATGACTAGGCATGACGCAACGGCGGTGGAACCATATTTCCCTGATTTATGTTGTTCGTGCAAAGCAAGATAGAGCTGGAGAAGAAGATGAAACGGTCCGCTGTAGGCGCCGCTGCGCTATTCCTATTGTCAACGACGACCGCTGTGCTAGCGCAGACCTACGAAGTCAGCAGCGTTATTCCGTCAAAAAAGCCGTCGCTGGCGACGGTTACGAGGCAGGCCATGGAAGATGTGCGGCCTCACTATATCGTCGATGTTGCGGGAAAGCGCGTTCGATTGATAGGTCCACGTTTCTATCCAGACAACTCCAGCGACGTGGAATTGATGGGGCGTAACCAGGCCTTGGAGCGGGAAGCTGGGCATCCTGACATGTCCTTCGCGACCGCGGCACGTTAGTTTAAACGATCGCTTGCCGCCAGGTCGGTAAAGCATTTACACCGGGGAGCCAGTATTGGCAAAAAATGCGGGTAGGGGTTGGATCAGGCCAGACGGCGACGAGTCGCAGAAGGCCACGTTCCCGGAGCTATTTTTTGACCTTGTTTTCGTCTTTGCGCTGATCCAGCTTTCGGCCACCCTGGCAAAGGATTTCGGCCCGACCGCGCTTTACGAGGCGGCGATCCTCATCCTTGCCCTGTGGTGGCTTTGGGTTCACACCACGTGGCTGACCAATCTGTTGAACACAGACAAGGGCCCGGTCAGGATGTTCCTGTTCGGGCTAATGTTTGCGGGTGTCCTTTTGGCGATTGCGCTGCCGAAGGCATTTGAGAGCCAGGGCCTTATCTTTGCTTCTATCTACACGGCGATGCAGCTGTCTCGCTCGCTCTTCGGGCTCTATGTCTTCCGCGGGGTCGATCACGGAAATTCCAAGACATTCGGTAGGATGACAGTCTGGCTGGTGGTGTCCAGCCTCCTCTGGATCGCCGGCGGTTTCCAAGACGATCTAACTATTCGCTTGATCCTGTGGACCGTGGCCATTGCCATAGAATATGCTGGACCTTTAGCGCGCTATCATGTTCCCGGGTTGCGGGCTCAAGACGACGAGCAACTTCTTCTTTCGGGAGAGCATCTGGCGGAGCGGTGCGCGCTCTTCGTCATTATCTGCCTTGGCGAAACCATTTTGACCACAGGGAAAACAGCGACGGAATACATGAATTCGAACCTGACGTTCATTGTATTCTGTGCTGCCTTTTTAAGTACGGTCGTGATGTGGTGGATATATTTTCACCATGGCCAAGAGGAAGTATCGGATAAGGCCGAAGAGGCCGAGGAGGCCGCAGAGCCGGAAACGATCGCGCAAAATCTCTTCAACTACGGCCACCTGCCAATTGTTGCCGGAATCATTCTGACGGCAGTTGGAGAGGATTTCAGCCTTTCCCACAGTCACGATGCGTCGACGTTGCGGGAATCGCTTGCCATCATGGGCGGGCCCATCCTTTTTCTGATCGGCAATATCGGCGTGAAGGTTGCATCGTCCTTCGTGAGGCCGATTTCGCACTTCGCAGGGATCGTTGTGCTGGCCGCACTTCTCTTCGTGCCGGGCGTACCGCTCTATGGATTGCAGATCGTCAGTGCCGCTGTCCTGCTTATGGTTGCGATCTGGGAGTATGTGGCACTTCGCCGGCATGCCGCATCCGTGGGATAGTTGCAGCGCGGCGCAGCTCTATGCCGTCTCGACGCTTACATCGAAGTTGCGGAAGTCGCCACTGTCGATGAAGGCTTCCACCATGGCCTTGTAAGGCGCGATGTCGATCTTGTTCTCAGCTAGCCAGTCTTGATTATAATAGGTCGCTGCGTAGCGGTCACCGCTGTCGCAGATGAGCGAAACCAGCGAACCTTCACGCCCCTCCTTCATCATCGCCGCAGCGATCCAGCAGACGCCGAAGAAGTTTGTGCCAGTTGAGCCGCCCACACGCCTGAAAAGTCGCTCCGACAGCACATGCATAGCAGCGATCGATGCAGCGTCTGGTATCTTGATCATGTGGTCGATGACACCGGGAATGAAAGACGGTTCCACGCGTGGGCGTCCCACGCCTTCGATGCGTGACGGCGTCGAGCAGGTGACGTTGCGATCCCCAGACATATAAGACTGGTAAAACGCCGAGTGCTCCACATCCACCACGCAGAGCCGGGTTGGAAGATTGCGATAGCGAATGTAGCGGCCGATGGTGGCAGAGGTGCCCCCTGTGCCGGCATTCATCACCACCCATGATGGTTGTGGATGCTCTTCGCTCTGCATCTGGTCGAAGATGGATTCGGCGATGTTGTTGTTGCCGCGCCAATCGGTTGCGCGCTCGGCATAAGTGAACTGGTCGAGGTAATGACCATTCGCTTCCGCAGCCAGTCTCTCTGCCTCGGTGTAAACTTCGGCGGGGCTGTCGACAAAATGACAGCGGCCACCGAAGCGCCCGATGGCTTCGACCTTCTGGCGGCTGGTGGAGTGCGGCATGACGGCGATAAAGGGCAGGTCGAGAAGATGTGCGAAATAGGCCTCGCTGACAGCGGTCGAACCGGACGACGCCTCCACCAGCGTGGTTCCCTGCCGGATCTTGCCGTTGCAGATGCCATAAAGGAACAGCGAGCGCGCGAGGCGATGCTTCAGACTGCCGGTCGGGTGCGTCGACTCGTCTTTCAGATAGATCGATATGCCGCGCAGACCATTGAAAACGGGTTTAACGAGGTGGGTATCTGCCGAGCGGCGACCATCACCCTGAAGTATGCCGATGGCGCGTCGGGCCCATTCGCGGTCTTCGCATGCAGGCAGTGGCGTGATTGGCGGCGTGGAAAGGCACTCATGCATGACGCTCGAACTCCATCTGCATCAGCAAGTTTGCTGCTAATGATGCATTATTCAAATATTTTGCCGAACCGTCATTATCCATAAAAATATGCTCCCACAAGTGTATATTGAAGAAGAATGTTCCATGGAATCGTCCTATATTAGAATGGTGCTTTTGCAAAGTGGGACGTTGTCAACGTCATGGACCGCAACGCAAAAAAATTAGCGCCGTGTGGTTTGACCGGCTCTACCAGAGCTATTAGTAAACGCGGTGGCGTCAGGCCGTACCATCTACCAGAACGAAGGGCTGTCCCCTCGAGCATGTTTCGATGCGCGCATCCACCCGATAAATATCGCGCAGCATTGCAGGCGTGATGACATCTTCGGTCATGCCGCTCACCACCATCTGGCCGCCTGCAATCACCAGCGTGTTTTCACAGTAGCGCAGAGCGTGGTTCAGATCGTGAAGCGCAATCAACACGATCATGCCTTGGCGGCGAGCAAGGCCTGAGATGAAGTCCAGCACTTCCACTTGCCGATGAAGGTCGAGCGCTGAGGTCGGTTCATCCATCAATAGGACTTCCGGCTTGCGCACCAGTGCCTGCGCTAAAGAAACGAGCTGACGCTGACCACCGGACAGTTCGCCAAGTCCGCGGAAGGACAGGTTGTCGATGTTGAGCGCCTTCAGGATCGCGTCGATCTCGGCAAGTTCGTCGTCGCGAACTTTCCAGCCGCTTCCCTGCTTGGCAGAAAGCAGGATGGATTCGTAAACCGTGAGCACCGCATTGGCACCAGTGTCCTGGGGCATGTAGCAGATGGTCTTCGGCCCTTGCTCCGTTTGCGACAGCGTCACCACGCCGGGGCCGGAGATCAGGCTGGCAATCCGCTTGAAGAGCGTGGATTTTCCTGCTGCATTCGGGCCGATGACGGCAGTGACGCTTCCGGCTTTCAGCAGGTCCATGGTGACGTTGGAAAGAACTGTCGTGCGGCCATACTTTGCGCCGACATCCTGAAGAGCCAAGGCTACCATGCGCGTCTCCTGTTGGAAAAGATCAGGATGAAGAAGAAGGGAACGCCGACAAGGGCGGTAATAACGCCGATCGGCAGAACAGCACCTGGGATCAGCATCTTGCTGACGACCGAGGTGACCGACAGCAGCAGCGCGCCGCAGATGACGGAGCCGGGCAGGAAGAAGCGCTGATCTTCTCCGACAACCATGCGGGCAATATGCGGGCCGACCAGACCGACGAAGCCGATCGTGCCGACGAAGGACACTGGTATGGCGGCCAGCAGGCTTACCGTCAGCATGGTCTGGAGGCGCAGACGGCGGACATTGACGCCCATGCTGGCCGCCTTGTCGTCGCCGAGCCTGAGCGCCGTCAAAGCCCAAGCGTTCTTCATGAACAATGGAACGGTGAGCACAAGAATAGCCGCCGTGACATAAACCTTCGCCCACGTCGCTTTGGTCAGGCTCCCCATGGTCCAGAAGACGACGGCTGCCAGCGCTTGTTCGGATGCCAGATATTCCAGCAGTGACAAGGCGGCATTGAAGGTGAAGACCAGGGCGATGCCGAGAAGCACGATAGTTTCGACGCTGACACCGCGCATGGTCGAGGCGAAGTGGATGAAAAGCGCTGCCAGCATGGCCATGAGGAAGGCATTGATCGGCACCATATACTCGACAGCGCCGGGGAAGATCGCGATGCCACCGACGAGTGCCATGGCCGCACCGAAACTTGCCGCGGCCGAGATGCCGAGCGTGAAGGGACTTGCCAAGGGGTTCGACAGGATGGTCTGCATCTGCGCGCCCGCAACGGAGAGAGAAGCGCCGACGGTGACCGCCATCAGGGCAATCGGCATGCGGATATCCCAGATGACGACGCGCAGCTGATTGGCGACGGCAGCTGGATCGAAAATCGCTCCGACCACTTCGGAGAGTGTGTATCGCGCTGGCCCAAGCGCCATATCGGTCGCAATGCTGAGACACAGCGCCAATGTCAGTCCGACCAGGATGAGGATACGGCGACCGGCAAGGGCGCGATATCGATGGCCCCCCGTCTCCACGGACGTCTCGCTGATGGAAGCCATATTAGTTCACGCCTTTTTCGAGGGAGACAAAGTAGCCTGGCTTGTAGGTGACGGGTAGGAATTTCTTGTGGAAGTCATCGAAGTTCTTTTCCGGATCAAGGTCGGAAAAGAGATCCGGGTGGAACCACTTGGCGAATTGCTGGACCGGAACGAACTCATAGGGAGCGCCGTAGAACTGGTGCCAGACGGCGTGCACATTGCCGTCCTTCACTGCCTTCAATTCCGGGAAGGGCGTGCGGGTCATCAGCTTGGCCAGACGTTGCCGCGAAAGCTTCATGTCCGCACCGCGTCCGACTGGAACGAACTGGTTGATGTCGGATTCTGCCGCCCAGTTTGAACCGGTGACAATAATGTGCTCGGGATCGGAAACGACCAGCTGTTCGGGGTTCAGGTCGCCGAAGGTTGTCTTGATCACGTCAGACGCAATGTTGTGGCCTCCAGCCTTTTCGATCATTTCACCGAAATTGACCGGACCGAAGGTGCGGCAGCAGGTGTTTTCTCCGGAAATGCCCGGCGCGCGTTCGATGAAGACGCCTGGGCGTTTCAGGTCCTTGACCGTTGCAAGTCTGTCGGTGACGAGCGCGATCTGCTGGCGGCGATAGGCCATGAAATCGTCGGCCCGCTGCTCGGCACCGAATATCTGTCCAAGGGCGCGAATGGAGGGTTCGGTGTTCTTGTCGGGATCGAGGCGGAAATCGAGATAGACGACCTTGATACCGGCAGCGGCAGCCTTATCCTCGAAACCGCTTTCCTTGGCGCTTTGCTCCGCCTCCAGGTTGAGTGTGATGATATCCGGCGAAAGGGCGATGGCGGCTTCGAGACTGAATTCGCCCTGCGGCAGATAGCCGAAGCGGGGCAAGTCCTTGATCTGCGGGAAACGCTCCACATAGGCCGTGTAGCTGTCGGGATCCTTTTTGATGAGATCGTCACGCCAGCCAACAACCGTATCGAATGTCTTTTCACCCTTGAGGGCAGCCACCACATGAACCTGACGGGCTTCGCCGAGGATAACCCGCTTTGCCGGCAGGTCCATCTCGACGGTGCGACCAGCAGCGTCGATGATCTCAGTCGACCATGCTGGGGATGAAAGTGCGGCAAGGACAATCGTTGCAATGGTGCCAAGCGTTTTGAAAATCATGGGATAACCCTCTTTTAA
The DNA here is from genome assembly GCF_913777885.1 of uncultured Agrobacterium sp. Taxonomy (NCBI): domain Bacteria; kingdom Pseudomonadati; phylum Pseudomonadota; class Alphaproteobacteria; order Hyphomicrobiales; family Rhizobiaceae; genus Agrobacterium; species uncultured Agrobacterium sp. The sequence goes on along the minus strand of NZ_CAJYTV010000018.1, from coordinate 407,612 downwards.
AAACAGCATGGCGAGCCGGATGGAGGGCCGCCTCGCTTTGCTCAGTTCTGGCCTGGTTTTGGCCATCACGGTACAGATCTTACGTGTCGTCCTTGAGAGACACGAAGTAGCCAGGCTTGTATTCGAGCGGCAGGAAGCGCTCGTGCAGTTCCTTGAACGTCGCTTCAGGATCGAGGTCCTTGAAGAGATCGGGGTGCAGCCACTTTGCGATCTCCTGGATGGCGACAAACTGGTACGGGTTGTTGTAGAACTGGTGCCAGATGGCGTGGACGTTGCCGTTCTCCACCGCGTTGACGCCGATAAAGCCCGGACGTTTTGTCAGATTTTCCAACTTGCGACGTGCTTCCTTTAGATCCGCACCGTAACCGACGCCGACCCAATTGCCGCCGGGCACATAAGCATCCCACTTGCCGCCGGTAATGATGATCTGATCAGGATTGGAGGCGATGATCTGTTCCGGGTTGACCGTGCCGAAGGTGCCGGGGATGATACCCTTGGCCATGTTGATGCCACCGGCGATTTCGACCATCTTGCCGAAGTTTTCGTTGCCGAAGGACATGCAGCAATCATCCGAATAGCCGCCAGCGCGCTCGACGAAGACCACGGGCTTCTTCGGGTTTTCCTTTTCAAGAACGTCGGTCACGCGCTTTATGCTGTCGGAGCGGAACTTGATGAAGTCCTCCGCAACGGCTTCCTTGCCCATCAGCTTGCCCATAAGGCGCATGCTCGGCTCGGTGTTTTCCATCGGCTTCTCACGGAAGTCGACATAGACGAGAGGAATGCCGACCTTGCCGAGCTTCTCGATATAGCCGGCTTCTTCCGTAGCGGTCTTGGCGTCGATGTTCATCAGGATGACGTCAGGCTTCAGCGCAACCGCCTGCTCGATATCGAATGTGCCGTCCTTCATCCCACCGAACTTCGGCAGCTTGGCGATGTCCGGATATTTTGCGAGATAGGCCTCATAGGTTTCCGGGTCGGCCTTCGGCAGATCGTCGCGCCATCCGACGACGTGCTCGAAAGGATTGTTCTTATCCAGAGCGGCGAGAAAATAAATCTGGCGGCCTTCGCCGAGAATGACATGCTTGACTGGCACATTGACCTCGACATCGCGTCCAGTGACGTCTGTGACCGTCACTTTTTCAGCGAAAGCTGGCCATACGCTCGAAACCAGAAGGCCCATTGCAAGAACTGCGGATCTGCCCGTAATGCGCATTGAAATAGCTCTCCAATAAAACTTTTGGCGCTTTATGATTTTATGATTGCATTCGTCAAGTTTTATCTTTTAGAGCAATTCTCAACTGCAATCCTGAGGTTCACCGGCATGGACAGCGCAAATGGCTACGGAAGCAACTTTGGTCTGAAGGACGAGATCAAGGCCTATTGGTCCGCGCGCGCTGCAACCTTCGATCTTTCACCAGGTCATGAGATTTTTTCCGAGGATGAACGCGCTGCCTGGCATCGGCTTGTGTTGAAGCATCTGGGACCGGGTGAGGGCAAGCTGGCGCTCGATCTCGCAAGCGGCACGGGCGTCGTCTCGCATCTGATGGACGACCTCGGCTATCGCGTCACTGGCCTCGACTGGGCAGAACCCATGCTGGAGCGCGCAAAGACGAAAGCGAAGAGCCGTAACCGGGCAATCACTTTCCGCATGGGCGATGCGGAAAACACCATGGAGCCGGACGCGAACTATGATGTGGTGATCAACCGCCATCTGGTCTGGACGCTGGTCGATCCAGAGGCTGCCTTCCGCGAGTGGCTGCGTGTGCTGAAGCCCGGCGGCAAGGTGCTGGTAGTCGATGGTGATTTCGTCAATGTCAGCCGCACCGAGAAGCTTCTGAAAGATCTGGCGAACTGGCTGCAAAAGCGCGGAGTTCTCAAGGCTGAAGCCGTTCATATGCCGCCAGATATGGCGGGCACCCATAACAGCATTCTTTCACGCGTCTATTTTTCCAATGGCGCGCGCGCGGACGCGGTTGCAGCATTGTTGCGTGATGCTGGTTTCGAGGAGGTGAGGATCGACACCGACCTTCGCGACGTCCATAGGAGCCAGGCCAAGAACTGGAATTTCCTGAAGGCTGCGGCCCGCGGAATCCAGCACCGTTACGCGATCTGTGCGCGCAAGCCGGAATAAAAAACCCCGGATCGCTCCGGGGTTTAAGGATCGTCCAATCAGCCGGCCTTCGCCATAGCCTTGGCGGCCACACGGGCGCGGATGGATTCGACATCCGCTTTAGGCGTTGCCGCAAAAAGTGTACGCGTATAGCTGTGCTTCGGGTCGGAAAAAACCTCATCGCGCGTGCCGTGTTCGACGGCTTCACCGAAATACATCACCATCACTTCATCGGCGATATACTTCACCACCGAAAGATCGTGGCTGATGAAGACATAAGTCAAGCCGAACTCGTCCTGCAAGTCGGCGAGCAGGTTGAGAACCTGAGCCTGGACCGAAAGGTCAAGCGCCGAAACCGGCTCGTCCAGCACCAAGAGCTTCGGGTTGAGCATCAAGGCACGCGCAATGGCGATGCGCTGGCGCTGGCCGCCGGAGAACATATGCGGGTAGCGGTTGTAATGCTCTGGGCCGAGACCCACGCGCACCAGCATATCATTCGCCTTTTCGCGACGCTCGGCGGCGGACATGTTGGTGTTGATCAAGAGCGATTCACCCAGCACATCGCCGATCTTCTGGCGCGGGTTCAGCGAACCATAGGGGTTCTGGAACACGATCTGAACCTTCTGGCGCATCTCCGGCGTCAAATGGCCGGGACGTGTGTCCATTTTCTCGCCGTCGATGAAGAGGTCACCCGATGTCGGTTCATCGATAAAGGTCAGCATGCGGGCAAGGGTTGACTTGCCGCAGCCGCTTTCGCCGACAATCGCCAGCGTCTTGCCGGTCTCGAGCTTAAAGGACACGCCCTTGACGGCATGGACCGTCTTGCTCTGCTTCATGAATCCGCCAGGGATATGGTAATCCCGCTTCATGTCGCGGACTTCGAGCATGATTTTGTTGTCACTCATGCCGTTTCTCCCGCAGCGCTTGAGGCTGGTGTCGGCGTACCGTCGAAGAACTGCGACACGGTGGTCAGGCGATCACCCGTCGCATTCTCCGGCAGCGCTGCCAGCAGCGCCTTCGTATAGTTGCTCTTGGGGTTTTCAAACAGAGTGAGCACGTCGGCTTCCTCCATCTTGCGACCCTTGTACTGCACCACAACGCGATCGGCCGTTTCCGCCACCACGCCCATGTCATGGGTGATCATGATGAGGCCCATGCCGGTTTCGGCCTGAAGGCGCATGATCAGATCGAGGATCTGCTTCTGGATCGTGACGTCGAGCGCGGTTGTCGGCTCGTCCGCGATCAAAAGCTTCGGATTGCAGGCAATGGCAATCGCGATCATGACGCGTTGGCACTGGCCACCGGACATCTGGTGCGGATAGTGCTTCAGACGCTCTTCCGGGTCAGGCAGTCCGACGAGCTTGAAGAGTTCGATAGCGCGTGCACGACGCGCTTTCTTGTCGAGACCCATGTGGATGCGCAGAACTTCCTCGATCTGGAAACCGACCGTGAAGCAAGGGTTGAGGCTTGCCACCGGCTCCTGGAAGATCATTGCGACATCCTTGCCGATCAGCTTGCGGCGGTCGGATGGGCTAAGCTTCTGGATGTCTTTGCCCTGAAAGAGCATGCGGTCGGCAGTGATGCGCGCCGTCCAGGGCAACAGACCCATGACAGCCAGCATCGAGACGGACTTGCCGGAGCCGGACTCGCCGACAATGGCAAGTACTTCACCCGGATCGACCGAGATCGACACGCCATCCACGGCGCGGAACCAGCCATTGGCGGTTTCGAACTCGACGGTGAGATTATCGATTTGCAGAAGTGCCATATCAGGACCTCTTCAGTTTCGGGTCGAGCGCATCACGCAGACCGTCGCCCATCAGGTTGATGGCAAGAACGGTGATGAGAATGGCAAGACCGGGGAAGGTAACGACCCACCACGCGCGCAAAATGAACTCGCGCGCTTCGGCAAGCATGGTGCCCCATTCGGGTGCGGGCGGCTGCGCGCCCATGCCGAGGAAGCCTAGAGCCGCCGCATCGAGAATGGCGTTGGAGAAGGAGAGTGTCGCCTGAACGATGAGCGGCGCGGTGCAGTTCGGCAAAATCGTGCGGAACATCAGACGCAGCGGACCGGCACCGGCCAGACGGGAGGCCGTGACGTAATCCTTGGACTTTTCCGCCATGACGGCGGCACGCGTCAGGCGCACGAAGTGCGGCTGAAGAACGAGCGCGATCGCGATCATGCCGTTGGTGAGGCCCGGTCCGAGAATAGCGACCAGAACCAGCGCCAGAAGCAAGGACGGAAAGGCTAGAATAATGTCCATCAAACGCATGATGGCGGTATCAAGCCAACCGCGATAGTAGCCGGCCAGAACGCCTATGACGACGCCGGTGGTCAAGGACAGTGTGGTGACGAACACACCGATGAACAGCGAATACTGTGCGCCATAGATCAGGCGCGACAGGATATCGCGGCCGACGGGGTCGGTGCCTAACAGGTATGTCAGGCGTCCACCTTCAACCCAGGCAGGCGGAAGAAGAACGGCATCGCGATATTGTTGGAATGGCGAATGCGGCGCGATGATCGACGCAAAGACTGCGATGATCACGAGTGCCAGGAAAACATAAAGGCCAATGACGGCACCCTTGTTTTCAGAAAAGTAAAACCAGAATTCCTTCAGCATCTGCTTGCGCATGGCGGAAGAGGAAACCGGTGCTGCGGTTTTGGTAATGGCGGTATCGGCCATGAAACGGTCCTCCTTTTAGTGCCGGATGCGCGGGTTGATCAGGCCATACAGGAGGTCAACGATAAGGTTGACGACCATGATGATGCCCGCAATCAACAGCAGGCCGCCCTGAATAACCGGGTAATCGCGGCGGAAGACGGAATCGACCATCCACTTGCCGATGCCCGGCCAGGAGAAGATCGTTTCGGTGAGGATGGCACCGGCCAGCATGACGCCGACCTGCAGGCCGATGGTGGTGATGACCGGGATCATGGCGTTGCGCAACGCATGGATGCCGATCACCCGGAAGGGAGACAGGCCCTTGGCGCGCGCGGTGCGCACATAGTCTTCCGACAGCACCTCTAGCATGGCCGAGCGCGTCTGGCGCGCAATGACGGCAAGCGGGATTGTGGCCAGCACGATCGACGGCAGCGCCAGATGGCTCAGCGCCGAGGCAAAAGCGCCTTTTTGGCCGGAAAGCAGCGAGTCGATCAGCATGAAGCCGGTGACTGGCGGGAAATAGAACATCAGCGAGATGCGTCCTGAAACCGGTGTCCATTGCAGAATGCCCGAGAACAGGATGATCAGCAGCAGGCCCCACCAGAAGATCGGCATGGAGTAGCCGACGAGCGCTACGCCCATCAGGCCCTGATCGAAGATCGATCCGCGCTTGATGGCGGCAATCACGCCTGCCGGAATGCCGATGAAGACAGCAAGGATGATGGCGCAGACGGAGAGCTCGACGGTTGCTGGAAACAGCGCGAAGAACTGATCGATGATCGGCGACTTGGAAACGATCGAAGTGCCGAAATCACCCGTCAAAATACCCTTGAGGTAATCGAAATACTGGATGACCAACGGCCGATCCATGCCGAGAGCGGCGCTGATCTGCGCATGGCGTTCTGGCGACATGACGCGCTCGCCGGACAGAAGTGCGACCGGATCGCCTGGCAGAAGCCGGATGAACAGGAACGCGATAATGGAAACCCCGATGAATGTCGGGATGAGCACGGCGATACGCCGCACAAGAAAGCCAATCATGAGAAACCTTCGATCTGTTCCTTACAAGGAACCTATGCTCTGGCACGAGGCAGTTTTTTGCCTGCTTATTGATGTTTTATAAGTGCCGCATAAAGGAAGTGCCGCGCACCTTTTTAAGAGATGCGCGGCAATTCTATTCGGGTGCAGCGATTACTCGGTGATGTCGACGTTTTCGAACGTGAAGTCACCCAGCGGGCTCTGTACGAAGCCGGTTACTTCCTTGCGCATCGGCACGATAGACAGGGAGTGGTCGAGCGTGGCCCAAGGCGCTTCTTTCTTGAAGACGACCTGAGCTTCTTCGTAGAGCTTGGTGCGCTCGGCCTGATCGGTCGTAACCTTTGCCTTCTTCACCAGATCGTTGAATTCCTTGTTGCACCACTGTGCACGGTTGTTACCGCCAACAGCTTCGCAGCCGAGCAGCGTGTCAAGGAAGTTGTCCGGATCGCCATTGTCGCCGGTCCAGCCGAGCATGACGGCGCCGTCACGATCCTTGGCCTTGGAGCGGTCGAGATACTCGGCCCACTCGTAAGAGACGATTTCAACCTTGACGCCGATCTTGGCGAAATCATCCTGGATGATTTCAGCAGCGCGGCGGGCGTTCAGCATGTAAGGACGCGAAACCGGCATCGCCCAGACCTTCATGGAAAGGTCTTTCACGCCGGCATCTGCCAGCATCTTCTTGGCGGCGTCGAGATCGTAGGCGTCGTCCTCGACCTTGTCGTTGTAGGACCACATGGTCGGCGGCAGCGGGTTCTTGGCAGGTGTTGCCATGCCCTGGAAGACTGCGTCGACAATGGCCTTCTTGTTGATGGCCTTGTTCAGCGCCTTGCGCACCTCCGGCTTGTCAAACGGAGCCTGAGTGGTGTTGTAGGCGAGGTAGGCAACGTTGAGGCCTTCCTGCTCCATAACCTTGAGGTTCGAATCCGACTTCATGGACTGGACGTCGGCAGCGTTCGGGTAAGGCATCAGGTGGCATTCGCCAGCCTTGAGCTTCTGGTAACGAACGGCAGCATCGGTGGTGATGGCGAAAACGAGATCGTCGATCTTCGGTGCGCCGCCCCAGTAGTCCTTGTTGGCCTTGTAGCGGATGACGGCATCCTGCTGGTAGCCGACGAAAGCGAACGGACCAGTGCCGACCGGCTTCTGGTTCAACTCTGCCTGCTTGCCTTCAGCGGCGAGCTTGTCGGTGTATTCCTTCGAAACGATCGAAGCGAAAGGCATTGCGAGGTTTGCAAGGAAGGGAGCTTCCGGGCGGTTCAGCGTGAACTTGACCGTCATGTCGTCGACCTTTTCGACCGACTTGATCAGTTCAGGGAAGCCCATGCCGGCTGCGTATTCCCAGGACGTGCCCGGAACATACTGGTGCCATGGATTGTCGGTCTTGATCTGGCGCTCGATGGAGAAAACAACGTCATCGGCGTTCAGTTCGCGGGTCGGGGTGAAGAACTCCGTGGTCTGGAATTTGACGCCAGGACGCAGCTTGAAGGTGTACTCCTTGCCATCCTTCGAAACTTCCCAGCTCTCGGCGAGGCCTGGTACTGGCTTCGTGGTGCCCTTTTCGAATTCCAGCAGGCGGCTGTACACGGTGTGCGCAGCGGCGTCGAAGGTGGTGCCGGCGGTGTAGAGGCCTGGATCGAAGCCTTCTGGCGAACCTTCGGAGCAGTAAACGAAGGTCTTCGCGCTTGCCACGTTTGCAAAGCACGTCGCCGAAAGCAAGGCTGCGGCGATGATGCTAAGTTTGTATCTCATATGTGAGCTCCCAATTTTTTGTAACCGGCTCGCTTGTCCCGCGGATGCCGACTGATCGTCGTTATAAGAAAGTCTTTACATACTCAAGCGGACACCTGAAACGATTCATATGATTTTTGATGAAATAATCAACTTATCGCGATCTGATACTATTTTAGGCGGCGCGATTAGAATGTTATGATCGTTGAGATGCTTAAAAGCGGTATATCCTCCTATCGTCCTTTACGCTCACTCATGTCAAAACGCCCCGCTGAAAGCAGGGCGTCTATGATTTACATCGGGGCTTGGCCTTGGATTTGCCAAAGAAACTTTACGCCGCAGACATTTTCTCGCCGACGAAGCGCCAGTTTATCAAGTTTTCCAATACTGCTTTGATGTGGGCAGGCTTTCGGTTCTCGTAATCGACATAATAGGCATGTTCCCAGATATCGATGCCGAGATAAGCTGGGCGACCAACGGCTACAGGATTGTTTCCGTCCTCGTATCCCACTAGCGTAAGTTTGTTGGCGTCATCTCTGGTAAGCCATACCCAACCGGTGCCGAACACTTCGTCGGACGCGGTCACAGCCTTTTCGATGAACTTGTCATAGCTGCCGAATGCCGTGTTGATCTCGTCCGCCGTTTTGCCCTCAGGTCTGTTCGGGCCGCCCGGGACGAACTGCTCCCAGTAGAAAATGTGGTTCCACGCCTGAGCGGCATTGTTAAAGATCTTTTTGTCTGCGGGCTTGCCGTAGGACGCTGTCACGATCTCCTCGAGTTTCATGTCAGCATAAGGCGTGCCCTTCGCGAGCGTGTTGAGCTTGTCGAAATAAGCCTTATGGTGCTTTCCGTAATGCAAACCCACTGTCTTTGCCGAAATATGCGGTGCCAGCGCATCCTCCTTGAACGGGAGTGAGGGCTGCTCGAAAGGAACTGCGGCGCGGCCAATGGACGGCGTTGAAAGAACCGTGGCGACAGCGGAGGCCGCTCCTGCTGCAAGGACTGTGCGTCTGGTCAGTATCATGGCGGTTCAAAGCTCCTGATCGCGAGAGGTCAAGCCCCGTTAACCGAAGCAGTTGCGGAAAGGTTTCCTCTGGAGGCGTCATTTGAGAGACGCTCCCGAACTTGTTATCGCTTCGCCTCCGCATAAGCCCGTCCGCTCTAGGAGCACTTGTCGCTTGGGTGCATTTAATAGTGGCGGATGCGACATTCAGGGTTGCACGAAATTCTGGAGCGGTTAGCTTGTCCGCGGTTGTGCGGCGGAGGCTCGGTCCGTTCAACTGTATCGATACAGGAGGAAGTCAGAGATGAAGACGATCAAGGGTCCCGGTTTGTTTCTGGGTCAGTTCGCGGGAGATGCCGCACCCTTCAATAGCTGGGACGCGATCACAAAATGGGCCGCTGAAAAAGGCTATGCTGGCGTTCAGGTGCCAACATGGGCAAGCCAGTTGATTGACCTGAAAAAGGCCGCCGAATCCAAGGATTACTGCGACGAATTCGCCGGCGTTGCACGGCAGAATGGCGTCGAAGTCACGGAACTTTCCACCCATCTTCAGGGCCAGCTGGTCGCGGTACACCCCGCCTATGACGAAGCCTTCGATGGTTTTGCTGCACCCGAAGTGCGCGGCAATCCGAAGGCGCGGCAGGAATGGGCGGTTGAGCAGGTCAAACTTGCGCTGAAGGCGTCACGCAATCTCGGCATCGATGCGCATGCGACATTCTCGGGCGCACTCGCTTGGCCTTTCATCTACCCATGGCCGCAGCGTCCTGCTGGCCTTGTAGAAACGGCGTTCGACGAACTTGCAAGACGCTGGACACCTATCCTGAACTTCGCAGACGAACAGGGCGTCGATGTCTGCTATGAAATTCATCCAGGCGAGGACCTGCATGATGGCGTAACATTCGAGATGTTCCTTGAGCGTGTGAAAAATCACAGCCGCGCCAACATGCTTTACGATCCGTCGCACTACGTGCTGCAGTGCCTGGATTACCTCGACAATATCGACATCTACAAAGACCGCATCAAGATGTTCCACGTCAAGGACGCGGAGTTCAACCCGACGGGACGCCAGGGCGTTTACGGCGGTTACCAGGGTTGGGTCAACCGCGCAGGCCGCTTCCGCTCGCTCGGCGACGGGCAAGTGGATTTCGGTGCCGTCTTCTCCAAAATGGCAGCCAATGATTTCGACGGCTGGGCCGTTGTCGAATGGGAATGCGCACTAAAACATCCCGAGGACGGAGCACGTGAGGGCGCGGAGTTCGTCAAGGCGCACATCATCCGGGTGACGGAGAAGGCCTTCGACGATTTCGCTTCCAGCGGTACGGATGACGCGGCCAACCGGCGCATGCTCGGCTTGTAACAGAACGATTTCGAGGATTTGATAATGGCAATTGAAGGAAAAACGACCGACAAGGCGTCCAAGCGTATCCGCCTCGGCATGGTCGGCGGTGGTAGCGGCGCTTTCATTGGCGGCGTTCACCGCATGGCAGCGCGTCTCGACAACCGCTTCGAACTGGTGGCCGGCGCGCTATCGTCGACGCCGGAGAAGTCGAAGGCGTCCGGTCTTGAACTCGGTCTTGATGAAGACCGCTGCTACGGCTCCTATGAGGAAATGGCGCAGAAGGAAGCGGCGCGCGACGATGGTATCGATGCTGTCGCGATCGTTACGCCGAACCATGTGCACTTTCCGGCGGCCAAGGCCTTTCTGGAGCGTGGCATCCACGTCATCTGCGACAAGCCGCTGACCTCCAATCTCGAAGACGCCAGAAAGCTGAAAGAGGTTGCAGACAAAGCTGACGCGCTCTTCGTGCTCACACACAACTACACCGGCTACCCCATGGTGCGGCACGCGCGCGAACTGGTGGAAAGCGGCGCGCTTGGCGATATTCGTCTGGTGCAGATGGAGTATCCGCAAGATTGGCTGGCAGAGCCGATCGAACAGACCGGAGCCAAACAGGCGGTGTGGAGAACGGACCCCGCACAGTCTGGTGCTGGCGGCTCCACCGGCGATATCGGCACCCATGCCTATAACCTCGGTTGCTTCATCTCCGGACTTGAGCTCGATGAGCTGGCTGCCGATGTACACACCTTTGTCGAGGGCCGACTTCTTGATGACAATGCGCATGTCATGCTTCGCTTCAAGGCGAAGGACGGCAAACAGGCGGCCAAAGGCCTTTTGTGGTGCAGCCAGGTCGCGGTTGGCCACGAAAACGGATTGAAGGTTCGTGTATACGGTACCAAGGCCGGACTGGAGTGGACCCAGGCCGATCCCAACTATCTGTGGTTCACCAAACTGGGAGAGCCGAAGCAGCTGATCACCCGCGGTGGCGCCGGCGCAGGGGATGCGGCCTCCCGTGTCACGCGCATTCCGTCTGGCCACCCCGAAGGTTACCTCGAAGCCTTCGCGACGATCTATTCGGAAGCAGCAAATGCGATCGACGCACGACGCAACGGTTCTGAACTTGACAAGGCCGTCATCTACCCGACCGTGGATGATGGTGTGAAAGGCGTTGCCTTTGTCGATGCGTGCATTCGTTCGTCCAAGGACAACGGCAACTGGGTCAAGCTCTGACGCGTTCCGCGATTTTTCAGGTTGGTATTTTGACCGACAGTTCTGTGTCGATCGTATCGACCATGTCTAAATACAAAAACCGCCGTGCGACAGCCTCGCACGGCGGTTTGCTGAATTACTATGTCCTCAGGCAGCGCCTGCTGGATCGCCTATTGGCAGGAGTGCGGGGTCGAGGGTCGGATCGTTGGGATTCTTCGTATCGCCCGGATCCTTCACTGGGGGCACTGGCGGCTTTTCCTGAACTCGGTCGGGAATGCCCGGTGTCGATGTAGGACCACGCGGACTGTCGATCGTGGATTCGTCCAATGGATCACGGTTTGGCATGGTGCGCTCCTTCGTTTGTGGTTCACAAAGTAAACAGAAGCCCTGTCCATTGGTTCCCATTTTGCTTGCGTAGCGCCACTTCTTCCAACGGGCGCCAATCTCAATTTGTCGTTAACCCCCTGTTAGCCATGCCGTTAAAGTTTTAGCTAAATTCTAACCAAGTTTCTTTTTCCGCCATACCTTCGCGATTATGTTGACCATAACGGCAATCAGACAGGCGCTGTCTACGGTTGCTTTCGGAATAACGCCTCCCCGCTCAGGAGGCACGTGGACTTGTATGGAGTTGATAATGTCCTATAAATTCAGATCTTATAGTGTTGCCGCTGTGGCACTCTTGGCTGCAAGCCCGGTCGTCGCTGCAGACCTCACATCGTCTTATGAGGCACCTCCCGCTTATAACGAGCCTGCAAGCTCGTCCTGGACGGGTGCGTACGCAGGTGGTCACATCGGTGCCGCTATGCCAAGCGCGAACCCTTTCCGTGACGGAAAAGGTTTGGCGCTGGGCGTTCAGGGCGGCTACAACTACGATCTCGGCGGCGCAGTCGTCGGCGGTGAACTTGAGGCGACGCATTTGGGCGATACACGTGTCTCGGTGCCTGATGGAAATCTGCGCGAGCGCTGGCGAGTTGCCGCTAAGGCCAAGGCTGGCATGAAACTCGATGATACTCTGGTCTATGGTACAGCCGGTCTGACAGTTACCAGCTTGCGTGACGGGGCCAACGTTGTCGGGCCCGACGGTATGAAAGAAGGCTATTTGCTGGGTGCTGGCATTGAGCATAAGTTCAATCAGCAGATCTCGGGCAAGGTCGAGTATAATTATGTCGCGACCAACGACGTCCGCACGTTCTCAGCAAGTGGGACTTCCCACACAGACATCAGCGATAACGTTGTTAAGGGCGGTCTGAACTACCACTTCTAAGGTTATTGGCGGTATTGAAACCTCCCAATAAGGTGTCTTCAAGCAGGGCGGGCGAAACGCGCCTGCCTTACTTGGAGTGGCACTCGGTCCGTACGCCAGATGCGTCGGCGAAAGTGTTGTCGGATGCATGGTAGGATGGGTAGCGCGTTGCGCACCAGCGAATATGCTGGACCTCTTCGGCAGAAAGAAGAAGAGCTCCGCTGCCTTTCGTCGCGCCGCCATTGCTGAATGCGGACACGGAAACGTTCGTGCCTTCTTCCGCGGACGCTTCGCTCACATAGGCGGGATTGATAACGCTCAGAGCGAGCGATGGACTGTTCGCGGCGCATACAAATGCTGCTGCAAAAAAAACTACGGATTTTATGTTTCCTGATCTTGACATTTTGGAAGTTCCTTTTCCGTGTCTCGAAAAAGCAACGTAGCGAAGCCTGCTTTGGTTCCGCTGTTAACGAAGTCTTAGAATTCACGTGCCGGTGATTGTTACTTTCTGCTGCCTTTGCCTTGGTGATTCGAGCGGGGGCCGCCAGTATCAAAACATCAAAAGGCGCATGGGGGCTTAGTCGGTAGCTTTGCTATCACGTCCATGTGGTCGCGACTCTGGACCATCGACTGAGACGACGCGTCAGGCGCGGAGGATTTTTTTGGGGTTCCCATACGCGCATTCAACCCTATTGTCGCTCTTCTCGTCATCGGCTGTATGAATTGTTTGCTGGTGGCAATCGCTCATTCGATACGGTTGTGACATTCTCCAGCCACAAGGATGCGACGCTCGTTTGGGCCGTCTCAATTCTCGTCGGTTTGCCTCGTCTATAGCGGCTTGTTTCTTTTTCGCGTAAAGGTGCCGGTCATTGAGACGACATGAGAGGCAGCATGCTTTTTAGTGGCGACGAAAGCTTAACTTCTAAAATCAGCCGGTGCCGACTTACATTGGGAACGGGACGTGGCGTCCTGACGTTCTGCGGCGATGAAACAGCGCTATCGTAATCTCATCTTCATCCTTGGCGATCAATTGTCCCACTCTATTTCAAGTCTGGAGGGGGCCGATCCGGGCCGAGATATAATTCTCATGTGCGAGGTGCATGAAGAAACGACTTATGTTCGGCACCATCGCAAGAAGATCGTCCTGATCCTGTCTGCAATGCGCCATTTCGCACAAGAGTTACGCGGTAAAGGATTCGATGTTCGCTACATCGAGTTGGATGATGAGGCCAACTCTGGGAGCTTCACGAACGAGCTGAAGCGTGCTGTCAAAGAGACTAAACCGGAAAGAGTAATCGTCACCGAACCAGGCGAGTTTCGGGTTTCGCAGGCAATGTCAGAGTGGGAAACGTCCTTCAACTTGCCAGTGGAGATACGCCTCGACAGTCGTTTTCTCTGTTCGAGGGAGGAGTTCGCCAATTGGGCCGAGGGACGGCGCGAGCTGAGGATGGAGTTCTTTTACCGCGACATGCGGCGAAAGACAGGACTTCTCATGGAAGGCGACAAGCCGGTGGGAGGAAGGTGGAACTTCGATGCAGAAAACCGAAAACCGGCCAAGCCAGATCTCTTCCGTCCGTCTCACTTGCATTTTCCGCCTGACGGCGTGACGCGACAGGTGATGACGTTGATCGATGGGCGCTTTGCCGATCATATGGGTGAGGCGAAGGGCTTTGCATTTGCGGTGACGCAACCGGATGCCGAGCGTGCGGCGGACGGTTTTATTGAGCATTTCTTGCCCAATTTCGGCGAAACGCAGGACGCCATGCTGACCAGCGATCCATTTCTCAACCACTCGCTTTTGTCTTTCTACATCAATCTCGGTCTGCTCGATCCCCTTGATATCTGCCGCAGGGCGGAGCGCGCTTATCTAGAGGGTGAGGCACCCCTCAATGCCGTGGAAGGCTTCATTCGGCAGATTATCGGCTGGCGTGAGTATATGCGCGGGATTTACTGGCATTTCATGCCGGACTATGCAGCGCGGAATTTCTTCGACGCATCGCGGTCGCTCCCATCCTTTTTCTGGGACGGCAAAACCAAAATGAACTGCCTTTCCACGGTAATCGGCGAAACCATCCAAAATGCCTATGCGCATCATATCCAGCGGTTGATGATTACCGGCAATTTCGCCCTTTTGGCGGGCCTCGACCCACATGCCGTGCATCAATGGTATCTGGAAGTCTATGCGGATGCCTTTGAGTGGGTTGAACTGCCGAATGTGATTGGAATGAGCCAGTTTGCCGATGGCGGTTTGCTTGGGTCAAAGCCCTACGCCGCGAGCGGCGCCTATATTTCCCGCATGTCGGATTACTGCGAAACCTGTCATTACGATGTGCGCAAAAAGACGGAAGAGGGCGCGTGCCCGTTCAATTCGCTTTACTGGGATTTCCTCGATAGAAACAGCGAGAAGCTTGCCGGCAATCGGCGTCTCGCTCAGCCCTATGCGACGTGGCGGCGGATGAAGGGCGAACAACACAAGGCTTACAGGTCCGCTGCGCGAACATTCTTGAAGAAACTCGATGACGCAGAACCTGTTTAGGAGTTCACGATGGTCATGACTTCGCTTCCCGAGGGGTTTCGGGCACTCGTTATCGGTTCAAGCGGCGGAATAGGTTCCGCTGTGTCCGAGGCATTGCGCCAGGATGGTCGCTGTGCCGAGATCGCTACCCTCTCGCGCTCCGAAGATGGCCTCGACATTACTGATGAGGCAAGTGTTCGGGATGCCGCTGCGCAATTGGAAGGCGAGTTTCATCTTATATTTTGTGCCACCGGCGCTCTCACCATCGACGGCGTCGGACCTGAAAAGGCGCTTAAGCAACTTCATCCAGACGCGATGATGAAACAGTTTGCGCTGAACGCGCTTGGCCCTGCGCTCATCCTGAAACACTTCGCTACGAAGATGGTTAAACGCGAACGCGGTCTGATCGCGTTTTTATCCGCACGTGTGGGTTCTATAGGTGACAATCATCTTGGTGGCTGGATATCGTACCGTGCATCCAAGGCGGCGCTGAACCAGATCATTCGCACCGCCTCTATCGAATTTGCTCGCACCCACTCACAATCGGTGCTGGCCGCTCTCCACCCAGGAACGGTTGCAACCAGTCTCAGCGAAGACTATTCAAGCGGCCGCGAGCGTTTTCGCCCAGAGGAGAGCGCGGCCAAGATGTTGGCGGTTCTTGACGGGCTTCAGCCGGAGCAGAGCGGCAATTTTTTCGCATATGACGGATCGAGCATCGAGTGGTAGGGTCTGGGTAGCTAAGGGGTTTCTGCGTTCGCAAATCCTCCCCGCCTTACCTCGTTAATCCGATGCCTTTCGTCGGAGGTTGTCTTGCGGCGTAGCGAGTGCGCCATGCGTAGGCGGCATCGCTGTCATGACTTGCGTCTTGCAATCCGCGCCCCCATCTTCCCACTTTGAATTCCAATCGAACAATGCGTAAAGGCCGATGCGTCCGCAAGGACGGATTGAGCGCGCGCTCGCGGAGGTGGACCATGCAGTCGGCACCAAAATCCTTGCCCGAAATGAACCATGGTGAGAGACAGGCCATAATGAGCACTATAACGGAAGCTCTTTCCGATGCGGCAGAGCATGCAGAAGAAGAGGGCGAAGTGCGTCTTGTCGAAAATTTTCGCGCAATGGCCGCCATGATAGAGGGCGAAAGCGGTCAGCCGTCACCTGACAATTTTGGGGCGCTGGAGTTGATGTTGCAACAGGCCATGACGCTTCTGCAGCTCTACATGGAGAAATCCGCCCATAGCGGAACGCTCCATTGACGACCGTCGCAGTCATCGCTCGTCGGTCAAAGCTCCGTGGTATTGTCGTATGGTTGCCATAGCCTGAAGAAGCGCTTAAGCCAATCTTCCGGATATTAAGCATATGAGCAATATCTGATTAAAATTTTCTCTCGCGCGAGTATGCTTTTCATGCCCTATGACATGTATGGATGCGGCTGTGAAATTATCGGTCATTCTTAAGACGCTCAACGAAGAAAAGCGCATCGGCGCAGCGATTGAAAGTGTCATCGCCGCCCTGAAGGCCCTGCCTGATTTCGAAAGCGAAATCATTGTTGCGGATAGTGGTTCGCGCGACAGAACAGTCGAGATCGCGTCTAAATATCCTGTTATTGTTGCACAGATCCAAGCGCCCGCCACAGCCAGTTGCGGTGTCGGTCCGCAACTGGGCTTCCAATACAGTAAGGGTGAATTCATCTGTCTGATGGACGGCGATATGCTGCTGGATCCGACCTTCCTGCCAGAGGCGTTCGATTATCTAGATAAAAATCCGCGTGTCGCCGGTGTCAGTGGCAACATCAACGAGGTCAATCTAGACAATCTGGAGTTCACACGTCGGGTCCAGAGAATTGCTTCGCAAGTCAAGCACGGCGTTCGCGATCGTCTTAATGGCGGAGGCATTTATCGCCGGGTGGCCATTGAAGAGGCAGGATATTTCTCCGACCGCAATCTTCACGCTTTCGAGGAGTTCGATCTCGCGCAACGGCTTCGTCTGCGTGGCTGGACGCTGTATCTTCTGGATCGCCGCTATGTCGATCACTTCGGCCACAGTATCAATTCCTATATCCTGCTGACACGGCGCTGGTCCACCAAGTATCTGTTCGGCACTGGAGAGCTTCTGCGAGCGGGGTGGCGACAGGGCCGATTGAAGGCTGTGATCCAAGAAAATCCGGAGATGAAGCTCTGGCTTGGGGTATATGTCTGGTGGGCGCTGCTAATCGTTTTTTTGATCGGCGGCATTTTCCATCCGGCTTGGCTATTAGGCTTTGCCGTTGTGCTGCTGTTGCCGGTTCTGGTGATGATGCTCAAGAAAAAAAGCGTCTCGCTTGGCCTTTACGCCATCGTTGCGTGGTGCTTTCATGCCGCAGCACTGCCGTTTGGCCTTTTCGCGCCTAGACGAAATCCCAACGATTGGATCGAAAGCAAGTTGTTGAAGCCCTGATGAAAAAAAGCCTTCTTTGGTCACTGGTCGCCTCGCTTCTTCTGATCCGGCCAGCCTATGCCGAAGAATGGCTCGCTGTGCGAGAAACGTCGCTTGAAGTTCAAGCCGGCAGCCCGCTTGATTTTTCAAGCATTCTTCCTGAAACAAAGATCGACGAGAACACGCGGATCGTCATCAATCCCGCTGGCAAACTTGCAATGGCGAACGACGCCACCAAGCCGCAGCGTTTTCTGTGTGCCTCACTCGCGCTCAGCCCAGCGTCCGGCGGATTTCCCGATCACGATGCAGCAGACCGCTACGCGCTTCAGCTCAAAAGACATGGCTACAACATAGCTCGTTTTCATTATGTCGATGCCGCGCTGATGGCTGACCGCGGCAAGGATTTCGACTTCGATCCGCAGGTGCTGGACCGCGTCCATTACTTCATGGCAGCGCTGAAGCGAAACGGCATCTACTGGATCATGGACGGTTTGAGCTCCACCCGTGGGGCCTATGGTGGCTACGATGACCGTTGGGATCTGAAAGGCGACCTGAAAGTCGATGCGCAGATTGGTGACGAGGGTTTTAATCACTGGCTGACGTTCCAGAAGGCTTTCTTCAGCAAGGTTAATCCCTATACCGGCATCGCCCCTATTCGCGATCCGGCGCTCGTCGCCATCGTTCCCTTCAACGAAAACGGTCTGGAATTCGATTCCATGGTGCAGGAGGGCGTTCGGGGCAGCGCTTTTCAGAAGCAGCTTCGACCGCTTTTCAATGACTGGCTGCTGAAAAAATATGGCAGCGACGACGCGTTAAAACAGAAATGGGGCTGGTGGACGAAAGAGGGTAGCCTGGAAGACCGTTCCGTTGCGCTGCCAACGAACCGCAACGAACGTAGCGAACGGACGCGCGACCTGCAATCTTTCTTCATCGACGTGGAGCAGAATGCCACACGCCGCATGACCAAGGCGCTGCGCGATCTTGGCTTTCGCGGCATCGTCTTGCCTTACAATAACTGGCCGACGATCCAGACAGGTATCAGCCGCAGCATCCAGGATGCCGTGGCGATGAACACCTATCATGATTGGGTCGGCTCCTACGAGCCGGGCACGAGCATTGAGGGTAAAAGTTCGCTGGAAGATGGGCTGCGCTATCTGAGAACGGTGGGCGCTGCGCGCTGGCTCGGCCGCCCATTCGTCATCACCGAATATGATCATCTGTTCTGGAACGCTTATCGCTACGAAGCAGGTCTTGCCGCACCCGCTTTTGCGGCCTTGCAGGGATGGGACGTTTTGTGCAGGCACGCGCACGGTCCGATCGTTCTCGCTTATGGCGAAGATTTTAAATTTAAAAAGCAGATACTGCCCTACACGATTGCACTCGACCCCGTGGCGCGGGCTGGCGAGACGCTATCAGCGCTCGTCTTTCGTCGTGGCGATGCCAAGAGCGCGCCGCTCGATATCCCGTTCCTGGTGGATGGGCAGAAGGGCCTGCCTCAGGGCGTCAACGATATGGAGCCCGAGCTTTTGACGCGCCTTGGTCTTCTCGGGGCTATCGGCCTTCAATCGATTGCTGAGGCGAAGCCGGGTGTTGTGGCTGTCGATCCCGCGCGAGAGGGCGAGACGCCGATGGCGATCGTGGCAGAGCTCAAGCAAGCAGGACGCCTCGACCCCTCCAGCCCGTCCGATCTCGACAATGGCAACGTTGTAAGCCAGGCCGGTGAGCTGCAACTGGACGCTGCCGCAAAGGCGCTGGCTTTGAGAACGTCGATGACGGAGGCGGTGGCTTTCGACAAAGTAGGAGATGGCGTCGAGCTCGGAACGATCAGTGTTAAAAAGGCGGACGGGAGAGGGCTACTGTCGCTATCCTCTCTGGACGGTGTGCCCTTGGGACAGAGCAAACGCCAGCTTTTGATCCTGGCATCTGATGCGCGCAATTCCGGCATGCGCTTTCGCGATGCCGATCAACACGTCATCGAAAATTTCGGTCATCTGCCTGTGCTGATCAGGCGCATGACGGTTGGTATCCGATTTGAGGGCCCTGGCACCTTCAAGGTTTCGCCCGTCGGTCTGGATGGACGGGTTCGGCCCCCTGTAGCAACCGCAAAGAGCGGCGAGACGATACAATTGTCGAACGATACGCCAAATGGTCCGACGACCTACTTCCTGGTGGAAAGAGCGGAATAAAGCGCGCAGCGATCTTTAGAAAAGCCCGTGCGCTCGGAGTTTTTAATCCGCAAAGGCTGAAGCGGATCGCGATCGTCCAGATACGCCCTTCATGCCTTTGCGAGAACGATATGCTTCAAGGCGGTTTAGTAGAAATCGCGCGTCAGACGTGTCCAACCTTCACCGCCAAGCCCACCAAAATAAGCTTGGCCACTTACCATAGCATCCTTGAACAACGCAGAGCGGCAGGTCGCGGAGATGCCGGTGAAGTAGCGGTACCAGATGCGGCGGTAGCGGGAGAGGGAGCGGATCATTTCGGGTCTTGCCTGCGAGCAGGCATAGGTAAAGCCCGATTGCTGCAAGGCCAGCAAGGCGGCATCGACAACGGCATCCTGAGCGCTGTCTGCGTAAAGAAGATCGAGTATCTGCGCTGAGCCGCCCATTTCGCCCACAAATGAGAAGACGCCGACTATGTTGCCGTTTTTATCCTGGACCTGTGCCAGCATCAGCCTGCCCCGTCCGTCCTCTCCAGCGGAGGCACTGACTGCCCAAGACACGTAGGTTTCGTCATACACGGGGGCGACAACATAGCGTGCCAGATAGCGGTTGGCGTAGTCGGCAAAGACAGCGGGAGTTGCCTCCACCACACTGTGTCCGTCTGGGGTCTTCACATCTTTCGCAAGGGTGTTATCAGGAAGCTGGCCACGGCTGATGAAGCGCGGAAAGCGGTCGAACAATTTCATTCTGAGAAAGCTGATCAGCGCCGGTACGGGTTTGAACATTTTGTACCAGCGCAGCGCTTGCACCTGCAGCTCTATCCCTCCGATTGCCTTGAAGTGGGCCACGGCGATGGGGGCGCCGCTGTCTGTGAAGAGGATATTGTCCGCCTTTGGGCGCGCGCTCAAAAACACGGCCGCTGCTGCCCGTGGGTTCGCATCGGGGGCAGTCGTGAAGCCGCAGGCGAGCCTTGAGATAACGATTTCCTCACCGACACGATAGGTGAGCGGTATAATGTTCAAAACTGTCTTCAATGTTCCTGTCTCATCGGCGGAGACGAGGCTGCCGTTCTCGGGCGTGTAATTGGGGTGTGAGAACAGGATGTGAGACAGATGGGCTTCAAGCGCTTTCGTTTTTGGCTGAGAATTGGGTCGAAACACCGAGCTGAAAAGCGCGCTCATTTGGGGAATATCAGCAAGTTCTGCGGGCCGAAGCTTCGAAGTGGCTTTTGTCGTCATGTTTGAACCTCTTTGCTTGCTGCGATAGAACGGGCGACGAAGGCTCTAACCACGAGCCATGAAGCGATCACGATGCTAAATTCGATAATATATGCCGAGATGAAAATTCCGTAGGGTGGCCAAATCCATGCTGCCACACCAATAACGAGTGCGCCGACGCCGTTTGCGAGGTTCAAGACCCAGGCGCGGGCTCCGTGTTCGCCGGCCGCTCCGAGAAGGTCGACTGCAACCGACCAGATTGCTATGAACAGGATCAGAGGCGCCAAAATCCGGAGAAACCTCGGCAGGGATACATATTCCGCTCCGAAGATCAGCGGCATGAAAGAGGCGGAGAAGAATATAAACAGCGCTGCGGCCAGTCCGAGAGCGATCGCTATTGCCAGGATACGCATCGTCAGCTTGAAGGCATGATGGATACCGTTGACGCTGGCCACGGCAAGGTGAGGGTAAATGAGCCGGTTGAGCGCATCGACCGCCATATAGCTGCTATCGGTGATACGCCTGGCGACGCCGTAACTGCCTACCATTTCGGGACCGGCCACGAAGCCGAGAACCAGAAGGTCGACATTCTGGCGAAAGGCGCGGAAAATGAACGGAGTGGCGAAGAGAACCCCGAGGCGGATTTCGGGACGTTCCAGCCTGTAGTCCGGGCGCGCGATGCGGAAGGCGATCGAACCATAAAGCACGAGCGTCAGCGCATATGAAATCATCTGCCATGTTGCCCAGCTCTCGACCGTATCGACTTTGAACGCGAGGCAGGCGAGCGCTGCTGTCAGTGTGCGGATAAGCGCAAAGCCCATGATGGAAGCATTGGCTGCGCCGTTTCTGCGGTGGGCCAGGAAGATCGTTTCGCCCAGCATGATCAGGCGCACCAGGACGATGTTCGTCAAAAGCAACTGAAAGGTTATCCAGATATTCGCACCCGACGTTTCTCCAAAACGCATGAAGTGCGGCAGCACGAGCACTCCGAGCGAGACCAATACGGCTCCACTGACCGCGCTGAGTATGATGCTGTGGCCGAAGATACGCGGGAAGCAGGATGGATCTTGCGGCACACGACGGACAAGAGATTCCGATGCGCCCATCCCGCAGAGATGAACGGCGATGCTGGTAATGGCAATAAATGACACATAACGACCGAACTCTTCGGCACCTAATGTGCGGGCCAGTATCGCGAACGTGATGAGCTGCGCGGCGTTAGCAATCAGAAGACTTGCCGAGGATGCGCTATAGGACAAGAGCATTCCAAGCAATCTGGATGTATTTCCGGGTGCGTTTCTTGCCATGTTTCGTTCCGTGCCGAGAAAGAGGAAGGCCGTAAACCATTTCTCAGCGGTCTGTGTGGTTTATGGGAGCTATAAGCTGAAAATGTTTCGTTTCGATTGACACAGAGGCCAGTCGCGCATGTACGAGTATCCAACGCAAAAGCGTGTCGAGCGCCCAAAGCCGGAGCCTTCGCCGCGCCCAAACGTCGATAACCGGCCGGCTGCATCCTCGGGTCCGATCATTACTCCCGGCAACGTCTTTCTTTGGCTGCGTCGCGGGCTTTTAATCATTCTGCTCTTCGGTATCATCGGCGCTGTGGGGGGCATTGCCTTTGGCGTCCTGACCAAACCGCGCTATACGGCTTCGATGGATATCCTGCTGCCGCCACCTTCAGGCCAGGTCCTTCCGAACGAGTTGACGGCTCCTGCCATTCAGAGTGAAGCCCAAATCCTCGATATCTCCAGCAAAATTCTGCTACTCAACTCTGGTAATGTTCTCAGGCAAACTGTCGAGCGCGAGCAGTTGCAGCAGCTTCCAGAGTTCAATCCTTCGCTCGAAGGCGGTTTCAATCTGATGCAGGCGCTCGGCCTGTCCAAGCCGCAGCCGCCGGGGGATCAGACCCTGACGGCGATGAGAATTCTCGACAAGCGCATCAAGGTCGGCCGTGAAGGTGGAACCTACCTCATCAACATCAGTCTCTGGACACGCGATCCGGAGCGCTCGGTCAAAATATTGGCAGCACTCACCGACTCCTTCAAACAGGAACTTGAGGCGGCGCGCAGCGATTTTGCCAAGAGCGCAAGCACTGCGCTCGCAACGCGTCTTGAAGAGCTGAGAGATGCCGCGACACAGGCCGCCAGTGCGGTCGTGGAGTTCCGGCAGAAAAACAATCTTCTCGATCTTGGCAGCGCAGGTTCCGTTAACGTTCAAAGTCTGTCTCAGCTGAACACCCAGTTGAACGATGCCAATTCCAGATTGCAGGACCTTAAGGCCCGTTACAAAAAGCTCAGTCAAACCTCTGCAAATGGTGCTGCCGGTGCCAATTCTCTATCTTCGCCGCTCCTCGACACGCTGCGCTCGCAATATTCGGTTCTCAAACAGCAATATGACGAGTTGGCGCTGACCTATGGGGAACGCTATCCCAAGCTCGCCGCTTCACGCGCGCAGCTTGCGACTCTCAGAACCGAAATCGCGCGGGAGACAGAACGCGTGTTGCAGAGCGTCAAGATCGAAATGGACCAGGCTCAGAGTGCTGTCGATTCTCTTCGTACCCAGATCAATAACGCTCAGGGCCGGGTATCGAACGACGATGCGGCGCAAGTTCAGTTGCAGGATTTGCAGAGAAATGCCGAAGCAAAGGCCGCACTCTACGATACGTTCCTGAAGCGTGCGGGCGAAACGGGAGAGCAGGAACAGCTCAATGTCTCCAATCTTCGCATAGTGACCGAACCGGTGCCGCCTGAAAGGCGTAGCTTTCCGCCTCCGACATCGCTGCTGGCAATCGGCGGCCTGATCGCCGGGCTTCTGCTGGGTGCATTCTTCGTGATCTCGGGCCGCACCGTCATCGAGCTGAGGCGAAACGACTGGCGGTTCGATCGGATCGTGTGATGCAGGTAACGACGGTCCCGGCAGTGCAGGTGAATGCTCAGCATGAAAAGATCAGGGTCGCGATCTTCATGGCCGTATTCCTGTTCTTCTGGATCACCACGAATCCGTTTATCGACCTCGTGCAATTGCAGGCTGCCGGCCTGGATGGGTCGACCGGTTCCAATGTCGTCAACCAGATTACGTTCCTGCTGATCACGTCGCTGACGATCTATGTCGCCGTGACTCATCCCCTGCGGGCGCAGATCTGTCGTCCAAGACTTCTGATCATCGCGCTTCTATCTTGGTTTTTCATCTCCTCCGCTCTGTCGGACTATCCAGTCGATGGGATAAAACGAACGATCCTCGCGACCATGACATTCTTCAACGCTGGCATGTTCCTGCTTCTTCCCCGTTCGGAGGAGCAGTTCACGCGTCTGCTGCTATATGGAACGTCCATCACGCTTGGAGTTGCCTATTTCGGCGTTCTCTTTCTACCCCGTTTGTCGATCCACCAGGCGACCGAAGTGCTTGAGCCAATGAACGCTGGTTACTGGAGAGGACATTACCCGCATAAGAATCTCGCCGCGGCGGTGACACTGCAACTCACCTTTTGCGGGCTCTACTTTCGCAGTGCGGGCTGGAAAAAGAGCGGGATTGCCATAACCTTCCTCTCCGTGTTCTTTCTGATTCACACGGGCGGAAAATCGTCGACGGCAATGTTACCGATGATCCTCGTTCTACAATGGATATTCGAGAAATTTCGCTGGACCCGGTGGTTTATCGCGGTCGGTGGCATCGTTGCCTTTAACACGCTGATCCTTGGTGCGACGCTCTTTCCGGACTTCCGTGACCTCGTAGCATCTCTCGGGATCGATCCGACCTTCACAAACCGATCGGACATATGGAAAGTCGCGTTCGATGGCATCGCCCGTTCGCCGATCTTTGGCTACGGCTTTCAAGGTTTCTGGCAGACGCCCAACATGATGCATAGCCCTGCCGCCTTGGAAAACTGGGCAGTCAGAGCGTTCAACGGACATAATGCTTACGTTGATACGCTGCTGACGACCGGCATTCCAGGGCTGTTGCTGGCGCTTGCTCTCGTTATTCTGGTGCCGATGCGCGCCATAGCCTGCCTTGACCGTACACCGTCGAAAGATCCCGCATTGACTCGCTTGTTTCAGCGCACATGGCTTTGCGTGCTTTACTCCGCCTGCTTGGAGGCTGTTTTCTTCCAGAACGGAAGCGCAGTGTTCTTCGCTTTCCTCATCTCCATTTTCGGATTGGTTCTGCAGTCGAGGATGAGCCTCGTAAAAGAACACGTCGCAGCCAGGGAGGGAAGCCGTGGCGTTTCTATCTAAGGCCAGCTGTAACCTCAATTATTTGCGCGATCGCCTAGCCGAAAGGGCAGTACGCGCTTTGCCGGCCTCGACAATGACTGTCACCTGCCGCCGTCCCGTCGTGTCTTTCACCTTCGACGATGTTCCCTGTACGGCATTGAGTGCGGGTGCGCGGATCCTTGAGGAATATGGTGTTCGCGGTACGTTTTATATAGCAGGAGGGCTGCTCAATCAGGTGGAGCCGGATCGGAATATGATCTCAGTCCAAGGCTGCCACGAGCTTGCTGAGGCGGGTCATGAGCTTGGTTGTCACACCTTTGGGCATGAGATCGTACATACCCTGTCCGGACGCGCCTTACGTGAAAATCTCGATCGCAACGGCGCCTTGCTCGACACCTTTGAGCGCCCGGTGAAGAAACGGAACTTTGCTTATCCCTATAATCAAGGATCGCTACGGCATCGGCAACTCATCGCCGATCGATATCTGACGGCGCGCGGCGGCGGCGATCGCATCAATCGGGGCACGGTCAATCGCGGCTTTCTATGGGGAATGGAAATCCGCCAACCGGAACAGGACGCTCTGGCACTGGTTCGGCAGATCGATGAGGTGGTGAAGAATCCGGGCTGGCTCATCTTTTTCACCCACGATGTCAGCGATACGCCGACACCCTATGGATGCACGCCTTCGACCTTTTCCACATTGGTGAGATACGCGGTGTCGAGCAATTGCCTCGTGCTTCCGGTGCGTGATGCTCTCGAACATGTTCGGGGCTAGGGAGAAAGAATGAACGGCAGGCTTCTGGCAATCAACAATTATCACTATCGCCGCGGTGGCGCGGATGCGATCTTTCTTGACCAAATGGACATGTTCGCCCGCGCCGGGTGGCAAGCCGTACCCTTTTCGATGCAGCATCCGGACAACCTGCCGACGGAATGGTCGTCTTATTTCGTTCCTGAAATCGAATTTGGTCATCAGGGCGGTATACTGACGAAAATAGGTCATGGGATCGAGGTCATCTATTCTCGCAAGGCTCGACGCAGCCTCAGCGCACTGATCGATCGGGTTCGGCCGGACGTGGCTCACGCCCATAATGTCTATCACCACATCTCGCCTGCGATCTTTCCACTTCTGAAACATCGCGGGATCCCGACCGTGATGACGGTGCACGACCTCAAGCTTGCCTGTCCCTCCTACAAGATGCTGGCACCTGATGGTGTTTGTGAAAGATGTAAAGGTGGGCGCATCCATAACGTGCTTCTCCATCGATGCATGAAGGGCTCGGTGGCACTCAGCGGGCTCGTGATGGTCGAAACGGCAGTTCATCGAGCGCTGCGGCTCTATCGTGATCACATAGACAGGCTCGTCGTGCCGAGCCGGTTTTACAGAAACAAGCTGATGGAGTGGGGCTGGCCAAGCGAAAAACTGGTCTACATTCCCAACTTCGTTGAGCATGCGATCAGCAAACAGCGCCTTCAGGCCGACGAAGGCGACTATTTCCTTTTTGCCGGACGTCTTGCGCCTGAAAAAGGTGTGGCTACCCTCATTCGTGCGGTGGCGCGCGCGAAAAAGCGCCTGCTCGTCGCCGGCACCGGTCCGGAACAGGCATCGCTTCAGGCGCTGGCGCGAGAGGAAGGGGCCGATGTGCAGTTTCTGGGCTATCTCTCGGGTGCGGCGCTGCATGAGACCGTGGCGGGCGCCAAGGCGCTTGTTTTGCCTTCGGAGTGGTACGAAAATGCGCCTGTCAGTCTTCTGGAAGCCTACGCTCTTGGCCGCCCTGTCATTGGAACGGATATAGGCGGAATTCCGGAACTGATTCAGCCTGACCATACAGGCCTCATTGCAAGGTCTGGCGATCCCGACGACTTGGCTCGTGTGCTGGCGAAAATGGATGCACTGTCGGCCGCAGAACGCAAGCAGATGGGCGCGCACGGTCGCGCTTGGGTTGAGCAGGATTTTTCGCGTCAGGCATTCTTCGACAGAACGCTCGACCTTTATCGTGAACTTGGCGTTTCAAGACCGACAGATCCCGTGAGGGATGTCCGACGAGGCAAACGCGACGCTGATGGAAGCATTTTATCAATATAATCGGAGTAATATCCGAATTCAAACCCGCTTGGCACAAGCGAATTTTAGCGATAACTAAGTTTAGATCGATGAATGATTGCATGCCTGGGCGCGGAGAGGGCGCTTGAAACTGTTGGTACAAGCGTAGCTGAGTAAAGGGTAGGATGCCCGGGAGGAAGAGCGTCATGAACGACGTCGGTGCCAACAAGCTTATGCCGGATGCGTCGTTGTCCGCTAAGACGACATCCGTGGCCGAGTTTTGCACTCTGGAAGGCGTTCGTATCTGTATTATCGGATTGCGCGGCGTGCCGGGTGTGCCCGGCGGTATTGAAACGCATGTCGAGCAACTCGCTCCAGGATTAGTCGATAAGGGAGCGGAAGTTCACGTTTTCGCTCGAGAGAATTATGTGGCCGGCAAGATACCATATCTTTGGCGTGGCATTACCGTTCATCCCGGCTGGGCGCCGAACAATATGCGCCTGGAAGCAATCGTTCACACGCTTTTTGCGCTTTTCAAGGCCAGACTGCTCAAGCCCGATATCGTCCATATTCACGCTGTCGGCCCTTCCCTCGTGGCGCCCTTGGCACGTCTGATGGGGTTGAATGTGGTTTTTACCCACCACGGCTACGACTACGATCGGGAAAAGTGGAACGCGGTCGATAAGAAAATCCTGCGACTTGGGGAATGGGCAGGCATGCGCTTTGCGCAGGGGCGTATCGTTATTGCCAGACATATAGCCGACGCCATGCAGGCCAAGTTTAAAAGAGACGTCAAGTTCATTCCGAACGGGGTTCAGGTCGATCTCAGTGCGGTTGATAACGGCATTCTAGAGACGTTCGACTTGACCAAAGGTCGCTACGTTCTGCTTGTGGCACGTCTTGTGGCGGAAAAGCGTCAGACAGATCTGATCGACGCGTTCTTGAGTGCTGATCTGCCTGACACGAAGCTTGTTCTGGTGGGTGGTGGTGACGCGCGAAGTGGCTATGCTGAGATGTTACGCTCGCGCACCAAGGCTAATCCAAACATCGTTTTGACGGGCTCACAATCGGGTGCTCAACTCGCCGGTCTTTTCGCCAATGCAGGCCTTTTCGTCCTGCCGTCGAGCCATGAGGGCATGCCGATCGCACTACTTGAGGCTATGGCATATGGCCTTCCAGTGTTGGCAAGCGATATCGAAGCAAATGTCGCTCTCGAGTTGGATCCGTCTTCCTACTTTCCGCTTGGCGACGTATCCGCTCTGTCACGAGCTATGCGCGTAAAACTTCTGGAACGGCAAGAGTCCTCGCCAAAACCGGCTGAGGCGCAGGACACCGGTAGCAAGATCATGTCGCGGTACAATTGGCGGACGATCTGCGAGCAAACCGCAGCGCTCTATCTCTCCGTACTGAAACGCCGTTGACGAAGCCTATGTTCGCGACCTTGCAGGCTGTCTCGAATCAAAACGTCCTGTAGCAGTTGAACGATAGGCGCGTTGAGGCGTTGCTTCACAATAGCAACCTCGAGGAGGACTGGGGTGGTTTTCGATGCGCAAGAGGCACGATGCAGGTTTGGTGACAGTCACACGACGGTCGTTCTGTGGCAGCGCTTCGAGGTAGCGCATCGCCAAATGTTCGACTCTCTCGATGCTGCTCTGGTCTTTCTGCGCAACAACATGTTTCGCCCCACGCGTACAGAACTTCACATCCATCGCGGCGGCCATGACATACTGATCACAGGCGAGGAACTGGCTCAACTCGTGGAAATGCAAACCGAGCCAGAGGCGTGACGGCTCTATGCTCAACTGCCGCTTCCAGTTTTGCTTGACCAGTGTGGTCTAGCCGAGTGTGCTTTCCTGAGTTCCCACTGTCATCATGTTGCCGCGCCAAGACACGGATGAGCCCATCCAGCTTTTTGCCCAGATGATCGGCAGAAGGGCGTCACGCATTATCATGGCTGGAAGGCTGGCCCAGGAAACGTGCCAGCCTTTTGCCTTTGCGAGGGCCAGTTCCGGCAGGTACATGATGCTCGGAACAGCAACCGCAACGGCAAGCAATGTCGTGGCATCAACATCTGCCAGGAAGCCTGATGCCAGCGCCAGACACAGCGCAGGAAAGGCGCCGACGAGAATTTCCGGGGCGAAGAAATGCGGGAAGGTCACTCGACGCAGCCTCGCCCAACGTGTTTGTCTAGACCATATGTCCTCGAAGCTCCGCTTGCCGAGCGGCTGTTCGAAGGGAGAGGGAACAAGGTGAACTTTCAGGCCGCTCGCACGAACGAGTTTGGTTGCCGCCGCGTCTTCCGCGATCTCCGCACCCAAGGCCTCAATGCCGCCAAGCGAATCCAGCAGCGGCTTGTTCCAGAGCATCGTCTTACCTTGGGCGAAGCCCTGTCCCAGAGTTTCTGCTGCATATTGATAACGGCACTGAAAAGTATTGAGGAAGGTGCATTCGAGCTCGGACCATATGTCTTCTGGACGCGATCCACGTGGCGGAGAGCAAACAAGCCCACTATCACTGCGCCATGCCGCCATGAGTGTCGATATGTAATGCTGCGGCACCAGCACGTTTGAATCTGCCAGAATGACCCACTCGTGGCTGGCAGCCCGCCAGCCTTTCACACAATTGTTGAGCTTGGGATTGGCGCTGATCCTGTCATCGCCGATGAGTATTCTTGCTCTGATGTGAGGGAAGAGGGCGATATTGGATTTGACTTGGGGAATGACCGGGTCCAAGGGATCCGCGACGCAGAAAAGAATTTCGTAATCCGGCCAGTCGAGACGAAAGGCGCTCGGAATTGTCAGAGCCGTGAAATTCTCTATGCCGCGCAGTGGGATGACGAGCGATACGGGTGGTCGGCTTGTTCGAGGCACCGCCGGAGCTTCATCTAGCCGGACACGAAAAGCCGTCAGAGCAATACTCACCAAATGCACGAATATGAGCGCAATCGCCACTGCGGCCAGGATGATATCCATTTGCAACCAGCTCCAACCTCCGGTTCATCGACCCGGCGTTCCTGTCCATATCGCAACTATAACGCATTCATGACAGGCGCATGTCATGAAGGGTATGACTGTCATATACCCTTCATTTCGTTGTGGACGGGCTGGCTTGTCGCACCTACCGTTCGGTGCGCTTTATCATTTGACCTATCGTGTCATTCCCCAGACATATCCCGCCAGTGCAGCCAATCCGAGGGCAGACAGCGGGTGCTCGCGAACCTGATCGGCAATCGTCTGTCTGACCGAGCGGATCTCCCGTCCAGCAATCCTGCCTGAGGCCGAAACCGTCGGGGTGTGGGAGCGTGCTCGTACCGCAGCAAGCGCTTCGTCAACCTTGGGTGTGTCTTCCATGTCGTCCGTATTCTCAGACGTGATGGTCGGCGTTGCGGTCGTTGTCATCGTATGGGAAACGGGATCGGATGCGGGAAATGTGTCCTCCAGTCCCTGCTGAAGTTGCCCATCGTCCGAGCGTTGTTTCGCCTGCTCGTCGTGAAGCGACGAAACAGCGGGCGACGTGGAGTTTTGGTTGGACATGTCGGTTCTCCGTCAAGATTGATCTTAATTTCGTGCCGGGTGCAATTCACATCATGATCTCGCCGCCCGTCACGGGAATGACGGCTGCGGTCATGTAACTGCTGCGCTCGGACGCAAGCAGAACATACGCACCCGCGAGCTCTGCAGGTTGTCCCGCCCGCCCGATCAAGGTCTGTTCGCCAAACGATTTGGTCTTTTCCGTTCCCATGGTCGAAGGAATGAGGGGCGTCCAAATGGGGCCTGGGGCTACCGCATTGACGCGAATGCCTTTCTCGGCAACCATTCCCGCCAGTCCAGCGGTAAAGTTCAGGAGCGCGCCCTTCGTTGAGGCATAGGCCAAAAGATGCGGCGAGGGCTGTTTCGATTGAATGGACGCCGTATTGATGATCGAACTTCCTGCCTTCATGTGAGGTACGGCTGCTTTCGAGAGGTAGAATGGGGCGTAAATGTTGGTCTTGAAAGTTTCATCCCATTCGGCGGCATCGATATCGCCAATATCCGCATAGGTGCGTTGAAATGCGGCATTGTTGACCAAAACATCTATTTTGCCGAATTCATTGACTGTGCGCTGCACCAGCGACTTGCAATGTTCTTCGGAGGTGATGTCGCCAGCGATCGCGATCACTTTACGACCCGCGTCCTCGATCCACTTCACCGTGTCGCGTGCATCCTCTTCTTCGTCGAGATAGGAAATCACAAGATCGGCGCCCTCACGTGCGAAGGCGATGGCGACGGCTTTTCCGATGCCTGAATCCGCACCGGTTATGAGAGCGACCTTACCCTCCAGCAAGCCGCTGCCTTTGTACGATTCTTCACCGTGATCAGGCTTGGGGTCCATTTGGCGCGTCGTGCCGGGCGGTGTCTGCTTCTGTTCCGGGTAGGGTGGCGTGGGACGGCGAATATCGGCGGTCATCTATGTGCTCCGTTGCTAGGTATGAAGCCCAAACCCGATTTTGGCGTTACAGTTCCCCGATTTTAACCCTTAGCCGAACGCAACGACTGTTCTTCACATTAAACGCGTATTCCTCACAGCTAAGTTTTAGCGGTCACGAACTGACCGAAGCGGAGGGCAGGGAGAGCGCCCGTCTGGCCAAGTCGTCGGCGCTTTCGTTCCATTCCAGTCCTGCGTGCCCCTTGCACCATTGGACGCTGATCATTTCGTTTTTTAAGAGGTGCAGGTCGATCAATTTCCAGATCTCCATATTGGCGACATTCCTGCTCCGGCCGCTGCCGTTCGGCGCCCGCTTTCTCCACCGGTTCGTTCTCCAAATGTGGCGCCATCTGTTGCAACCATTGACGGCATAGACGGAATCCGACCAGATGATCGCGACCTCCCCTGCAGCGTTCTGCTCTAGCCAGCGGGCAGCCTCGAGTAACGCGGCGATTTCGGGCTTGCTGCTGTCGGCACATATCAAACTGCCGTGATGGCGGGTAACCTCGGCATTGTCGCGCACAACGAGCACCCCCCATCCGCCTCTTCCCTCGGTAGGGTCATAGGAGCCATCCACATAGAGGTGAAACTCAGCTGGTACGGTTGGTCCGGTGTTTACCAAAGGAGTGACCTTTCTAAAGGCTGAACATCGATATTGAGCGTGAGCGTTTTGTCGTGTCTGGCCACTGTTTGTCTATTCTTTCAAGAAAACATGAAGGCTGATTCCAGATTGCCCATTTTCGCATCAATATTCGCCCGGCAATATCGTCTATCCCGGCCAAGGTATGCAAATATGCATACCCCTCTTGCGATAAACGGCATTTATCTCAGGGAAGGGACAGAATATACATTGGTCATCGAAGCGATGCACCTCCTCCCGCAGAGCTTCGATACGCGAATGTCCTTATCCTCCTCCCAAAGGGCATTTGCTGGAATGGCAACACTCCTCCTCCCAGTTGCCATTCGGTTCTTTTCGAAAGCCTGCCGCACCTCCTCCCGCGGCAGGCTTTTTCGATTCAGGCGGTCTTTTTCTTGCGTATGGTCAGGAAGGTCACCACCGCCGCCAGAAGCCCGTACATCGTCCATTTGAACGGAATAACGTCCGCAGTTTCTCTTCGGATGGGTAAAACCGCGATGGTGCCAGGCGAGGATTCATAACCTGGCTTGCCTTCAGCCTTCGCCTGCTCGATCTGTTGTGGTGAGACCACCCATTCGGCGCCTTGCGATTTGTCGAGCATCATGAATGCGGTCCCAACCGCGATGCCGACCACGAGGGCGATAATCAAGCTTCTTAAATTCTGCATGTGTTACTCCTGATTGCACGGAGTGTCTATTTTTCTCGTCGTCCCTATGCAAGCCGATGACAACGGGAATATCGCCTGTCATTTTGGCCAGCGTCACTGTAGGGCCAGAGTAAGTCTAAAGCGCGTGTCGATCTTTGAGGACGCTCACGCGCTTTAGGGTTTTGCTTTATTGCAGCTGATGTCGCGTAGTTGTTATACGCTTTTTTGGCGACCTGCTTTTAGGCGCGGTAATATGGAACGCCGCTTGGTAGGCGGCGATCACGCACCATTACTTCTGCAGGAAATTAAGCAGATCCGAGGTGAGACGCGGACCGTCCGTCTCGCTCAATCCATGGGGAGCTCCGTCATATTCGATGAGGAGTGATTGTTGGATACCTGCTGCCGCGGCGCGCGCCGACGCGTCAATCGGAACAGTCTTATCGGACGTTCCGTGGATGATGAGCGTTGGTACGCGGAAATGAGGCATGTCCGGGCGAAAGTCCGTGGTCGCGAAGGCTTGGGCGCAGGCGAGGGTCGGTTTCAGTCCTGCGGTCATAGCGATTGCCGTAGCCGTGGCGATGACCTCATCGCTGACAGGCTGGGAAAGCAGTCCGACACCGAAAAACTGCGGAAAGAATGTCGACTTGAAGAAATGTGCCCGGTCTTTCTTGATGCCGTCGGCAATCTCGTCGAAAACCTTCTCCGGGGTTCCTTCGGGATTATCCTCCGTTTTCAGCATGTAAGGAACGACAGACGCAATCAGCGCTGCAGAGACTACGCCTTTTCCGCCATGCCTGCTCATATAGCGGGCGACCTCGCCGCCACCCATGGAGAAGCCGACGAGGCTCGCATTTTCTGTCGCGCCGAGCGCCTGCATCACATCGGCAAGATCGTCTGCCAGGCCATCATATGTGTAACCGTTCCATGGTTGACCGGATCTGCCGAAGCCGCGCCGATCATAGGCGATCGCCCGGTAGCCGGCCTCGGCTAGCGCCATGGCTTGAGCATCCCACATATCTGATGAGAGTGGCCAGCCATGCAGCAATATGACCGGGCGTCCTTCACCCCATTCCTTTACGTAGATATCTGTGCCGTCGCGCGTCTTTACATAGGCCATATCGATCTCCTTTTCTGGCTGGAGTGAACGGCTGTTTGAAGCGGCGGTTCCTTATGAGAGCAGATATCAGATCGTCTGCGCCAATTCTGGCCGATATCTGAACGGCGGGAGAGCCCGCGGTATCAATATGTTTTGATACCGCTTTTAAAATATCGCAATTTCGCCCCAGAATAAGATAAGAGGCGTATGTGGAATAATAAGGAACATGTCGAGATGCGCTTGAAGCCCCTTTTCGTCGGCCTTCTCATCGGAGTTGCCTCTGTCGCGCAGGCACGCGAAGCCTCCCGCCTGCCTGTGCTGGAGCCGACTGCACCCCAGGCTGAAGCGGCCCTTCTCAGCGCACAGTTTCTTGAGCGTTATGCCTACCGTCCGGTGCCGCTAGACGATGCGCTCTCGATCAAGATCATGAACAAGTATATCAAGTCGCTCGATCCCGACCGCATGCTGTTCACACAGGCCGACATCGAGAGTTTTGCCAAGCAGAGCAAAAAACTGGATGACGCGATCGTCGACAAGAATCTTAAGATTCCCTTTTCGATGTTCGATATCTACAATCAACGCGTGACGGAGCGCATGACTTATGCGCGCAGTCTGTTGAAAGACGGCTTCGATTTCACCGTGCAGGAAGATTATCCGCTGTCGCGCGAAGAAGCGCCCTGGGCGAAGACTGAAGAGCAGGCAAACGAGCTTTGGCGCAAGCGGGTTAAAAGCGACTGGTTGAGGCTGAGGCTTGCCGATCAGGACGATGCGAAGATCCGCGACACGCTCGACAAGCGCTACAAGAATATCCTCGACCGCGTCGATACCTACAAGGGTGATGACGTGTTCCAATCTTTCATGGCGGCTTTCACCACTGCGGTCGATCCGCACACGGATTATTTCAGCGCCAAGGCATCTGCTGAGTTCGACATTTCGATGAAGCTCTCCCTCGTCGGCATCGGTGCCGTGCTGCAGGAACGTGATGGCTATACGACGATCCGGGAACTGGTTGCCGGTGGCCCGGCTCAACTGTCCGGCAAGCTTGCCGTCGGAGATCGTATCATCGGCGTCGGTCAGGGCGAAGAAGGGTCGATTAAAGAGGTCGTCGGTACGCGTCTCGATGAAGTCGTCCAGATGATTCGTGGTGAGGTCGGGTCGGTCGTGAGATTGGACATTCTTCCCGCCGATGCCGGCAATGCCAGCGGACACCGGGTCATCAGTCTGGTGAGAGATAAGGTCAGCCTGGAAAAACAGGCGGCAAAGAAGTCCGTCGTTCCGGTTAAGCTTGGAGACCGGACTTTGAAGATCGGCGTCATCGCTTTGCCGACATTCTACGAGGATTTCGATGCGCGCCGCAACGGCGACAAGGATTACAGGAGCGCCAGCCGCGACGTCGAGAAACTTCTTGGCGAGTTGAAGCAGGAGCAGGTCGATGGCATCGTGGTAGACCTCCGCGATAATGGCGGCGGATCGTTGACGGAGGCTATCGATCTGACTGGCCTGTTCACCGGCAAAGGTCCGGTTGTCCAACAACGCAATGCCGCCGGCAAGGTAGAGGTGGAAAGCGATAACATCGCTGCCCCGGTATGGGACGGACCGCTCGGTGTTTTGATCAATCGCGGGTCGGCTTCAGCGTCGGAGATTTTTGCCGCAGCGATTCAGGATTATGGCCGCGGCGTCATCGTCGGTGATCCAAGCTTCGGTAAGGGAACTGTGCAGACGGTGGTCGATCTCGACAAGGTGGCGGGCAAGCAAGAGCCAGAGCTTGGCCAGCTCAAACTTACGATTGCGCAGTTCTTCAGAATTGATGGTGGGACGACCCAGTTGCGCGGTGTGACGCCCGATATCGCTACCCCCGGCGTGCTCGACCCAAAGACTTTGGGCGAATCGAGCTACGATAACGCATTGCCCTGGACGACGATCAAGCCCGCCAAGTACAGCAAACTGGGCGATATGGCCGGCCTCGTGCCTCAGTTGGAAAGCCGTCACGAAGCGCGGGTGAAAGACGATAAGGACTATCAACGCTTTGTCGCCGATGTGGCAGAGTTGAAAGCGGAGCGGGAAAAGAAGACTATATCTCTCAACGAGGGAGAGCGTCGCAAGGAGATGGCGGCTGTGGCTGCCAAATTGAAGGCGCGTCAGGATGAAGGTGGAGACGTCCTTCCGAAAGATGATGGTCTTCAGGCAAATGAGCGCAGCCTCAGCGCCAATCTCGCGCTCGAAAATGCGCGCAAGAATGCCAAAGACGTTCTCCAGACCGAGGCGGCTGCCATCGTAGCCGATGTGGCCGATCTCGCACCAGGAAAACAGCGGGCCGCGCGATAATGTCAGAGCCGGGTGTGTGAGCGGGTCATCCGCCCCGTTTCTCTCGCCACTGAACACGAACTGGTTGCACGGATATTCTTCATCCGGGCGATTTCCCAGCTCGATGCCGAGGTGCGTAGGGCTAACGCGTAAATGCGTTAACCCTGTCGAGATTATCGTTCTGACCGATAACAGTCCGTGAAGGGTCGCTGATATAGATTTGTTGCGTGTTGCAAACGGAATTTCCTATGACGACGCGCTTCAATCATGCCAGGTTTATCGGCCCCATCGCCATTATCGTGGGGCTGTTGTTGCTCGGCCTTGCCACTGTTCTTTATTTCGGTGCGACACGGCTGGATGCAGAAGCGCGTGAACGTCAGGAAACGCTTGTCAGGCGCAATGTCGCGACGTGGATTTTCGACACGGAAGTGGCGCTGACATCTTGGACAATCTGGGATGAAGCGATTGAAAAGCTTAACAATAATTTTGATCTCGACTGGGCGGAGCGCAATCTCGGCAAG
This sequence comes from uncultured Agrobacterium sp., assembly GCF_913777885.1. Lineage (NCBI taxonomy): Bacteria > Pseudomonadati > Pseudomonadota > Alphaproteobacteria > Hyphomicrobiales > Rhizobiaceae > Agrobacterium > uncultured Agrobacterium sp. The sequence continues at coordinate 371,044 of NZ_CAJYTV010000018.1, read as the reverse complement.
TCCATTCTGGGAACGTCGAGCGTTCGTTCTCTCGTCGTAATCGATGGCAGCGACAAGATCATCTATGCCAAGACGGCGGATGATTTTAGCGACCACTCTTTTTTAAAGAGAGGCCCTGATGCCCTCTTGGCGGCGGCTCGTCCGCTTCTGGATCTCGTTCGCGTGCACGAGCATCAACCAAAGAAACAGGGCATTCCCGCCAAGATCGCTTTCAGCAGGATGGAAGTCGTTGGCGATGATGCCCTTTTGTTGACCGCCAGCCTCTTCCAGGCAGATATCGGAACGGTGGTGCCAACTACGAGTCACGCTCCTATTCTCATCTCGGCCATTCCTATCGCGGGCAACCTTCAGACGTTTTTTGGTGAGCGCTTCATGCTCGACGATGCGACGGTCGAACCCGCAGCCTCGGTAACGCCTGGGCGCGCGTCCGTGGAAATAGCAACTGCACCAAACGGCCAGGTACAGGTTTTGTCATGGCACGCGGATAGTCCGGCGCACGATCTGCTTCGTCAATCCCTTCCAATCGCAGCGGTGACTCTCTGCATCTTTGTCGCGAGTTGCATTTTCGCTATTTTAACATCGCGCCAGGCATTGAAGATATTGTTGGATGCCGAACGTCGGATGCGTCATGCAGCGACACATGATTTCCTTACCGGTCTTGCAAACAGAACTCTCGTATCGACCGAGTTCAGCCGACTGTCGCAGCAAGGGCCGCTGACCATCGTCTGTATCGATCTCGATGGTTTCAAGGCAATCAATGATCGCTTCGGACATGCTGATGGAGACGACGTTCTGAAACAGGTCGCGGAACGGCTGCGCGCCGGATGCGGGAAGGACGATATCTGCTTCCGGTTGGGAGGCGACGAGTTCGCCGTGATGATGCCGAGGGTTGTGGAAGAGCAGGCTGAGATACGATGCAAGCAGATCGCGGCGTTGATTTCCAAACCTTACGAGGTCCACGGGACGATCATGACTGTGGGCGCGTCCTATGGAATAAGCAGAGTGCTGAACGGAGAAATCTCGCCAGATCCGGTCTTCAAGCGTGCTGACGAGGCGCTCTATATTGCCAAGCGTTCCAACCGGGCCGTCGCATCTTCCTTCAGGAATGAGGTCGATCTAGCAGCCTCGTCCTCATGATGCTCGTCGCGCAACGATCTATAACGATCTGCTTCAACTCTCCATGAGCACGGTTTTTAAAGCCCTGACGACCTGAGCGCTTGTTCGTCTGCGCTGTTGCGGCGCAAAGCCGAATTCCACCAGGAGTTCCTCTTCGTTCGATGAGGCGCTACCGGAGGCATGGATTTCATTGAGGCCGGATGACGCAAGAAGCTCGGGCACCAGTTCCACGCTGACGCCGCCACCCGGCATGACGGCGATGCGTCCGGCTGCTTGTTCCGCCAGCCTTTGGATAGTTGCTATGCCAAGTGACACGCTTTTTGCTCCTCCGGAGGTAAGAATGCGCGATATGCGAAGTTCGATTGCGGTTTCAAGCGCTTCGACCGGATCGTCCACCATATCGAAAGCCCGATGCAGAGTGATATCCAGACCCTTTGAGGTTTCGATCAATCTTTCCAGCACCCGCCGGTCCAGTTTGCGATCGTTGGTAGTGGCACCGATAACGACACCCGGCAGCCCAAGGTCACGTGCCTGCGCAATGTCGGCTTCCATGATGGCGACATTGGAGGCATCATAGACAAAGTTGCCGGCCCTCGGTCTGATCAGGGGGTAGACCGGGATCGGACTGATGCGCTGCGCATATTGCATCAGGCCATAGGGCGGGGTCAGTCCACCGACGCCAAGTGCCGAGCAGAGTTCGATGCGGTCAGCGCCACCTTCGATGGCTGCGGCGAGACCCTCTGCGCTATCGACGCAGATTTCGAGCAACCGCCCGCTTCGATCAGCCATGATGTTCGCTTTCCTTCTGGTGCCGTTAAAGTGACGTCCGTCGTGTTGGATGCACAACGGGCATTCTATGCTCTTTAATCTAGATATCGTGACTTGGGAAAATCGATTCCGCTTTTCGCGCGGGCGGACGGTTGTGGAGAAATGCGAGCAATGCCACGCCGCACAAACCCGCAAAGGCGCCGAGCATCGCCGTGTGAGAATAATCGCTGAGAGCGGTCCCCGCAGAAAAGAGCAACGAGCTCAAACCTCCGCCTAGAAAAATGTTGACGGCAATCAGAGAGCTCCCAAGACCTGCACGCCTTGCGATCAGATTTTGCAGATAGGTAATTGGGAGGGAAATGATGCCAGCCGCCCCAAGACCGGACAGCGGGGTGAGGAGATAGACCGTCATGGGGTTGCTCGCCAATCCAAGGCCCAGCATATAAACGCAATAGATAAGTGCACTTGCACCAATGGCGACCGCCGCAGACGTCTTGGTTTCAACCCATCCCCAAAAGAAGATAAAGATGATTTCGAGAAGCGCAACGATACCGACGATTGCGCCAACATCCGAAGGTTGGCCTCCCGCCTTTCCTGTCACGACCAGCGGCAGGACAATGCCGTTGACATGGAGCGTCGACGAAATCAGCGCAATGGCAAGTACGAAGGGCCAGATTGCGCTTGATCCGAGATGGCGAATGGATGCGAGAAAGGCATAGCCAGGCTCCGTTCGTTCGGTATGCGCTATGCTTTCCTCTCTCATGAACTGAGCAAAGAGAAAGAAGCAGAAGGCACATGCTAGCGCTGCCAACAGGAACGCGGAAAGCATACTGGTTCTGCCAGCCAGTGCGTAACCGACGATGCCTGGAACCAGCACCCAGGACAGCGAAATCGCGGCACGTACGGCGGAGTTGACGGCGATCAGTTCTCGCGGCGGCATGCTGACACAGCTTGCACGCACATAGGCGAAAATCAGAGAATTGAGCGCGCCATAGATCGGGATTGGAATGAGCAGAGCTAGCGCGAAAGTCCAGATGGTGGGAAAGGCGAAGACCACGCCATATCCCAAGACACCGGATATGCAGGCTCCCAGAATGGGTAGCTTGTAATGTCCGAGCCGGTCCGAAAGGATGCCCATGCTGATACTGGCCGAAACGTTGACGAGGGCAGCAACGAAACTCAGGATTGAGAACCCGGCATCCGTCAGGCCGAGTTCGCGAATGCCAATCAGCGACATGTAGGGCGCGGTCGCTGCTCCGGTAAATCCAAAGACGAATATACCCGCAGCGGAAAGCCGCAGCTGGCTGTGTCGATAAACAAAAGGCAGTGCCGACAGCATGGATCGTCCAGTAGCAGGGTCAGCCTGCGAACACGCAGGATCGATGAAGTATGGGAGCGCTCGGCTATAATCGGGCGCGGAAAATGATCTGGCCGCCGGCGTTAATACTCTGCTTTCAGGGTATTAACGCCATCGCGCCGAGGCATTCGCAACCGGGGTATAATCGAAATCCTTAGCGAAAGGAAATATCGGTTGCACCCTGCGCTCTGACGGTAATTTCTCGATATCCTGATTGATGACGCCATCCGTCAGAGCCATCAGGTTCGGGTTGGAAAGGGGTTGAAGCTCCGGCGACAGATACCCGGATTTTACCACCAGCAACCTCAGCTTGGCGGGATCTATGCCATGGCGGGTAAAGTCCGCGATATTGTGGTAGGGGCGACGACGTGCGGCCAGAATGAGGGTGTTGCCGCCAATCTTCACCACTGCCTGCCGTTCGGCGGCGGGCCCTGGGTCGTCAAGGCTGATGATCTCTGCTCCCACTTCAATAAAGGGGCTGGCCGGGTCCAGCGAGCCGCCGATCTTGAGGCTCAGCGTCTTGCCGACGCCTGCAGCGAAGCAGGCCTCTACCGCCGGGCGATCCGTGATGCCGCCAATGACGGCACCCTCGAAGCCACGAATGATGAGCGATTTCAACACGTCGGCACGATCGCCAACGCCACCACCGGTAGGGTTGTCCCCGGAATCGGCAAGAATGACCGGCTTCGTGTCGGCCTTTTCAGCCAAGTCGAGCATATCGTCGAGGTCACCGGTGACGGGACCGAAGCGAAAATCCTGCCTTGCCTGCCAGTAGGAAAACGCAATCTCTTCCGCCGCTCGCTTTGCCGCCTGATAATCGGAGCCCGTCACCACGGCGCAGGCCGTCGCGCGGGGCTCGTCCGCCCAGACATAGCCGACCATGAGATTGGCATCCCACACACCATCGATCCGGTCATGCTCCGGCAGGCGGTGGTAGAGCGATTTGGCCGGCTCGTCTTCGGTCGAGGTTTTCTCGCCCGGCAGCAGAACCGGGATCGGCGCCCAGGCGACACCTGGCTTTTCTCCCGTTTTCAGCGTCCGGACGAGCATCGACCAGGCCCGTTCCATCGTTTCGCGCACATCGATATGCGGGGCTGTACGGTAGGCCGCGAAGATGTCGATTTGATCGACGATCTTCTGGGTGACGTTTCCGTGCAGATCGTAGCTGACGGCGAGCGGAATATCCGGCCCGATGATAGAGCGCGCATTAGCAATCCAGTCGCCTTCGGCATCGTCCATGCCCTCGACATTCATTGCGCCATGCATGGCAAGGTAAAGACCATCAAGGGGCAGGGTTGCCAGCAGCTTTTCGGAAAACTCTTTTCTGAAGCCTTCATAAGCAGCGCGAGAGACCGGCCCGCCTGGGATTGCACGGGCGTGAAGGAGTGGATGGATTTCCACATCCTCGGTTGGCAGGAAGCTGAAATACTCCGCGCCCGTCAAATCGTCGCCGCGCAACACGCGGAAATCCTCCGGCTGCATCAGAACCGGAGAATAGGTGGAGCACTCCGTATGAATGCCGCCGACTGCTATACGTAACACCATCGAAATGTCTCCTGTCACAGCGTAGGGCTGAGGCGCACGAGCGCCGAGAAGCGATTCCAATCCTTGCGCTCACGTGGCGTCCATGCGGCTTCCGCAACTGCTGGCAGGCGCGGGAAGACCAGATGGTTGAAGTAGTCGCGGTTGAGAAAATGTTCGGTCCAGATGCAGGCCTGTACGCCACGAAGGCGCGGCTTCAGGTTTTCGGGAAAATCGCCCACCGCCTCATAGTGATAAGTGTGGTGGGGTGGGACGGTCCCGGCCCAGCTGGCGCCGGGCTCCTGCCAGGCTTCGTCCTGCACCATGTCGAGATAATAAGCCTGTCCCGGCGTCATCACCACGTCGTAGCCTTCTTTGGCAAGCGCAACGCCGACTTCGGGTGCGCGCCATGCCATCAGCAAGGTACCGTCAGGATTGACGCCGCCACCGTGGGAAACTTCGTCCCAACCTGCCATGCTGCGGCCTCTGTCGGCCAGCATTTTCTGAATTCGTTTCATGAAGTGGCTCTGTAATCCGAAGGTCCCGTCGAGCCCTTCATTCTCCATCAGCTTGCGGGCGAGCGGTGAGGCCATCCAGGTGTTGTCGGCCACTTCGTCGCCACCAATATGGATGAGCTTTGATGGGAAGAGTTCGACCATTTCATCGAACACCTTGCCGAGAAACACATAGGTCTCTTCGATCGCAGGATTGAGCGCGTTGTTCGGGAAGCCTTGAACGGAGCGATAGCTGTCCGGTGCTTCCTGTCCATCGACCAGTTCGGGAAGAGCGGCGAGAATGGCCGTGCTGTGACCGGGGATGTCGACTTCCGGCACGACTTCGACATTGAGCTCGGTCGCATGGGCGATGATGGCGGTAACGTCGGCCTGGGTATAGAATCCTTCCACTGGTTTGGCGGCATTTCCAAGCTGCGGCAGCATAGGCTCGTCCGGTCCACGTCTGACGCCGACGGTGGTCAATTGCGGATAGGCACGAACCTCAAAGCGCCACGCCTCGTCATCGGTCAGATGCCAATGGAACACGTTCATCTTGTACCAGGCGAGAATATCAATGAGACGGAGCACGTCTGACACCGGAGAAAACTGGCGCGACACATCGAGATGACATCCGCGCCAGCCGTAACGCGGTTCGTCCTTGATGGTGCCGGACCCGGGGAAGCGAAAGAGCGCGGCGTTTCGGCGCGCACCATCATGAAGCTGTGCAAGCGCTGTCAGGCCATACTGACGACCGGCATCGCCGCCAAAGGAAAGCAAGATTTCATCCTCGGCGAATGTGAGCGCATATGCTTCAGCGGCAAGTGAATCGCTTTGCTGGAAACGAACTGCCTTGCCCTGTTCAACGGCGGCCAGCGAGAACGGTTGATGGGCCGCGGAAAAAAGGCGGCGATGGAGGCCGAGCACAGTGTCCATTGCTTTCAAATCGGCAAGCGCGCTGCCCTCTGCCGGATACATGGCAACAGGCGTTTCACCGGCTTGCACATTCGCCTGCTTGGGCCAGGGCAAAAGGGAAAATGGCTCGGTGACACGCCCTTCCGGCAGTAGCGGCTTTTGCGGTTCACTTGGCCTTCCTTCCAACATCAGGTCAGCAACGTCGATCGTGTGATGGGTGTTGTCGGAGAATGTCAGATAAGCGGATTTCGCTCCGTCTGTCCTATGTTTGGCAGGCCGCCAAAGGCCGCGCACGGAAAAGCGCCAGCTCGCACCCGGCTCCAGAACGAAACCAGAAGGCGGCGCGTATTGGTGGAAATTGGCGTTGCGAAGCAGGAAGGTCGCATTCTCGCAAACCGGATTGTCCATGACGCGGGTCAGCGCGGTGTAGGCGAGTTTGAAGTCGCCGACCGGCTTGTCTGTCAGATTGATGAGGGTAAAGGCGAAGCCGCCTGACGCATCACCTTCGATAGGATGCCATGCGTTTTCGAGGCGAAATCCGGTCTTGCTCATCGTCGTTCCCTTGATTTTTATGCGTGTTCAGTAGTGTTCGGATTGAGAGAAGGTGTGCGCCAGCTCAGCCTGGCCCGCCGTCAGCCCGCAGTCGACCGGCAAGCAGACGCCGGTGATCGCCGCTGCCTGTTCGCTTGCCAGAAAATGGACGGCATTGGCGACATCATGCGTGGTCGCGATGCGGCGCAGTGCGTACCAGCGTTTCACATCTTCGAAGACGTTTGGATTGGCTTCGGCGCGCGCTTCCCAGGCTTGAGTGCGCACGGTTCCGGGTGCCACGGCGTTGGCTCGGATCCCGAATTTTCCGTATTCGACCGCGATCAACTTTGTCAGATGGATCAAGCCTGCCTTCGTGGCGCTGTAGGCTGGATGGCCAAAAACCGCCATGCCGTTGACGGAGGCAATGTTGACGACGCACCCTTGCATGTCCTTGAGGTCCCGCTCCAGAGCGCGGAAGGTCAGGAAGGCAGCTTCCAGGTTGAGGCTCGAATCCATTCGCCAGATTTCCGGCGTCGTGTCGTGCAGCGAGACAGCACGGGCTGCACCGGCATTGTTGACGAGGGTTACCACCTTGCCGAGCTTTTCGAGTTGCAACGCCAGAGCTGCGAGACTGTCCGTGCTGGTGACATCCGTCGCGATAGCGACGTAAGACGATCCGCCGCCAAGCGTTGCCACGGCGTTTTCCAGCGCGTGTACGTCGATATCGACGAGTGCGATCAGGTCATGGCTTTCTGCTAGCCGGGCTGCAATGGCGCGTCCGATATCGCCGGCAGCACCCGTGACCACGGCGATGTGCTTCTGGGTCGTCATGTCGTCAGTCTCCCAATATCTGGCGATCGTCCCCGCCATCGCGATGTTCCAGCAACTGCTGCTTGATCTGGCGCAGCGTGACGGTGGAGTGTTTGCGGTTCTTATAGGCGACGAGGCTTGCAATCACGTCGATCACCGCAAGATAGGCAAAACGCGTCGAGGTGGGGCGATAGATGTTATCGCCCTCGGGCAGATCGATGCCTATGACATGATCCGCAAGCTTTGCTAGCGGGCTTTTCACTTGAGTGAGCGCGATGGTTCGAACGCCGTTTTCTTTAGCCAGCTTGAAGGAGCGCATCAGTTCCTGGTTGCGTCCCGAGAAGGATGACCCGATGATCACGTCACCCTCTTTGGCCGCCGCAGTCAGCATCAGCTGCATATTGTGGTCGTTGCTGGCGGTAATACGGGTGCCGAGGCGAAAGAGGCGGTTCTGCAATTCCGTCGCCACCATGGACGAATTGCCGCCGGAGCCGAAGGCATAGACCATGGTCGCGGCAGCGATCCGCTCGGTCACAGCATCGAGCACCTGTGGATCGAGCGCACGGTGAACCATAAAAAGCGCATTCTGCGCCTTGGTGATGATGTCTTCGGCGACATCGACCGCCGACGTGCTCTTGGCCTCGGGGTTCAGATAGCGCACGCCGACAAACGCCGTTTTAGCGAGACGCACCTTGAAATCGGCGAAGTTTTGACAGCCGAGCCTTCGGCAAAAGCGGGTCACGGTCGGCGGAGAGACATCCGCTTTTTCAGCCAGCTCTATGATCGACGCGCCGACGGCGAAGTCGAACTCGTTCAGCAATATCTCCGCGATGCGCTGTTCGGATGGTGAAAACTGCGCTCTCTCATCCTGAATGGTCGCAAAGATATCCATTGGACAGCGCTCAGGACTTAGGTTTGTAGGCGATGCAGTCGATTTCGACTTTGCAGTCCACCATCATCGATGCCTGGACGCAGGCGCGTGCTGGCGGATGTTCGCCGAAATAGCTCTGATAGATGCGATTGAAGGTCCAGAAGTCACGCGGATCGTCCAGCCATACGCCGCAGCGCACGACATGCTCGACGCCATAGCCCGCTTCGTGCAAAATGGCGATCACGTTCTCGATGGTCTTGTGAGTCTGTTCGATGATCCCGCCGGAAATGATTTCGCCATTCTCCATGGCGACCTGGCCGGAAACATGCAGCCAGCCGTCCGCTTCGACGGCGCGTGCAAAAGGAAGGGTTTGTCCACCTGCGCCGGACTTCTCAGCGCCGTATCGTTTGATGCTCATGTGACGGGCTCTTGCAAATTATTTTCGTTATTCATTGACAAGTGACCATAGAAAACGGATTTTTGCCAGAGTTTTTTGGTTGTCATGAAAATAATTTAGATACGGAGCCTTCGGATGCGCGATCCTTTTCTCAATCCGTTTCCTGCCTCGGATGCTGCGCGGCATTCCATATGGGAAATGCTTGTGCCGCGCGATATTGATGCGTTTCTGGCCGCAGACTGGTCGATGGTCGCTGGCGATTTCGTTGAGGAGGGGTTTATCGGCATCAGCGGCAATCGCGAGCCGAACCCGGACAAATGGACTCTGGCGTTCCCTGATCTGCCCGCCTATCGGGACGAGTGGTTGAAGCAGGCACGCGAATTTGCCGAGGGAAGCTACGGCGAAGATCCACGCACCGCCATCTTTACCACCACGACCCTGGAAGAAATCGAAATTTCCGGTGATACGGCGCTGGTTCGCAAGAAGTTCGACGGCGGCATCAAGAAGCCCGACGGCTCGGTCGATGTGATGAAGTGGCAGACGCTCTATTACTGCCGTCTGCACGAGGGCCGCTGGAAGATTTCTGGCTTCACCGGTTATCTCCCAAACCCTATGGGCCAGTAAACGTCCCGCCCTTCAGCAAAAAGGCCCAAGTCCTTGCGCATCTTTACCGCGGCTCTCGCCACAGAAACCAACACATTCGCGCCAATCTGCATCGATAGGCGGGCGTTCGTGGAATCGCTATACGCCCCTCCGGGCCAGCACCCGGCAACGCCCACCCTCTGTACAGCGCCGATTACCGTCGGACGCGCCGTTTGTGCCACAAAGGGATGGACGCTGATCGAAGGAACAGCTGCCTGGGCGGATCCTGCTGGCCTGATCAACCGTCAGGCGTTCGAAAGTTTGCGCGATGAAATTCTCGATCAGCTGCGGGCTGCTATGCCCGTTGATGCTGTGGTGATGGGTCTCCATGGCGCCATGGTGGCGGATGGATATCTGGACCCGGAGGGCGATCTTCTGGCGCGGATCCGCGAGATCGTTGGACCCGACGTTCTGATATGCGCGGAACTAGATCCGCATAGCCATCTGACGCAGAAGCGCGTCGATGCCGTGAACTTCTTCGTCGTCTTCAAGGAATTTCCGCATACCGACTTCGTCGATCGCGCAGAAGATCTGTGGCGGATCGCCGTGGATACGCTGGAAGGTCGCGTCAAACCGATCATGTCCGTATTCGATTGTCGCATGATCGACGTGTTCCCGACCTCGCGCGAGCCAATGCGCGGCATTGTCGATCGCATGTTTGCCCTGGAAAAGCAGGATCCAGAGGTCCTGTCGCTATCGGTTATCCATGGCTTCATGGCGGGCGATGTGCCGGAGATGGGAACGAAGACGATCGCGGTCACCGATGGCAATGAAGCCAAGGGGAAAGCCCTGGCGCGCTCGATCGGGCTTGAGCTCTTCGATAAGCGTGGCACCTTTATGATGCCGCAGATCGGTGAGGCCGAGGCTGTGGCGCTTGCGATGAAGGCGGATACCTCTAACGGACCCGTGGTCATTGCCGATGTGTGGGACAATCCAGGCGGAGGTACGGCCGGTGACGCCACGGTGCTCCTGCGGGAACTGATGGCGCAGGGTGCGTCAAACGTCGCCGCCGGTCTGGTTTGGGATCCCATTGCAGTGCAAATCTGCATGGCGGCAGGCGAGGGCGCTGAAATCCCGTTGCGCTTCGGGGCAAAATCCGCACCCAATACCGGTGACCCGATCGACGCCTTGGTCAAGGTGGTGAAGGTCGCCTCCAATGCTGAGATGAAGTTTGGCGACAGCATTGCCCCGTTTGGCGACGCAGCGCACATTCATTTTAACGGCATCGACGTGATCCTGGGCACGGTGCGGGTTCAAAGCTACGACCCGTCCCTCTTTACAGCCCTTGGCATAGATCCTCTGTCGAAGAAGATCCTGCTGATCAAGTCGACCAACCATTTCTACGCGGCTTTCTCCAAGATCGCGTCGAAGATCCTCTATTGCTCCGCTGGCAAGCCTTATCCGAACGATCCTGCGACGAATCCATACCGCAGGGTCCGGCGCGACATCTGGCCAATCCTGCAGGACCCGCATGGGCACAAGGCGGCCTGAGAAGTCGTTCATAGTTTTGAGGGCAGCGGCGGTTTTCTTTCGTTGCCTATGCGCATGATGACATCAGTAAGGGTGTTTCCTACAAACAAGGAAACACCCTCAAATTTTTGCTATTCGTCTTGAAACCAAGCTCAAGCTAGAACAGGCATTTCCTGTGTCTTCCAGTCGATGCGACGTTCCAGCGCATTGCCCTCGCCATCGAACAGATGGCAATCCGCACCGTTGATCGCGACCGAGACGGGCTGCTCTACCGCAACCGGTGCAGAGCCTGGAAGCAGGGCGCACCACTGCTGGCCGGAAGAGAGTGTGGAATAAGAAATCGTATTGATGCCGAGCCTTTCGATGACGGTTGGCACCGTGGTAATGGTCATGTCGCCGGTGCCGAGGCTTAAGTGTTCCGGGCGAATACCAAGTGTCAGCGTATCGCCAGCGCGGACCTGGCCGCGCGCAACCGGCACCGTTAGCTGCTTGCCTTCGTAGGCGATGGTTACGCCAGTGTCCGAAGCTTCCACACAGGTGACGGGCAGGAGGTTCATCTTGGGATTGCCAATGAAGCCCGCAACGAAGAGATTATCCGGCTTGTGATAGAGCTGAAGCGGCGAACCGACCTGGGCGATAGAACCACCGTTGAGTACGACGATGCGGTCCGCCATGGTCATGGCTTCGACCTGGTCATGTGTCACATAGATCATAGTTGCTTTCAGCTGGCGATGAAGCTTCGTCAACTCGATCCGCATGTCTGAACGCAAAGCCGCGTCGAGGTTCGACAGAGGCTCATCGAAGAGGAATATCTTCGGTTCACGGACAATGGCACGACCAATGGCGACGCGCTGGCGTTGGCCGCCTGAGAGCATACCCGGTCTCTGCTCCAGCCGATGCTCGAGCTGGAGGATTTTGGCGACGGCATGAACCTTTTCGCGGATTTTATCTTCCGCCATCTTCTCCACACGCAATGGAAATGCGATGTTCTCGAAGACCGTCATGTGAGGATAGAGCGCGTAGGACTGAAAAACCATGGCGATGCCGCGCTCGACGGGCGGCTTGTCGTTGACGCGGATACCATCAATGACGATGTCGCCGTCGCTGATCGATTCCAGGCCAGCAATCATGCGCAGCAGCGTTGATTTTCCGCAGCCCGATGGGCCGACGAAAACGACGAATTCTCCATGCGGAACATTTAGTTGCACGCCTTTGAGAACTTCAAAGTCGCCGTAGAATTTTTTCACGTTGTTGAGATGAAGCTGACCCACGATCGTCTCCAGAGGGCCGTTTGCATTCTGTGCATTCGGCAGCGCTGTTTCTTCTACCGCAAGGGTTTTGACACCTGCGGTGGTGTCGAAGGGGGCGTCAGGTAACGCCCCCTTCGTTCGGCATTACTTGTACTGCTCGAGGTCTGCCGAAGCTTTCTTCAGCGCGGCTTCAGGCTCAGCCTTGCCGGTGACGACAGACTGGACCATCTCGATCATGGTGTTCTGGAAGCCCTTGTAATCGGTGAAGAGCGGCTCAGGACCACCATAGGTGATGCCATCGATCAGAGGCTTCCAGTAAGGATCCTTTGCAACGAACTCATCGACCTTCGGCGAAGGACGAAGCGGTGTCAGGCCGGCATCACCCTGAAGCTCATACTCGCCCTGTGGACCTGGAGAGGTGATGAACTTGGCGAATTCAATCGCCTTGTCTTCCACGCCCGAACCCTTGAAGATGGCAAGGCTGTCGGTGATGAGCAGGGTGCCTGGACCCTTTGCCGAAGGGCCGAGCGGGAGTGTGGCAATACCCCAGTTGATGCCGGTCTTCTGCAGACGCGAAGCTGCACCAGAACCAGCCTGGATCATGCCGACCTTGCCGTCGAGGAAGATTGCGCGGATTTCGTTCTGCTCGTAGGCAGTCGCGCCTTCAACGGAGTAAGGGGTGATGTCCTTGTAGGCCTTCAAAGCTGCCAGCACTTCAGGGCTGTCCATGACGATCTTGTCGCCATCGATGACCTTGCCGTTGTTGGTGTAAACCCAGTGCATGAACTGGTGCATGGTGTTGTCGAAGGTCTTGGCAGGCAGGCCGTAACCGGCGACGCCAGTCTTTTCCTTGATCTGCTTGGCGAAAGCGATTTCTTCTTCCCAGGTCTTCGGCGGCGTTTCCGGGTCAAGACCCGCCTTCTTGAACAGGTCCTTGTTCCAGTAGAGAGCCTTGGTGGAGAAGGCGACCGGAACGCCCCACTGCTCGCCATCGACCGTGACGGTGTCGACGATGTGCGGATAGTAGGACTTCTTTTCCTCGTCCGTCATCGGGACAGGAACGATCATGTCGTTTTCAGAGAACTGCTTCAGCGTGCGCGAGCCGACATAGGCCATGGCTGCTGGAGAGCCCGATGCTGCAAGCGTTGTCGCCTTGTCCTGGCATTGTTCCCAGCCAACGACTTCCGGCTTGACGGTCCAGCCTTCGTTCTTGCTTTCCCATTCCTTGATGTACTTCTCATGGATCGGGTCGATCTTGTCGCCGCAATAGATCCAGGAAATTTCCTGGCCGGCAGCCTGTGCGGACATGGCGCCCAGTGCCGTGGAGGCGGCAAGGCTCAGCGCGTAAAGGGTAAACTTGAATTTGGTATTCACGGTCAGTCTCCCATTCTCTGGTGGTTATCTTATTGTTTCACCGCGCCTGCGGTCAGGCCGCTGACGAGATAGCGTTGCAGGAAGAAGATCACGATCATCGCCGGTGCTATGCCGACGAAACTTGCGGCCATGAGCTCGTTCCAGATGACCTCCTGGCGGCCGAAATAGGCAAACAGGCCGACTGGCAGAGGCATATATTCGGATTTCGAATTGAAGGTGAGTGCGTAGATGAACTGCTGCGCGTAAGAACCGATGAAGGTGGTGATCGCTACGACCACGATGCCAGGCATCGCAATTGGTATGATCACGCGGCGCAGCGTATAAAAGTAGCCGGCACCATCGACATAGGCCGCCTCGTCCAATTCTCGCGGAATGCGCATCATGTAGGTTCTCAGCAACCAGATGGCCGACGGGATAAGGAAGGCGACGCCCGGCACGATCATCGCCAAATAGGTGTTCAAAACACCAATCGAGCGCATCAGGCGAAAGAGCGGGATCAGCAGAACCGCGCCTGAGAACATGTTGACGGCGAGAAACGCGCCAAGCAGCAGACCGCTACCGCGAAACTCGAAGCGGGCAAACGCATAGGCGGCCGGAATGACCAGTGCCAAGACGATGGCTGTGACGATCCCGGAGATGAAGAACGAGTTGAAAATGTAGCGGGCAAAGCCCGGCACGCTGACCCACATCGTCCGATAGGCTTCGAAAGAGCCGTTTTCGGGCCAGAAGCGATAGGGTGAGGAGAAGAGCTGGCTGAGCGGCTTCAGCGACACCAGAAAGCCTTCGACGAATGGCGACAGCACGAAAATCAAGAAAAGCGCGATGCCGCAATATATGGCGAGGATCTCGTACCATTTGTAACGGTTGATCAGTGCGGGAGGAGGTGTCATCGCTTGTCTCCGGCGGATAGCTTGCTGACAATGCGGAAGTAGGCAATGCAGAAGATGGACAGGAAGATGCAGATCAACACGGCGCGCGCAGCACCTTCACCATATTTATAAGAACCGATCGCGGTCTTATAGGTATCGATGATCATCGTCGTGGTTTCGCCATTCGGGCCACCGCGCGTCAAAATCCAGATGATGTCGAAGGAGTTGAATGTCGAGATCAACGAGAGCATCGACATGGTGATCATGGACGGAACGAGCAGCGGAAGGGTAATGCGGCGGAAGCGATAGAAACGTCCGGCACCATCCACCCATGCAGCTTCGTAGAGATCCTGCGGAACGGCCTGCATCGCAGCGAGGAGATAGAGCGTCACCATCGGCACGCCGATCCAAACGTCGGTGATGACGGTTGCCCAGAATGCGGTGGAACCCTGCGCCAGAAAGGCGATCGGTCCGTCGACAAGGCCTGCACGCTGAAGCATGCCGGAGATCATGCCGAACTGACCATTATACATCCAGCCCCACATGAAGATGCCGATCGCCATCGGAACGATCCATGGCGGCATGGTCAGGATGCGAAAGATCGCGCGGCCCGGCACTGCAGCATTCAACATTGTGGCGCCGAAGGTGCCGATGATCATCTTGATGGCGACCGAGAAGAACGTCCAGATGAAAGTGCGGATAATAACTTCCGCGAACGTAGCGTTGAAAATCTTGTCGTAATTGGTCCAGCCGACCCAGTTGGTGGTCTTCTTCAGCGATGCGTCGGTAAACGAAAGAATGAAGGTATCGACGAGCGGATAAGCTACGACGGCAAGAACATAAAGAAGGGCTGGCGCCAAAAGCAGCCAAGCGAAGAAAACGGCGCTTCGTCTGGTGTCCATGATCACCCTCTCATCAGGCGGAGCGCTTTTGCGCGTCTTCGGTGCCGTGAAGGCAGGCGTCGTATTTTGTCCAGACGGGTGCGAGATCGACGACCTTGCGGGCGGCGCGTGCCTCATCCATGGCGATCGCCAGAATGCCAGCCTCAATGGCGTCGAGCGCCGATACCGGAAGTGCTGCACCTGTCGTGACGTGGGCGAACACATCGGCTGCCATCTGTTCATCCGCGCCGTAATGGTGCGACTTCACCGACGGTGCCTGATAGGTGTTTCCGATCAGCTTGGCGCTGTCATGAGCGCGGTGAACGTCGAGGAAGCCGCGGACGAAATCGCCTTCAGCCATGCCTTTTGCGCCGACGACGCAGAAGCGGCGGAATTCGTCGGGCACATTCAGGTTGGTGTGGAATGCCAGTGACGCACCATTTTCGTATTCGACGATTGCCGTCTGGAAGTCGATGATATCGCCATCGCTGTCGAACACCTTGTCGGCACCCATCCAGCCGCTCGGTTTGCGGAAGTAAACGTCGAGATCGTTGACGCCGCTATTTTGCGGAGCGTTTTTCGGAACGAAGCTGCGACGTCCGCCGAAGCTCGATACATAACGAGGGCGCACGCCCATCACGCCGTTGTAAAGGTCGAGGTCGTGGCAGCACTTTTCCAGCATGAAGCCGCCTGCAAGCTTGTCGTATCGGCGCCAGTCTCGCATGAAGAACGCGCCATGATAGGGAGCAATATGCTCGGAGGCCTCGATCGAGGCGATATCGCCGAGAAGTCCTTGCGCCTGTGCCTGTCGCAGGTCGCGGTAAAGTGGCGAGTAACGGAGAACGAGACCGACCATCAGGTGGTCCTGGCCATACTGGTTCAGTAACCTAGCAAGCTCGAAGCTCTCTTCGATCGTCGTGACGATGGGCTTTTCCGTGAAGACCTTGAGGCCAGCTTCGAGGCCAATGCGAATATGTTCAAGATGGAATGTATTGGGCGAGCCGATCATAAGAAGATCGAAAGTCTCTTTCGCGATCATCTCCTGCGGAGTTTCGTAACGGCGGCCGGCGGAAATGTTTTCTGCTTCAAGCTGCTTCAAGCCTGCCGGCTCGGGATCGACATGGGCAACGATCTCAAAATCAGGATCGATCTCCGTGAAGACCTGGCCGAGATAGCCAAGGCGGAACCCGAGTCCGATTATCGCGACTTTCATGGCCTTAAAGCTCCCCTTTTCGTAATTTATTTTCGTAGCCTCTTGCAAATCTTCCTGATGGTCAATCAGAAAAACCGCGTTTGACTTCCGCTATGAAAATAATTTTCACGCGGTGGTTATGCTTGTCCAACTCATGCATGTTGAGCATGAGCGGATTGATCGAAACACTGAAGTCTTGGGCATTTCCCCTTCGCCGACCACTTTCGGTTTCCCGCAGGTCAGTCATGATTGTTAATATCTAATACCAAAAAAATACCGCGTGTCCACTGTGGAATAAAAATTTCTCCAATTCCGCGTCTGGAACATATGTTCATCATTGAGAACGTTCGTTTTTTAGCAAAATTGATGGATTATCCCCGCGCCTTGCCAAGGTGGATTTGTATTGGTATCTATTTTGGTATGGTGTCTGCGCTGTGTGTCTTTTGCAAAGGGCGCGCCGATATCGACAGACACGGAACGGAGATGCGCAATGGACGGTGATTTGCCGTTTGGTGAATTGCAGGCATTAAGGGGCGGGCCGCTTTATCAGAAATTGCGGCGTCTGATCGAAGATGCTGTGTCCAGCGGACGCCTGAAGCATGGGGATGCGTTACCGGCCGAGCGAGATATCGCCGATGCTGCGGCCATCAGCCGCGTGACCGTACGCAAGGCAATCGACGATTTGGTCGAGCAGGGGCTCCTCGTGCGTAGGCGCGGTTCCGGCACTTTCGTCACCAAGCCTGTGCCGAAAATGCAGCAGCCGTTGACGCGGCTCACCTCCTTTACCGAGGATATGCGCCGCAGGGGAATGGTGGCGGGCTCGCGCTGGCTGGAGCGCGGACTGTATTTTCCAACACCAGAGGAAACCATGATGCTCGGCCTCTCGGGAGGCGCGCGCGTCGCAAGAATCCTTCGCCTTCGCACTGCCGACGATACGCCGATTGCGCTTGAGAGGACCAGCCTTCCCGACGATCTTCTGCCGGAGCCGGAGCAGGTCGAGGGATCGCTGTATCTGGCCCTCGCAACTCGGGATATTCGTCCAGTTCGGGCCAATCAAAGAATTTCCGCCGTTCTGCTGCGCGATGACGAGAGCGAATTGTTGGAGGTCGCTCCCGGCTCCGCAGCCCTTTCAGTGCAGCGCATCGCCTATCTGAACACCGGCCGCGTAATGGAGGTCTCCACAGCGCTTTATCGCAGCGACGCTTATGACCTCGTCGCGGAACTTACGATCGGCGCCTGATCAAAAACATAAGGGCTTTACTGATGACGACTATGATGCGACGCGAAATCAATGAAATTCCACAGGCTGTCGCCCGGCTGCTGGATCGTGGAAAAGACGATGTGGCACGGGCAGGAAGCGCTCTTGCCGCGCGTGATCCCGCAGTTGTAGTCACCATTGCCCGAGGATCTTCGGATCATGCGGCCTATTTCCTCAAATACGCGATAGAGCTCGAGCTTGGCCTACCGGTCGCCTCACTCGGCCCATCGCTGGCGTCGATTTATCAGGCGCCGCTTCGCTTGCAACGTGCTGCAGCCTTTGCGGTATCTCAGTCGGGGGCGAGCCCGGACATCGTCGCCATGCTTGAAGGCGCTAAGGCAGGTGGCGCGTTGACCGTTTCGCTGGTGAATACGACACCATCTCCTCTCGCAGATGCTGCTTCCATCTCTGTTAACATTCAGGCTGGACCGGAGATCGCGGTGGCAGCCACGAAGTCGTACGTCAATTCGATTGTTGCCGGTCTTGCTGTTTTGAGCGAGTGGAGCGGTTCGGCCACCTTGAAAAAAGCTGTGGCAGCGCTCCCTGATCATCTGGACAAAGCGCTGTCACTCGATTGGAGTGTGCTGGTCGAACCTTTGGTCAAGGCCGAATCCCTCTACATGCTCGGTCGCGGCCCGGCGCTCGCCATTGCAATGGAAGCGGCGCTGAAATGTAAGGAAACCTGCGAGCTACACGCGGAAGCCTACTCATCGGCCGAGGTTCTGCATGGTCCAGTGTCGCTGGTGGCAGAAAGCTTCCCCGTGATTGCCTTTGCCGCGCGCGACAAGGCAGAGGCGTCGATTGCCCAGACAGCGTCGGGTCTCGTGACCAAGAATGCCAATGTCTATCTGACATCAGATCAGGGTAGAGGCGCCACCGTTCTGCCTTTTGTCGAAACGGGCCATCCTTTAACCGATGCGCTGGCGTTGATCGTTCCGTATTATAGCATGGTCGAGGTCCTCTCTCTCGCGCGCGGCTTCGATCCCGATAGGCCGGTTGCGCTCAAAAA
Source organism: uncultured Agrobacterium sp. (assembly GCF_913777885.1). NCBI lineage: Bacteria > Pseudomonadati > Pseudomonadota > Alphaproteobacteria > Hyphomicrobiales > Rhizobiaceae > Agrobacterium > uncultured Agrobacterium sp. Next base: position 352,322 of record NZ_CAJYTV010000018.1, on the reverse strand, counting down.
GGTCACGGAAACACGATGAGTGGTTCATTTGCACTGTGCGGCGGTCGGGTTTTCGACGGCGTCGGGTTCCTTGAGGGGCAAGCGTTGGTCGTGAGCAATGGTCGCATCGAAGCCATTGTGGCGCAGGCCGATCTTTCGCCTTCAATCGAAAGGCGTGACGTGGCGGGTAGCCTCCTCGTTCCAGGCTTCATCGATCTTCAGGTGAATGGTGGCGGCGGTGTGCTGCTGAACAACCAGCCTGATCTCGACGGCATTCGCACCATCTGTTCAGCGCATGCAGCTTACGGCACGACGGCTCTTCTTCCCACCGTCATCACCGATACAGCCGAAATCCGTGCGAGAGCGGTCGAGGCCGGTATTGCCGCATATTCGCAAAAGGTGCCCGGCTACCTCGGTTTGCATCTGGAAGGCCCCCATCTCTCGGTGGCGCGCAAGGGAACCCACGATCCATCCTTGATCCGCCCGCTTGAACAGCCCGATCTCAGTTTTCTTGTGGAACATGCGGGACGTTTTGGCGAGGCCCTCATCACGCTCGCTCCCGAAAGTGTTTCTCCTGGCGACGTCACAGCATTGGTTGAGGCAGGATATGTCGTCAGTCTCGGACATACCAATGCCAAGGCGCGCGACATTCTTCCCTATGTTTCGGCCGGGGCGTCGATGGCCACGCATCTCTTCAATGCGATGAGCCAGATGGAGAACCGGGAGCCGGGTCTCGTTGGCGTCGCGCTCGCCAATGGCCGCTTGTCCTGCGGCCTTATTGCCGACGGATTCCACGTTGATCCGATGGTCATGCAAGTTGCTCTGGCCGCAAAGAAGGGGCCGGCCCGGATATTCCTGGTGACCGACGCTATGTCGACCATCGGCACCGACTTGCAGGGCTTCCTGCTGAATGGCCGTGAGGTCTTTCGCAGGGGCGGACGATTGACGCTTGCTGATGGTACGCTTGCCGGTGCCGATATCGACATGCTGTCTTGTGTGCGCTTCGTTCATGAGCATCTTGGCCTGCCTTTGGCTGACGCTTTGAACATGGCCTCGCTTTATCCGGCCGAGGCCATCGGTTGCGCAACGAAAGGCACTCTCGCAGTGGGAATGGATGCGGATCTGCTCGTGCTGCAAGAGGACCTGACCTTGAGAGCGACTTTTATTGGCGGTAATTGCGCCTATGGCGAAGATTTTGCAAAAGGGGTCGCTGCGTGATCGTCTGCTTCGATATCGGCGGCACGGCCATTAAGGGCGCAGGCGCGTGGGCGGTCGACGATGTTCGTCCCGTGGCCCGGCGACAAACGCCAATCCATGATTTCGACGCCTTCATCGGCGTGTTGAAAGACGTGATCGACGAGATTGGCGAGACGCCGACCTGTGTGGCGCTTTCGATTGCGGGCATTATCGATCCCGATACTGATCGCGCCGTTATCGCCAATATTCCCTGCGCCCATGGGCGTCTTCTGCGAGCAGATCTGGAAGCCGCTCTTGGCCTTCCGGTTCTGATTGCCAATGATGCCGATTGCTGTGCGCTCGCCGAATACGGTGCGGGCGCCGGGCGCGGGCATCGGGTGGTTTTTGGCGCGATTCTGGGAACGGGCGTCGGCGGCGGTCTCGTCGTGGATGGAAAGCTGATCAATAGCGCAGGCGGCTTTGCCGGCGAATGGGGTCATGGCCCGGTTGCCGCCACTCGCGCTGGAAATCCGCCTGTGGAACTACCGCGCTTTGCTTGTGGATGCGGGCTGGATGGATGTGTAGACGCCATCGGTAGTGCTCGTGGCATGGAAAAGCTGCATCGTCATCTGGCGGGGTCCGAGTTGAAGGCGGAAGACATCCTCGACGCCTGGCAGACCGGCGATGTAAATGCAGCCCGCACGATAGACGTCTATATCGATATTCTTTCCGCTCCACTGGCGCTCGTCGTCAATATGACTGGCGCTACGATCGTTCCGGTCGGCGGCGGCCTGTCAAATTCACTGCCGCTGATCGAGGCTCTTGATCGCGCCGTGAAAGCCAGAATTCTCCGCAAGTTTCAGCGGCCGCTCGTGGTGCGCGCTGAATGTGCAATAGAGCCGGGCCTTGTGGGAGCCGCAGTCCTGGGGGCGGCCTTCGCTTCGTCTGAAGCCTGATTCTCGGTGAATGTCATCGACAGCCGGTCTGTAAACGCTCCTTCACAAGGTAGCGGTCGCTGGTCGCGGCTGGGTGATGGTATTGTCGGCCACCCATCTGGCCGCAGGTTCGATGCCACCCAGTGGAAAGAGATGGAACTGGGATATCAGTGTCTGAGGATTGTCGCGGACATAGTCCGTCAGCGCGCCGACCATGTCGCCCGGCCCGTATGGAAGCATCAACCGCGTCACGTCCAGTGCTCGTTTTTGCAAGAGCTTCAGCGAAGGGCCGACACCGCAGGAGAGCGCGAACTTGATCAGGGTCTGGAGTTTTGCTGGGCCCGCAATTCCCACATGAATGGGAAGTGTGATTCCTGCTTGGGCAACACGTTCAGCCCATGTTGTGATGACGGTCGGATCGAAGCCGAACTGCGTTACGATCGCCATGTGGGCGTCGGTCAGACCGGAAAAATCCGTCTTCCACTTTAATGCGCTGTCGACATTGCGCGTCGTTCCGTCCGGATCGATATCGCGGCTTCCTTCCGGGTGGCCTGCGACATGCAGGCGTTTGAATCCATATCTGTCGAACAGTCCGCTTTCCAGTAGCTGAATAGAACTCTCGACAGTGCCGACCGGACGCGTTTCTCCTCCAGCCAGCAGAAGCGCCTCCGTCACATCGGCCTCGTTACGGTAGAGCGAGATCCAGCTTTCCAGTGTCGGCACGTCGGGAATGCTGCGTGCGGGAAAATGTGGCATGACGGCGAAGCCATCCTCACGCAGCCGCCTTGCGGTGGCGACCATGTCGCCGATCGATGTGCCAGCGATATGGGCGATGTACACGCGTGTTCCGGATGGCAGAAGAGCTGAAAAATCGTCGATCTTTGCCGCGGTACGCGGTGTCACCTCAATGGAGTAAGGATGCAGCAGTGAGCCTGCATATTTTGCGACCGCGCCACCATTGTTCTTCGATCGATCGATGAATTTCAATATTGCCATGTGCTGTTTTTTCCTGCCTGCCCAAAGGGCAGTCTCTTCTTGATCGCGGCCACCGTAACAGGGCTTTTAGATCCAACGACGCAACGAATAATCCATTCCGACCAAGCTGTTTTCTCTTTTTTAGCCATGCCGTCAAATCATGTCGGTGGATGGCAGGATATCTTTACTATCTTCGCCAACAGTGCGGCTCTCAACCTGCGACGTGTCGAGACGCTAGAAGATAAGTTGGCCCGGTTTATCCCTCGTAAGAGGACAACGTGAAAGTCAGAAGCCCTTGAGCGCCGAGAGTCCGCACCATTTCGAGGCAGTTGCTCCAGCACGACCGACCAGAATTGTCTGGTACCAGTCATTATTTTGGAAGATAACTCTTTTTCTCGTTTCCAGCGTCGTACTCGCCTATCTTGTCGGCGCTGCTGTCGGCTGGATCATGGTCGAGAGAGACTCGCGCGATCAATGGCATCGACAGGCCGAGCTCAACGCGCAGGTGACGAGTTCGTCCATCCGCACGATCTACACGTTCATTTCCATAGAAAGCGACCAGGACGGGCAGATCGTCAAAATCATAAGTGACAGGCCGCTTGGTGACGAAGCGTCGATCCTCGACACGGGTTTTAATCCGGGCGATGTCCTTGCCCTCGCAGCCGCGCAAACCAAGAACAACATCTGGATTTTCCAGAATGACGCGGCAAGTCATGTTTTTGTCAGCTCTGCGGATGCGATGGGGGAAGCCAACAGAATACCGCTTACGTTGACCGAAGGCGCGACACTCAATCGTTTTTACGTCGGTTTCGCCGAACTGGGCGACGTTAAGTATTATATTGCCTATGTTCCGGTTGTCGATCAGGCGGGGCGCCTTCAGGGCGGAGTGGTAACAACCATCGGCAAAGCTTCCGATCTGTTCGAAACGCAAACGAAGCTTCTGCGTAACTCTCTCATTCTTTTAGTAACCATCCTTGTCGCTACAGGCGTAATCGTTACGGTTCTGATGCGTAAGGTCTTCATGCCGGTCCCCTCCTTGATCGAGGCTTTGACGAAAATCGCTCATGACGACACTCAGTCGGTCACGCCGTTTCAAGGACGCAATGACGAGATCGGTCGTGTTGCGGTGGCAATCGAGAAGGTGCGCGAGGCCGTTGTCGAGCGGGAAAATCTGCGCGTGATGCGCGATGTTGCAAGACAGATGGAGCATCTTGCCCATCATGATCCGCTGACAGGGCTGCCAAACCGGGCTTTCTTCAGCAAGCGCTTGGATGGCGATATCGGCGAACTGGGCAACGGCCTTCGTTTCAATCTCATGCTTCTTGATCTCGACCGCTTCAAGGCCGTTAATGACGTGATGGGGCATGCCAGTGGAGATGCCCTTTTAACGGCTTTCGCGGAGCGCCTGCTGCAACTGATCGGTCCGCAGGACATGGTGGCGCGCCTCGGCGGCGACGAGTTCGCGGTGATCCAGGTCGTGCGAAAAAATGCTGTGCGGGAGGCAAACCGGCTGGCGGAAGGCATCGTCGCGGCGGCATCACGTCCCTTTATCCTGTTCGGCAAGGAAGCCAGCGTCGGCACCAGCATCGGCATTTCCATGGCTCCTATTCATGGGACTGACAATTCCGAGCTTCTCAAGCATGCCGATGTGGCTCTCTATTGCGCAAAGTCTGAAGGGCGCGGCAACTTTCGCTTCTTCGAAAACGGCATGGAGATGTCCCCGGAACAGGATCACGAACTCCAGCAGGACGTGGATCTTGCGATCCAGCGCGACGAATTCGTTTTGCACTATCAGCCGATTTTTTCTTTCTCGGATTCGCAGCCAGTGACGTTCGAGGCTCTTGTCCGCTGGCGGCATCCCCTTCGCGGTTTGATCAATCCGGATCAGTTCATTCCTATTGCCGAGAAGACCGGTCAGATCTGCGCTATCGGCGAATGGGTTCTGCGCCGCGCATGCGTGGAAGCCATGCAGTTCTCCAATGATGCGGCGGTCGCGGTTAACATTTCAGCAATCGAACTTCAGCAAGGTGACCTTGTGGCCAAGGTGAAGCGGGCGCTCAAAGACAGCGGCTTGCCTCCTTCGAGGCTGGAGATTGAACTGACGGAGACTGTGCTTCTTTCCGATATGCAGTCGGAAAAATGCCTGGAGGACATCCGTGCGCTCGGCGTTAAAATCGCCCTCGACGATTTCGGCACTGGTTATTCAAGCCTTGCCTATCTGACCAAATTGCCGGTGAGCAAGATCAAGATCGATCGTAGTTTTGTTTCCGAAGCGATGACGAAGACCGAGAGTCTTGCGATCATTCAAGGGCTCATCCACATCGCTAAAGGCCTGGGGCTTGAGACAACGGCAGAAGGCGTCGAAACGCGAGAACAGCTTTCCCTGCTACGCGCCGCTGGTTGTGATCTGGTGCAGGGATACCATCTTGGCCGTCCAATGGCTCTCAAAGACATAGAAAGTTGGCAGCATTCCAGTGACGTAAAAATTTTCCACGGTTAGGAGTAACGATCGTGCAGCATAGTGATACCAGGCTCCGCCTGTCGAAGTGCTTCAGTCTTATTTCGATTCTATGTGCCGCGATCATTTGCGCCCAAAGTGTTTCACATCCTGCCGCCGCTGAAGACCTGAAGAGTCCGACGCTCGAGAAGATCGTGCGGACAAAGACGATTACCATAGGTCATCGCCAGGACGAGTTGCCATTTTCTTATGTGACGCCGGATGGCGTGGCGCGCGGATACTCGATCGATCTGTGCCGGGAGATTGCCGAACATGTCCGTCAAACGCTCAAGCTCGATACGATCAAGATAGATTATGTGGTAGCAACGGCGGCTACGCGGTTTCTGCTGGTCAAATCCGGCAAGATAGACATGGAGTGCAGCGCGACCACCAACAACGCCGAACGGCGTGAACAGGTGGCCTTCTCCTATCCTCACTTCATCACCGCCACCCGTTTCGTGTCAAAAAAATCGAGCAGCCTCAACACCATCAGAGACCTTGCAGGTCGCACAGTCGCCTCAACGACAGGCACCATCAACATAGCGCAGCTGCAAAATCTCAACAGAGCGGAAAAGCTCAATATCTCAGTATTGATCGCGAAACTGAATTCGGAAGCATTCGCTGCGGTAGAAAATAACCGAGCATCCGCCTTCGTCATGGATGATGTTCTACTGGCCGCTAACGTGGCATTCTCGAAGTCGCCCGAAGACTACGTGATTTCCAAAGACGCGTTCGGCCCGCCCGAGCCTTATGGCATTCTTTTGCCCAAGGACGATGAAGCGTTCAAAACTCTCGTCAACGAGGCCTTGTTCTCCGTTTTTACCAACGGCGGGGCAGAAGCGATCTACAATAAGTGGTTCATGTCTCCCGTGCCGCCGGACAATCGCAATTTCAATCTTCCTCTCTCCCCGGAGTTGAAGGCTGTGTTCAAGGAGCCGAAGGAGTATCTGCAATGAAAATGCATATCATCCGTTGTCTCTTGCTGGTTTCGTGCCTTGGTGTCGCTATTGGGGTAAAGGCTGAAGACAAGAAATTCGAAACACCGACCCTCGACAGGATCGTCCAGACCGGCAAGATCAGGATCGGCTACGGATCGACTGCGCCTTTCTCGTTTCTCAACGCGGATGGTCAGGTCGTAGGTTACTCGATCGATCTCTGCCGAGGGATTGTAGAAAAGCTGAAAGACCGTCTGAAACTACATTCGATCGATATCGAGTTCGTGCCGCGCACACCCAGCAATCGCGTGCAGTTGTTGAATGATGGTACGATGGACATCGAGTGTAATGCCAGCACCAACACCTCGGAACGGCGCAAGAGCGTCGCTTTTGCCTACAGCCACTTCTATGGTGCCACGCGCTACGTTTCCCTGCGCAAGAACAACCTCAAGCAGCTGGATGATCTGAAGGGACGGTCCGTCAGTGTGGCGCTGGGAACCGTCAATATCAACGAAATCAATGAGATCAGCCGCAAACGGAAGCTGAATATCTCAACCGTTCCGGTGGATAGTCTGCAAGCTGCCTTCGACATGGTGACGGACGGACGCGTTGCAGCCTTCGCGATGGATGAAGTTCTTCTGAAAACGATGATCGCCCGTACGCAGTCACCCTCCGATTACGTGCTTTCCGAAGAGCAGGTGACGGAACTTCAGCCGCTTGGCTTCATGATGCGCCTGAACGACGAGGCTTTTGTCACAGCAGTCAACCAGGCCCTAAACGAAATCTACAAGTCCGAGGCGGTCAAGGGGATCTACAGCCGCTGGTTCGAGGAGCCGATGCCCGGGCTGAACATCAATCTTGAACTTCCCATGAGTCCATGGCTGATTGAGGCGCTGAGAAGCCCTCAAACGTTGAAATAATGCGACGTCGGAATGTCTAGAAGGACCGTTGGCTTTTCCTGTGATCGGTAATATTTGAAATGGCGTAGCTTACGCTGAGCGCCGAGCATCATTTCCGGTCCAGAACACCAAAAGGTTTGGATCAATGACCGTCTAGCGGTCATCGATGCCGCGCGACCGACGCCTAAACGATGCTCTACTCATCGCCACAGATCAAGGCAGCTTTCATTGCCCTTAGGGCAAACGTCTTTGAAGGTGGCCTCGCTATCGGCATCACGTTCCGCGTAATGCGCACGCGCAGCGCAACATGAACGGTCAGGCCGATCAAGCCCAACCATTCCGTGCGCGTTCTTGATGACGCATCTGCTCACGCCACGACCCTGCACCCGGAAAACACGATGCAATGAAATTGAAAACGGCTGGGCTTTCGGTGAGCATGCAGCCATCGATACTCATCGCTGGCACGTACTCTTGGGGACTAGTAGAGACAGTCTCATTTCCGTTGTTCGCCAGATGTGGGGTCGATGCGGACAGGCTCTAAAGGAGCGCCAGTTTCCGCCAGCACGATAGTTTGTGCAACAGAACAAGCGCCGACGCTACAAACCCACGCGTAGGGATGTCGGAAAGACTGCCTTTCGCCTAGTTCAAGGCCCTATCGCTTACTCGTGCTGACGGAGGCCGGGATCATTCGTCGGCGCTCAGCTCTGCTTGTTCCTGGCCATTTCACTTTAATTTTTCCGGAACCAATGCTGGAGGGCTACGTTCGAATTGGCAGGAGACGCGCCGTGTCAAACGGACGCGATGGTGCTGAAGGACATCGGGATTTTTCCGTTTTCTCTCGGTGGCCAACGAATGGGCAGACGAGCTTCTTATCCATCCGGCCGTCTCCGCTTCACTCTGCCAAGGAGGTTTGGACGTGGAAAAGACCGAAACGCGAAAGCTTGCGGAAGAATACATGCTCCTCGGTGGCACCCGCCAGGTCATGATCGACGACAACAAGACATTTGTTCGACAGTACGACCATGAACCGGCAGAGGCCGAACGCTTCTGGCAGGAGCGCATCGCGACGCTCGACAAAGAGCGGATTGCGGATGTCGAGTTCTTTCTGCCCTCGGTTAACTCCGATGTGGAGCCCTAATCACATCCCGTTGAAATCAGAAACTAGGAAGGAAATTCTTATGACTTCGATTAATTCTGCAAAAATCGTCATTCTTGCGACAGATGGTTACGAGCGCTCCGAGCTGCGTGTTCCATACGAGCAGCTGAAGAACAAGGGTGCAGACGTCAAGATCGCCTCCATCAAGGACGGTGAGATCAAAAGCTGGGACGAGAAGGACTGGGGCGATTCCATCAAGGTCGATCTCCTCGCCAAGGACGTGCGCATCGAGGATTTCGATGCCCTCGTGCTTCCCGGCGGTCAGATCAACCCGGATGTCCTGCGTACCAGCGACGACGCGATGCGAGTAGTGAAGGACTTCGTCAAGTCCGGCAAGGTCGTCGCGGCTATCTGCCACGCGCCATGGCTCCTGGTTGAGGCCGATGCCGTCCGTGGACGCGAGGTAACGTCTTACGGTTCGATCAAAACCGACGTGAAGAATGCCGGCGGCATCTGGAAGGACGAAAAGGTCGTTTGCGACAAGGGCATCGTTACATCGCGCAATCCAGATGACCTGGACGCTTTCGTTGCCAAAATCGTCGAGGAGGTCGAAGAGGGCCGCCACGATCGCCAGGCAGCATAAGCTATTCTTCATAGGTTGAAGAACACGAAGGGCTGGTGCGCCGTATGCGTGCCAGCCCTTTGCGTTGTGCGCTTTATGTGCGGCTGAGGTGAATAGGGATGCCAGAATAAGGTAGCACACCACTCACGAGTCGGAAGGCCTCACCCACCCATGATCAATCGCGCCACATTTTTGCCTTATTTAGGCCACGCTTTGGTCTTGGAAACGTTTCAGGGCGCGCTCAAAATTAATATTTCCCAATAAAAACGGTTTATTTTTAATTATTTTTTATGTGCGACGCCGTAAATTTGCTGCGCTGCATATAAGAAATATTATGTGCTTCTTATTTGCCATGATCCTACGAAATCGATCCTCCTGACTCGGATGACCAGTAAACCGGAAGAACAGTTTTAATAAAGACGGCCGGGCAATACATGCAAATGTCGATCATGCGCAAATTGCATGGCACGGCCTCGTACTTGTTCCTTTTATAGGCGTTCACCAATAGTCTCAGTCAACATCATGTGAGGAATTTGGGGCGGCCGTTTTTGAGGTGCCGGGTCAGCGTGCCTCACAAAAAATTCAAAAGCACCAAATTCCGACCACAGACTTGTTATCTCATGAAGGCTCAATGACGCGCCCAACGGGTACCGACCTATCGCAAAACATAAATGGAGTTCTCTCTATGAAGTCCGCGACTCGATCGGCTGTTTCGCCGCTTAGTGGTTCTGAAGAGTCTGATGTGAGCTTTCCCATCGGGGGCATCGTGAAACGCAGTTTCGATGTGTCCTCGGCACTGCTCGCGCTTCTTGTCCTCAGCCCGATCTTTCTCATGATCGTGCTCTTGGTCAAACTATCTGACAAGGGACCTGCTTTTTACGGCCATCGCCGTATTGGCCATAATGGCCGTACGTTTCATTGCCTGAAATTCCGCACGATGGTCTTGAATGGAGACGAGGTGCTGAAACAATATCTGGCTTCCGATCCGCAAGCAGCGGAAGAATGGCGCCAGACCAGAAAACTGAAGAACGATCCGCGCGTGACTGCGGTCGGCAGCGTTCTTCGCAAGCTGAGCCTCGATGAACTGCCACAGCTCATCAACATCATTCGTGGTGAAATGAGTGTTGTCGGTCCTCGTCCTGTCGTGGACGAAGAGCTCAACTACTATGAAAGTGCCGCGCGCTACTATCTCAGCACGCGTCCTGGTCTCACCGGTCTCTGGCAGATTAGCGGTCGTAATGACGTTTCCTACAAGGAACGCGTGGATTACGACACGCAATATGTTCAGAACTGGTCGATGATGAAGGACATTTCCATCATCATGAAAACCGTGCCTGCTGTCTGCATGTCCCGCGGCAGCTATTGAAGCCAGAATAGATACTTGGCATGCCGCAGGACTCCCACCTGTGCCATGCCTTGCGGCTGCGACCGGACTAGCACCGGTCGCGCATTCACTTTTCAAGGCATCAACATGGAGTTTTACATGGTTGGCACTGCCGACGAAGCCTTCTCTAAAACATTGCGCAAAGGCGCCGCGTTAGCTTTTGCTACGGCTCTGTTGCTAACCGCTCCGTTAGCTGCGCTCGCACAGGATGGACAATACCGCCTCGGAACCGCTGATAAGCTTCGCATCCGCGTGGCCGAATGGCAGCCGGCAGATGGCACCATCCGCAACTGGGATGTGATCAACGGCGATTACTCCGTTGGGCCTTCCGGCACGCTTTCGCTGCCTTTCATCGGCCAGTTGGATGTTGCCGGAAAAACCCCGGGGGAGGTGGGGGAAGCGATTGGTGCGGGGCTTCAAAGCAAATTTGCGCTGCGCAACCTCCCGTCGGCTTCCGTTGAAGTTGCCCAATTCCGCCCGGTTTTCCTGACGGGTGACGTCCAGACGCCAGGCGAATATCCCTATGCCCCCAATATGACGGTTTTGAAGGCGGTCAGCCTTGCAGGGGGACTGCGCCGCTCGGATGCAGGTCAGCGTTTTGCGCGTGACTTCATTAACGCGCGCGGCGACGCTGCCGTCTATGACGATCAGCGTGGTCGCCTTCTTGCCCGGCAGGCACGCTTGCTCGCCGAAGTGAGCGGTGATCAGCAGATCAAGAAGACGCCAGAGATGGAGAAGGTCATCAATATCGACGCGCTCTTGGAAAGCGAAAGCGCGCTGATGAAGTCTCGCACAGAGCGCTATACGCTTCAGTTGAAGGCGTTGAAGGATCTGCGTGAGCTGCTGGATTCCGAAGTCGAGTCTCTGCGCAAAAAGGCAGAGAGCCAGCAACGTCAGTTGCAGTTGGCCAATGAAGACCGTGAGAAGGTCAACCGGCTCAACGAGCAGGGTCTTGCGCTTGCTCAACGCCGCATCTCTGCCGAAGAGCGCGCAGCCGAGGTCGAGGCAACGCTTCTTGATATCGATACCAATGCGCTGCGCGCCAAGCAGGACATCAACAAGGCGATCCAGGACGAAATCAATCTGCGAAACGACTGGGAAGCTCAGCGTTCCAAGGAATTGCAAGACACTCAGGCCGAATTGCAGAAGCTTAACCTGCAGCTCTCCACCAGCCGCGAACTCATGTCGGAGGCCCTCGCGCAGTCGGCGGAAGCTTTACGTTTCGATCCGTCCGGCAAGTCTGCCTCGATTTCCTATGTGGTCGTTCGTGAGGACAATGGACAGTCGAAGGAAATCAAGGTCGACGAAACCACGGCTCTCCAGCCGGGCGACGTCATCAAGGTTTCCTCGGAAGTGCTGATGCAGTGAGGCTGCGATGCGGATTGCGAAATCAGCACTGATCGATCCTGATAGAAGTGGGCTTTATGGAACGGCGGCGGTTGCGCTGTCGTTCTTTGTCTTCGCCTATTCCTCGAAATTCGGACAGATATCGATCCTTGCCTATTACGCCGTCTGGCTGCCACTGGTCGTGGTGGATTACCGCAGAGTACTCGGCAATTATGCGCGCTACTTCTGGATATTTGCCTTCGGAATTCTGGCCCTCATTTCGAGCTTCTGGTCGGATGCCATGTCGGTCAGCCTGCGGGCCTCGATCCAGTATATGACCCATATCGTCTGCGCGCTGATTGCCATGCGCGTCATTTCTATCCAAACGCTGACACGCGGCGCATTGATCGGCATAACTATTGTTTTGCTCTATTCGCTTCTCTTCGGTACCTATCTTTTTGATGCGCTGGATGGCACGACGAGCTTCGTTGGGGCCTTTTCTTCCAAGAACCAGTTGGGTTTCTATGCTTCGCTGGGCGTTCTCTTCGCCGCAGCGTCGGTGCTCGTCCTTCGCCAAAAAGGCTTGTGGTGGCCGGTTGCGGGCGTCGCAGGACTGATCTCGTCCTACAGCCTGCTTGCATCTCAATCGGCGACATCGGCCATCACCACGGCGGCTGTGGTCGTTCTGATGGCGGGTCTTCTGCTATTTTGGGTCTTGTCTCCCGGTAACCGAAAGACGCTCTTCTTCGCTGCCGTGGGTGTGGGTGGCCTGTTTGTGGTCGCAGCACTGCAATTCGGTCTGTTCGACGCGATTCTCGGCGCTTTTGGCAAGGACACCACGTTGACGGGACGCACCTATCTCTGGCAGCAAGGCATTGAGGCTGCAAAGCGCGCGCCGATTTTCGGTGTCGGTTATCAGGGTTTCTGGGTGCCGGGTTTTTCAGATGCCGAACGCCTCTGGGACGATTTCTTCATTACTGGTCGTAGCGGCTTCCATTTCCACAATACATATATCGAGGTGGTGGTGGAGAATGGCTTCGTCGGTCTTATTCTGCTGGCGATCCTGCTTTATGGAACACTGCTGGGTCACCTGCGCTCAATTCTCATGCGCAACCAAGATCCACAGGCGCTAATCCTGTTTTCCCTATGCGCCCTTTTTGTCGTCCGATCCTTCGTCGAAATCGACATCATTTTCCCCTATCAGGTAGGCTCCTTCTTGTTGTTCTTCGCGGCTGGAAAACTCTGCCTGCCGCGCCGTGCGCCGCTTCCCGCGTCGCCCTTTCTGGCAGGTATTCCGGTACGGCCAATCATTGGCGGATGAAGAATCTTCTCATCTCTCAACAGGAGTCTGTTGGACTCCTGTTGACTCTTTTGTGATGATAGAACAAAAAGTGAACATTAGTTTTTTAGCGTGGAATGCTCTGAGAAGTTTCGTGTCATGCAGAAGCGCGCAGAACAGCTTGTTGTGGAGGAATTGCGAGAAAGACTGGAGAGGATCACCCAAGGTCCTGCCAGACAGCAGCAGACTCTGCCTTTCAATATTCCTGCCATCGATGAGCGTCTTCCCGGTCAAGGCCTGAAGCTTGGCAGCTTACATGAGATAAGCGGTGGGGGAAATGGTGCCGTGGACGGTGCGGCTTCTGCGCTCTTCTGCGCAGGCATTGCGGCGCGCCTGAAGGGAAAGATTCTCTGGTGTGTGACACGGCCTGATCTTTTTATGCCGGCCCTCACCCAGGCAGGGCTTTCCCATAACCGGCTGATCATCGTCGAATGTCGTGACGAAAAAGGTGTTCTGGACTGTTTCGAGGAGGGGCTTCGCTGCAACGGCTTTGGTGCGGTGATCGGGGAAGTGTCTAAACTGCCTATGAATATGTCACGGCGGTTACAACTGACGGCGGAAGCCTCAGGCGTGGCAGCGATTGCGCTTCGCCGCTGGCGCCATGTGAGCGGTCTGGACGATTTCGGTCAGCCGACCGCCGCTGTCACCCGATGGCGCATTTCCATGCGCCCCTCCACACCGTTGCCCGTGCGCGGAGTAGGGCGGTCACGCTGGTTTCTGGAATTGTTGCGTGTCCGGGGTGGCGAACCTTTTGAACTCGAAGTGGAAGCCTGTGATGCAGAGGGTCGTCTCGCTATACCTGCCGACATGGCAGACGGATCGATACCGCAGAATGCTTGGGAACGAAGCGCCGCCGGTTGAGACCCCGGTCGTCATGATCGCCCGTCAGGCAAGCCGTCGCCTTGTGGCTGCTCTCGATAGCGCTGCGATGAAAGCGGGCTTGCGTCCGGGAATGCCAGCTAGCAAGGCGCAGGCCATTCTGCCGGGCCTGATCGTCGAAGACCTGAAGCCGCTGGAGGATGCAAAAGCTCTGGAGGATCTGGCCTTCTGGTTTTTGCGCATCTACGCCCCCATCGTTGCACCCGATGCGCCTGATGGGCTGGTACTCGATACAACCGGTGCCGATCATCTGCATGGCAATGAGAAGCTGATGCTGACCGGCATGATCAATCGCTTGCATGCGCTCGGGTTTAGGGCCCGTGCGGCAATTGCCGAAAGCTGGGGCGCGGCTCATGCACTTGCGCGTTTCGGGCGCGAGGCCGTCACCATTTTACCTGAAGGTAGCGTGAGAGAGGCTCTTGCCCCGCTGCCACTTTCCGCCTTACGGCTGGATGCACATCTGGTCAATGAATTGAAGGTTTTAGGATTTCGCCGGATTGGAGAACTGGCAGCCGCCCCACGTGCGCCGATTACCTTGCGGTTTGGCCCTGAAGTGGGACGCAGGCTGGATCAGGCCTATGGCCTGCTTGCGGAACCGATAGGGCCTGTCCGCGTGGCGGAGCTGGTGACGGTAAAGCGCTTCTTTCCCGAACCCATCGGTGCTGCCGAGACCATCGCCAAATACACGAGACAGCTTGTGTCTGATCTTTGTCTGGATCTGGAGAAGCGCGGCTTAGGTGCGCGCCGTGTCGATCTTCTTTTCCATCGTGTTGATAGCAGTCTACAGGCCATCCGTGCAGGAACCTCGAGACCCGCACGTGATATCAAGCAATTGTCACGTCTTCTCACGGATCGTATCGAGACGATCGATCCGGGTTTCGGTATCGAAAAAATGATACTCACGGCAACCCATGCCGAGACGCTTCTTGCCGGACAGACACGCTCCATTCTTCTGGAAGATGCTGGAGGGGATATTGGCGAGGCTGTCGATATCATCCTCAACCGTGGTCACAGGGTTTATCGCTATGCTGCCGTTCAAAGCGATGTGCCGGAGCGTTCCGTTGCCAGAATTCCAGCGGAGACTGTGGAAGACGCGCCTGGCTGGCCGGAGTATTGGCCCCGCCCGGTGCGACTGCTGTTCAAGCCGGAGCCGATCCAGACCGTGGCGCTTCTGCCCGATCATCCTCCCAGAAATTTTACATGGCGGGGTGTGCGCCACATCGTGAAGCGGGCCGATGGGCCGGAACGTGTGTTCGGGGAATGGTGGAAGCGCGACCGTGAACTTTCGGCGGTGCGCGATTATTTCCGTGTGGAAAACGAGAGCGGCGAGCGCTTCTGGATATTCCGTTCCGGTGATGGCGAACACAGCGATACCGGCTCCCAGAACTGGTTCATGCATGGATTTTTCGCATGAGCGCGCGTGTCCGTTACGCCGAGCTTCAGGTGACGTCGCATTTTTCCTTTCTGCGGGGCGCGAGCTCCTGCGAGGAACTGTTTGCGCAGGCCAAGGCACTCGGCATAGAGGCGCTGGGCATTGTCGATCGCAACAGCCTTGCAGCCATTCCTCGGGCACACAAAATCGCTAAAGAGCTTGAGCTTCGGCTCGTGGTCGGCTGCAGGCTGGATCTCACGCAGGATGTCTCCGTGTTGGTCTATCCAACCGATAGGGAAGCCTATGGTCGGCTATGCCGCCTGCTGACATTCGGAAAGAGAGACGGCAAGGCGGGCAAGTGCTCGCTTACATGGAGCGATCTCGTCGCCTACGGCGAAGGGATGATCGTGGTTCTGCTGCCAGATGAGACGAGTGAAGGCCTCGCCAGTCATCTGCGTAGGATAAAAGCGGATTTTGCCGATCGCGCCTATGTGGCGATGAGCCTGCGCCGACGGCCCAATGATGCACTGCGCCTCCATGAGCTTTCGCAGATGGCGCAACGCGCCGGTGTGGCAACAGTCGTCACCAATGACGTTCTGTTTCACGAGCCCGGTCGGCGCATGTTGCAGGATGTCGTCACCTGCATTCGCCACAACTGCACCATCGACGATGCCGGCTTTCGGCGCGAGCGGCATGCGGATCGTTATCTGAAGCCGCCGGAGGAAATGTATCGGCTTTTTTCTGCCTATCCGGATGCGCTGGAAAATACATTAAAGATCGTAAAAAAATGCCGATTTTCGCTTGCTGAATTGGAATATCAATATCCGGACGAGCAACAAGTCCCGGGGATTACGGCTCAGGAAGCACTGGAAAACTTCGTTTGGGAGGAGGCGCCGAAGCGCTATCCTGATGGTGTGCCGGAAAAGGTGGCAAAGACACTCCGGCATGAATTGGCCGTCATCGCCAAAAAGAAATACGCAGCCTACTTTCTGACCGTCAACAAGATCGTCCGGCGGGCGCGGGAGATGAAGATCCTCTGTCAGGGACGGGGATCTGCGGCCAACTCCGCCGTGTGTTTTGTTCTCGGCATTACCGCAATTGATCCAAAGGAAAGCGACCTTCTGTTCGAGCGCTTCGTTTCTGAAGACCGCGACGAGCCCCCGGATATCGATGTCGATTTCGAGCACCAGAGGCGCGAGGAGATCATTCAGTGGATTTACGATCACTATGGGTTTGACAAGGCAGCGCTTTGTTCTGTCGTCACCTGCTATCGCGGCAAGGGTGCCATCCGCGATGTGGGAAAGGTGCTTGGCCTTCCAGAAGACCTGACCAAGCTCATGTCCTCGCAGATATGGTGGTGGACAGAAGGGACGGGTGAGAAGCACGCCAAGGAGTTGAACATCAATCTGGAGGATCGGCGCGTCAGGCTCGCCTTTGATCTCGCGCGCCAGCTTATCGGCACGCCTCGCCATTTCAGTCAGCATCCGGGCGGCTTCGTATTGACCCACGACCGGCTGGACGAACTCGTTCCCATTCTTCCCGCTGCCATGAAGGACAGGCGGATCATCGAGTGGGACAAGGACGATATCGATATCGTCAAATTCATGAAGATGGATTGTCTCGCGCTTGGCATGCTCTCTTGTATGCGTAGAGCCTTCGAGATGCTGACCGAACGTACGGGGAAAGAGTTCGGGTTGACCAGCATCAAGAACGACGATGAGCCTACCTACGACATGATCTGCAGGGCTGATACGATCGGCACATTTCAAATCGAGAGCCGGGCGCAGATGTCGATGCTGCCCAGACTGAAGCCACGTAGACTTTACGATCTAGTCATACAGGTCGCAATCGTTCGCCCCGGACCGATCCAGGGTGACATGGTGCATCCTTATCTTCGGCGAAGAGAGGGAAAGGAGGAGGTGGTCTACGAGCGGCCTGAACTGGAGAACGTACTCAAAAAGACCCTCGGTGTTCCTCTCTTTCAGGAGCAGGCGATGCGTGTAGCAATCGAATGCGCCGGTTTTAGTGCCAATGACGCGGACCGTTTGCGAAGAGCCATGGCCACTTTTAAAAACGTAGGGACGATCAACGAGTTTCAAGAAAAGCTCGTTCAGGGCTTGGTGAAGAATAAATTCAGCGAAGACTTCGCTAAGCGTATCTTCAAGCAACTGGAAGGTTTCGGCAGCTATGGCTTTCCG
Organism: uncultured Agrobacterium sp.; assembly: GCF_913777885.1. NCBI lineage: Bacteria > Pseudomonadati > Pseudomonadota > Alphaproteobacteria > Hyphomicrobiales > Rhizobiaceae > Agrobacterium > uncultured Agrobacterium sp. The sequence goes on along the minus strand of NZ_CAJYTV010000018.1, from coordinate 334,710 downwards.
GAAAGCCACGCGGCGTCCTTCGCATTGATTGCCTATGCATCGGCGTGGATGAAGTGTCACCATCCCGATATTTTTTGCGCAGCGCTTTTGAACTCTCAGCCCATGGGCTTCTATGCGCCTGCACAGCTTGTCCGCGACGCGCGTAATCATGGTGTCGTGGTCCGACCTGTCTGCATCAATGCCAGCCGCTGGGATTGCACGCTGGAGGAAGAGACCGGACCCGACCGCGAGGCCGTGCGGCTCGGCATGCGGCTGGTGAAGGGTCTTTCAAACAAACATGCCGGCGATATCATCGCCTGCCGCCAGGATAAGCCATTCCAGTCTATCGATGATCTCTGGAGACGGGCAGGTGTGCCGGTTGCCGCGCTGGTTTGTCTTGCCGAGGCTGATGCGTTTTTGCCGTCTCTCGGACTTTCACGCCGTGAGGCGCTATGGGTCATAAAGGGATTGCGCGACGAGCCTTTGCCACTCTTTGCAGCGGCCGCAGCGAGAGAAAACGCCTTGATCGAGGAGTTGCAAGAGCCGGAGGTAAACTTGCTGCCTATGACGTCAGGCGGAGAAGTGGTGCAGGATTACGGTCATATGGGCCTCACTCTTCGCGAACATCCGATGAGCTTTCTGCGCCAAGACCTTGCCCGAAGGCGGATCATCACATGTTCTGAGGCCTATAAATCCAATGATGGGCGCTGGCTGGAGGTCGCGGGCCTCGTCCTTATCCGTCAGCGCCCCGGTTCGGCAAAGGGCGTCATTTTCATGACGCTTGAAGACGAGACTGGCATTGCCAATGCGATTGTCTGGGTCAAGACCTTCGAGAAGTATCGTCGCGTCGTCTTGTCGGCGAGCATGGTCGGAATTTACGGCAAGCTCCAACGTGAGGGCGAAGTTGTCCATATCGTCGCCCATCGCATAACCGATCTTTCCAATATTCTGAGAAGCGTGGGAGAGAGGGACAAGCCGTTTCCGCTACCGCATGGGCGTGGGGATGAATTCCATCATGGTAGTCCGCCGACACGAGACAAGCGCGGCTTGCCGCCGAGATCAGTCCAGACAAGTGATGAAGACCACATCACCATCAAGGGCCGCAACTTCCACTAAAAAACCGCGAGTCTTATTGGGCCCGGAGAAGACACCTTGTCTCTTCGTCTAAACCAGTCGTGTTCTTTCGAAAAATCGATCGCGATTTTCAGCCCGGTTGCTGCATCGTTCTCGCCAGCGTTATAGAACAGCGCTTTTGATCCGGTCCTTGCCAACCTCGATGACGTGGCGCATGGCCTTCACGGCTGCGGCTTCATCGCGTGCAGCGATAGCGTGGACTATTCTAAGATGGTTGGCGGCGATCTCTGCGATGGTTGCTGGGGCAGAGGCGGGGGACGACAGCTTGAAGGAGATGGCGAGTGCCGCTTCGATCAAGCCGCTTGCCGAGCGCATGAAGGGATTGCCGGAAATGCTGGCGACCGCCAGATGAAACTCCAGGTCGATCTTGGCGATGCTTTCGGCAGTGTGGGCGGGATTGTCAAATTTCGCGGCGATCGCGTAGAGCGCGACGATGTCTTCGCTGGATGCATGCCGTGCTGCTGCGGCTGCTGCGGCAGGCTCAAGCGCGAGGCGAATTTCAGCCAGATGCTCGATGAATTCTGGATCCAGCCCCGCTTCGCAGCGCCAACCCAGAACATCGGGATCGAAGAAATTCCAGCTCGATTTGTCAAGAACGCGTGTGCCGACCTTCGCTTTCGCCTCGACAAGCCTTTTGGCGGCCAGCGTTTTCATCGTCTCTCGAAGTACCGTTCTCGATACGCCGAAGCGAAGGGAAAGCTCTGCGTCGTTGGGAAGAAGGGAACCCTCCGGTATCAGGCCCGAAACAATGGCGCTGCCGAGCTCCGCCACGACATGCGCATGGCTATTGCGCCGCTTTCGTCCCGATATGGTGTTTTCCAGTAGCCCCAAAAACTATCTCCTTCGCTGCTGCTATGCCGGGTGAGCCGCCGCCATTCTTCTGTTTGAGTACCAGATGATTGTGCGTTGCAAAACGATGAATATGAACAGAAGTATTCCGATGACAATTTTAGTCCACCAGGATGAAAGCGTGCCATCGAACACGATATACGTTTGAATAAGTCCCTGGATCATCAGGCCGATGAAGGTGCCGGCGACAAGACCTGTTCCGCCGGTCAAAAGCGTGCCACCGATGACCACGGCTGCGATCGCATCCAGTTCCACACCGACGGTTGCCAGAGAATAACCGGATGACGTGTAGAGCGTGTAGACGATGCCTGCGAGACCGGAGAGAAAGCCCGATAGCGCGTAGATGCCGATCGTCGTCTTCGCTACCGGGACGCCCATCAGTTCAGCCGATTGCTGGTTTCCGCCAAGCGCATAGACATTGGCGCCAAAGCGGGTGCGGGCTGCCACAAGCATTCCCACCGCAAAGACGATGAGCATGACGATGGCAAGCGCGGTCAACCGACCCCCGCCCGGAACACGAATATAGAAGCCCTGGATGGCATCGATGACCGGATGCGAGATCGGCACGGAATCGGTAGAGATGAGATAGGCCGCTCCACGCGCCAGAAACATGCCTGCCAGCGTGACGACGAAGGGTGGAATGGACAGAAAGCGGATCATCACGCCCATCAGACTGCCGAAAATCGTTGATATGACGAGCACCGCCAGGAAAGCGACGAGGGGGTGAACCCCGTATCCATTAACCAGCACTGCAACGAAGACGCTGGAAAAAGCGATGACAGAGCCGATAGACAGATCGATGCCACCCGACAGGATGACGAACGTCATGCCGACCGCGGCGATGCCGAGAAATGCATTATCCGTCAGAAGATTGCCGATGACCCGTGTGCTGAGGATCCCGGGATATTGGGACACGCAAAGAGCATAGGCGATGATGAAAATCGCCAGCGTGGTAAAAAAGGGAAGGTTGCGGGTGTGGATCATCGCGTTGCTTCTCCTTTGTTGGCGGTCGGTGCCGGCGTGACCGGACTTTGTTTTTTCGGTGTCTTGGCAAAGCCGAGCAAAGTAACGAGCGCCGGCGATTGAAGCGTCAGGACCACGATGATGATGCCTGCCTTAATGATCAGGTTGAATTCCGGCGGGAAGCCTGAGACGAGAATACCGGTATTGATCGTCTGGATGATCAGTGCGCCGATGAGCGACGCGGTGATCGAGAAGCGACCGCCATTGAGCGACGTGCCGCCGATGACCACTGCAAGGATCGCATCGAGTTCGAGCCAGAGTCCGGCATTGTTGGCATCTGCACCACGAATGTCAGCGGTCACGATCAGGCCGGCGATTGCCGCACACAGGCCGGAAATTGCGTAGACGAAGAACAGCAGGAAGCGGGCACGAACACCAGCAAGTGCTGCCGCGCGGCGATTGATACCGGTTGCCTCGATCAGGAAGCCGAGTGCGGACTTGCGCACCAGAAGACCGATCAGAACTGCGCTCACAACCCAGATGACGACGGGTAGCGGGACGCCTGCGAAGGAGCCGGAACCGAGAGCTGCGAAGCTGTCATTGTTGAAGGTCAGAATGACCCCTTCGGTAATCAACTGCGCAATACCGCGGCCCGCCACCATAAGGATGAGGGTTGCGATGATGGGCTGGATATCGAGAACTGCAACAAGGATACCGTTCCAGATGCCGCAGGCAACGCCGACAGCCAGCGAAACTGCAATCACCACCGGAATGGAATGCCCGGCGCTGATCAGCGTTGCTGCAACAGCACCGCAGATGGCGATGACAGCGCCGATCGAAAGGTCGATACCTTTGGTGGCAATGACGAGTGTCATGCCGATTGTCAGTAGCGCTACAGGTGCGGCACGGACCAGAATGTCGATAAGGCTGCCGTAAAGACGGCCATTCTGCATGGAGACGTTGAGAAAGCCCGGTGAGATCACCGTGATCGCCGCAAGAATGATGAACAGCGCAATGAACTGCGGCGCCAATCTCTTTAATTTCAATGTCACGCTTTTCATCACGCGGCCTCCGTGTGAGCGGACGTGGCAATCGCCTTCATGATGTTTTCTGCAGTCACATCGGATCCCTTGAGTTCTTCAACATGGCGACGGTCCGACAGGACGATGACGCGATGGGCGACAGCCGTCAGTTCTTCCAGCTCCGAAGAGATGACGACAAGTGACATGCCTTCCCGGCAAAGCTTCTCGATCATCTTCAGGATTTCGGCATGCGCGCCGATATCGATACCGCGGGTCGGTTCATCGAGAATGAGAAGCCGAGGCTCGGTTGCCAGCCAGCGGGCAAGGATCGCCTTCTGCTGATTGCCACCGGAGAGAAACTTGATTGGACGTTCGCGGTCGGCGGGGCGAATGTCGAGCGACTTGATGAAGTCGTCGGCCAACGCTGCCTTCTGACGCTTGGAGATGGGCCGCATCCAGCCTTGTCGGGCTTGCAAAGCGAGAGCGATATTATCGGCGACGGAAAAATCACCGATGATGCCATCCGTCTTGCGCTCTTCGGGACAGAAGCCGAAGCCTTGTTCGATTGCCGCTTCCGGCGACAGGATAGAAACCTGCTTGCCATCGATAGTGGCTGTGCCGCTTTCCGGCTTGTCGATGCCGAAGAGAAGGAATGCGGTCTCACTGCGGCCAGAACCGAGCAGGCCTGCGATACCGACCACTTCTCCCGGTCGAATATCAAGATTGAAAGGCTCAACGCTGCCACGCTTGCCATATCCCTCGAATTGGATGGCGGGAGGACCGTCGACAACATCGCTATCGGACGGCTGGCGGTTATGCGTGACATTCTGCAATTCGCGCCCGAGCATCATGGAAATGAGCTCACCTCTTGGCAGCTCTGAAATGGTGCGCGTTCCCACGAGCTTGCCATTGCGCAGAACGGTGACGCGGTCTGCAATGTCATAAACCTGGTTGAGGAAGTGCGTGATGATGACGATGCCGAGCCCTTCGGCGCGCAATTGTCTGAGCACCGTGAACAGCATCTCGACTTCGTGACTGTCGAGACTGGCCGTCGGTTCGTCGAGAACAAGAACCTTGCCGGAGAGATCGACAGCCCGGGCAATAGCAATGATCTGCCGAATGGCGACCGAATAGCTGGAGAGCAGCGCATTGACGTCAATATTCAGGCCATAGCGACCAAGCAGCTTCTGAGCCCCGTCGCGCATCGTGCGCTTGTCGATCAGGCCGAAGCGGCGCGGCTGGCGACCGAGGAAGAGATTTTCGGCAACGGTCAGATTCTCAAGGAGGTTGACCTCCTGATAGACGGTGCCGATGCCAAGACCCTGTGCTTCACCGACATCGGCAGGGGAAATCTCGTCGCCGTCGAGGCGCACTGTTCCTTTGTCGCGTGTATAGACGCCGGTCAGGATTTTGATAAGCGTGGATTTACCGGCGCCATTCTCGCCGAGCAGCGCGTGGACTTCGCCCGCACGCAAGGTGAAGTCGACATTGTCGAGAGCGGTTATGCCGAGGAAGGACTTACCGATGGCACGTGCTTCCAGAAGGGACGGTTGTTCGGACATTCTGAAGCATTCCATTGAAGAAAGAGCGTGGATGGAAACGGTGCCGAAGCACCGTTCCGATCGCTGGCTTCTGTCGGACGGCATCCGAGGATATGGCCTGTGGCCTCACATGCGTGAAATGTGCCGTGACGGAAGCATGAGAGCATTTTGGGGTGAGCCGAGGTTCACCCCAATTGGTCTTAGTAGCCGAGGCCCTTCTTTGCTTCGTAGACCTTCATCGGATCGTCAGAGGCCGTATAGAGCTTGGATTCCGTCTGGATCCACTTCTTTGGCTCTTTCTTGTCCTTCAGGTAAGCATCGAGTGCATCGAAAGCAGGACCAGCCATGTCAGGCGTCAGTTCGACGGTTGCGTTGGCTTCACCGGCGGCCATGGCCTTGAAGATATCCGGAACGGCGTCGATGGAGACAACCTTGATGTCTGTGCCGGGCTTCAGACCAGCTTCCTTGATGGCCTGGATCGCGCCGACAGCCATGTCGTCATTGTGGGCGTAGACAGCGCAGATGTTCTTGCCGCCGTTTTCAGCCTTGATGAAGCTTTCCATGACTTCCTTGCCCTTGGTGCGGGTAAAGTCGCCGGTCTGCGAGCGGGTGATCTTGATGTTCTTGTGCGAAGCGATGGCTTCTTCGAAGCCCTTCTTGCGGTTGATGGCAGGCGAAGAGCCGGTCGTGCCCTGAAGCTCGACGACGTTGCAGTCCTTTGAACCGACATCCTTGACCAGCCAGTCGCCCGCAACCTTGCCTTCGTGAACCTGGTCGGAGGTCACAGCGGTCAGGTAGAGGCTGTCTGGTGCTTCGATCTGGCGGTCGAGAAGAATAACAGGGATGTTTTCTTCCTTGGCTTCCTTCAGAACAGCATCCCAACCGGTGGCCACGACAGGTGCGATCAGAATGGCATCAACGCCCTGAGCGATGAAGCCACGAACGGCCTTGATCTGGTTTTCCTGCTTCTGCTGCGCATCGGCGAATTTCAGAGTGATGCCACGCTTTTCAGCCTGCTGCTTGGTAACGGTAGTTTCGGCCGCGCGCCAACCCGATTCGGAGCCAATCTGCGAGAAGCCGACGGTGAGCGACTTTGCGGATACGCCGGAAGCGAGGCATACGGAGAGAGCGACGGTAACCGCCGCGAGTGCTTTTTTCATCTTCATTCCTCCCAGAGATGATGTCGGCTGACGAAGCGATATCAGCATATAGTAATATCTTTGGGAAGACACTTTTCACGAAATATCGCGCTTTACGCTAACCCAGGCCAAGCTACCCTGAAAAATTGCTATTAAATTCAATGATTTAATTTAGTAATATTTTTTTCTTGAGCGAACGGGTAAGGCCGGGTCGTTCCTTGACAAGTCCGCCGTTGCGGAAATAGTAATACGAATATAAAGAACTGATTGCGGCATTGACCGCATGCTTCAATTGCCGCACATCAGGCAAGGGAAGACAAAGATTGAGGCGGGAGGAATCGTGCTGCTCGTGAGCGGATTTTTGAGCGAACTGGAAGGATCGGACCAATGTTCGCCTTGCAAGACGCGTCGGTTTTCGCGAGACGTGGCGATGGCCCAATTTTCGACGATTCATCATGAATTCGTCACACTCCCGTTGACCTACCCGTTCGCCACTTCCGGCTGGAGACCCTTATCATGACAGACTCTAAAAACCTGACCGCACCGCAAGGAAAGCTGCGCTCGCGCGCGTGGTTTGACAATCCGGCCAATGCCGACATGACCGCGCTTTATCTTGAGCGTTACATGAACTTTGGTCTGAGCCAGGCTGAGCTTCAATCGGATCGTCCGATCATCGGTATTGCGCAGACGGGTTCCGACCTTTCCCCTTGCAACCGCCACCACCTGGAGCTGGCGAATCGCCTGCGCGAAGGTATCCGGGAAGCCGGCGGTATTGCTATCGAGTTTCCGGTTCATCCAATCCAGGAAACCGGGAAGCGCCCGACGGCTGGTCTCGACCGTAACCTTGCCTATCTCGGTCTCGTGGAAGTGCTGTATGGTTACCCGCTCGACGGCGTCGTTCTGACGATCGGTTGCGACAAGACCACGCCTGCCTGTCTCATGGCGGCGGCCACCGTTAATATTCCGTCGATTGCCCTTTCCGTCGGCCCGATGCTGAACGGCTGGTTCCGTGGCGAACGCACCGGTTCGGGCACCATCGTCTGGAAGGCTCGCGAACTTCTGGCGAAGGGCGAGATCGATTACCAGGGCTTCGTCAAGCTGGTTGCCTCCTCCGCGCCGTCCACCGGTTATTGCAACACCATGGGCACGGCAACCACGATGAACTCGTTGGCCGAAGCGCTCGGCATGCAGCTTCCGGGCTCTGCGGCTATCCCTGCGCCTTATCGCGACCGCCAGGAAATTTCCTATCTCACGGGTCTTCGCATCGTCGAGATGGTTAAGGAAGATTTGAAGCCTTCCGACATCATGACCAAGGATGCCTTCATTAACGCCATCCGCGTCAACTCGGCTATCGGCGGTTCCACCAACGCGCCGATCCATCTTAACGGCCTCGCTCGCCATGTCGGCGTCGAACTGACCGTCGATGACTGGCAGACCTACGGCGAAGAAGTCCCGCTTCTCGTCAACCTTCAGCCAGCTGGCGAATATCTTGGCGAAGACTACTATCATGCCGGCGGCGTGCCTGCGGTCGTCAACCAGCTGATGGAGCAAGGCCTCATCATGGAAGACGCCCTGACCGTCAACGGTAAGACGATCGGTGAGAACTGCCGTGGCGCGATCATCGAAGACGAAAAGGTCATCCGTCCTTACGATCGTCCGCTGAAGGAGCGTGCAGGCTTCCGTGTGCTGCGTGGCAACCTCTTCTCGTCCGCGATCATGAAGACTAGCGTGATCAGCCCGGAATTCCGTGAGCGCTATCTTTCCAATCCAAACGATCCGGAGGCTTTCGAAGGCCGTGCGGTCGTGTTCGACGGTCCGGAAGATTACCACCACCGCATCGACGATCCGTCGCTGGGTATCGATGCGCAGACAGTTCTCTTCATGCGCGGCGCTGGCCCCATCGGCTATCCGGGTGCTGCGGAAGTCGTCAACATGCGCGCGCCGGACTACCTGCTTAAGGAAGGTGTCAACTCGCTGCCTTGCATTGGTGACGGTCGTCAGTCCGGTACCTCGGGCAGCCCGTCTATCCTCAATGCCTCGCCTGAAGCGGCGGCAGGCGGCGGTCTTGCCATTCTGCAGACCGGCGACCGCGTTCGCATCGATGTGGGTCGCGGTACCGCCGATATCCTGATCTCGCCGGAAGAACTGGCCAAGCGCTACGAGGCGCTGAATGCCAATGGTGGTTACAAATATCCGGATCACCAGACGCCATGGCAGGAAATCCAGCGCGGCATCGTCGGCCAGATGGAAACGGGTGCCGTTCTCGAGCCCGCCATCAAGTATCAGCGCATCGCCCAGACCAAGGGCCTGCCGCGCGATAACCATTAAATCGTCGTTTGGGTATGCCGAGGCAATTCGGCATACACAGCCTGGCCGCCGGTTGATCTTTAGCCGGCGGCTCTTCTTTATCTGCTGTCTGACGTCATGACGGTAATCTCCCCGTCGCTTTTGATCTTCACTGCAGAAAGCCGTCGCGTCATGAACGCGCCCGTATCGACATTCACCCGGTTTTCAACCATCGCGACGTTGCGCACCGGCGTGTGACCGTGAACGGTCAGAAATGGGTTCGGTACCGACGGCGCTCCCTGCTGACTTGGCCTGATCCAGAGGAGGTTCTTATCCTCCTGCTGTTCGATGGGAACGTCGTTTAGTAGCCCTGCATGGACGAAGCACAGTCCGGGCACTGCGATGAGCGAAGGGAGGCTGGCGGCAAATGCGATGTGATGGGGCGGAATGGCTTGCTGTACTGCGGCCCGTAATTGTCGATTATCGTCTGGTAGCCAGGGAATGCCGTAGGATTGCAAGGTTTCAATACCACCAAACTCCAGCCAGCGATGATCCCGATGTGGATTGCGAATGAAATCCAGCATCGATTCCTCGTGGTTTCCTGCCAGGCAAAATCGCAGCATGCCGTCCGGCTTTGTCGTGATCAATTCTTCAAGGACGGCTGACGACTTCGGTCCGCGATCGACATAATCGCCGAGCATGACGATCCACTTCGCACCCGTCTCCTGTGCAGCATCGGCCTGTATCTTGTCCTGCAGGATGTGAAGAAGATCCAGGCAGCCGTGGACATCGCCCACTGCATAGATGACCTCCGGTCTTTCGGAGAAGAAAAGCTTCTGGCGCATGTGGAACCATATGATCTGAAGAAAGGGCGAGAGCCGCAATATCGATTTCAAGCCTTAGAGCACTTCGCGCCCAAAGGGAAACGCTCTGCCGGGCTTCATCGGGCCAAAGGCGGCAGTCCTTCCCGCGCTCGGATAAGCTCGATCAGATGACGCAGTGCGGGGTGGTTTTGTCGTCGGCTGGGGTAGTACATGTGAAAGCCCGCCCCCGTGGATGACCATTCAGGCAGGACGATCTCAAGTCGTTTCTCTCGCAGTTCAGCTTCAGCCCGCCGTTTCAAGACATAGCCAAGACCCAGACCGTCGGCGGCGGCATCGATCGTTGTTTGCGTATCGCTGATCGTGCAGTGACCTGGCACGTCGATCCGTAACATGGCGTCTCCATTGCCAAGCTCCCATCGGAAGGCGGAGTTGTCGCCCAGCAGCAGACGCAGGCAGGAATGCCGCTGAAGATCCTCGGGTCGTCTCGGTCGCCCATGCCTATCGAGATAGGTCGGCGCCCCGACGATCACCCACTCCAAGGGTTGGGTGAGGGCGACTGCTATCATATCTTCCGGAACAGTGTCTCCATATCGTATCCCGGCGTCGAACCCTTCGGCCACCATATCGACAGGTCGATTTTCCACAACGACCGTAAACCGGATGTCGGGCAACAGGTTGCGAAAACTTGGAAGGACCGGGCTTAACAGGAGGCGACTGGCGTCTGAGGGAATATTGAGGCGAAGCTCGCCGAACGCGCTGGCGTGCATGTCGTCCATCTCGGAGAGTGCCGAGCCGATTTCGTCGAAACCCGCCTCCAGTCGCGCGGCGAAGCGTAGACCCGCAGGCGTGGGAGCGACGCTTCGGCTGGTGCGATTGAGAAGCTTCGTGCCAAGACGCTCTTCCAGCCGGCGGATCGCGTGGCTGAGAGCAGACGCGGTGATTCCCAGTTCGATCGCTGCCGCCTTGAAGCTGCGACGCCTCACTACGATGGAAAAGGCAGCAAGGTCCGGCAGTTCGGACCGTAAAAACGGCAGCATGAAGTGAATTCCGTTCAGTGCATCGTTGAATGTTGTGCAAGGATAAGCACTTGCTTCTGGACCTGCAAGGCATAGGGTCGGGTTCAACGAAGCCGTGCGGAGGAGAACGTCATGTGGCATGAATTGAAGATCCCGGATTTAAGAGACAGAGCCATTCTCGTCACGGGTGCCTCGACGGGCATCGGCGCAGCCGTGGCCAAAGCCTTCGCTGCACAGGGCGCGAGGGTCGCCGTCCACTACAATGAAAGCGCAGCCGCCGCCGAGGCGGTTGTCGACGAGATAGCGCGTGGAGGTGGGAATGGAATCCTCATCCAGGGCGACGTGTCCAAGCCCGGCGAGAGCGAACGTGTTGTCGAGGCCGCAGCGGAAAATCTCGGTGGGCTTGATGGACTCGTCAACAATGCTGGCGGTATGCTCGGTCGCGTACCAACGACGGAAATGGATGATGCCCATTACGCCCGCGTCATGGACCTTAACGCCCGCTCGGTACTCGCCGCGACGCGCGCGGCGATTCCGTTTCTGAGGCGGCGACAGGGTTTCGTGATCAATACCACCTCGATTGCGGCCCGCAATGGCGGCGGTAATGGAGCAATCCTCTACGCTGCCGCCAAAGGTTTCGTCTCAACGATCACCCACGGCCATGCAAAGGAGTTCGTCGGTGATGGTATCCGCGTCAACGCCGTTGCACCCGGCATTATCTCGACGCCCTTTCACGATCGCTACACGAGCGCTGAAATGCTGGATACCCAGCGACAAAGCGTCCCGATGGCTCGTGTCGGCACACCGGATGAATGCGTCGGCGCCTATCTCTTCCTCGCCTCACCACTTCTGTCCGGCTACATCACAGGCCAGATTATCGAAGTGAACGGTGGGCAACTCATGCCGTAAAGGCACCTATGCTCCTCCCAATTCTTGTCATCAAATATTGCCGACTGGCGTCTCGCCAAGGTCGTCGATTTATCATTGGAGTAAATTCATGACTATTCAGACGCGCCGCCTCGGTCGCACCGGCTGGAACATCTCGGAAATCGGTTTTGGCGCCTGGGCTATCGGTGGTTCTTGGGGAGATGTGGATGAAGCTGATGCGAAGGCCAGCGTTCATGCAGCCCTTGATGCGGGAATGACCTTTATCGACACGGCCGATGTTTACGGTGACGGTCGCTCTGAGCGCATCATCCGTGACGTGTTGAAGGAGCGCGGCGGCGAGCGACCGATCGTTGCAACGAAGGCCGGACGCAGGCTTAACCCGCACGTGGCCGACGGATACACAAAGTCCAATCTTGAAGCCTTCGTGGATCGAAGCCTATCGAACCTCGGCGTAGAGGCGCTCGATCTGGTCCAGCTCCATTGCCCTCCGAGCGAAGTCTACTATCGTCCTGAGGTGTTCGGCGCGATGGACGATCTCGTGTCGGCAGGCAAAATCCGCCACTACGGCGTATCGGTAGAGAAGGTCGAAGAAGCGCTTAAAGCTATCGACTTTCCGAATGTTTCGACCGTTCAGATCATCTTCAACATGTTTCGCCATCGTCCCTCCGACTTGTTCTTCTCCGAGGCTCTGCGGCGCGATGTCGGTGTCATCGTGCGTGTGCCCCTGGCGAGCGGCATATTGACGGGAAAAATGGGGAAGGACTCGACTTTTGCCGCCGATGACCACCGGAACTTCAATCGGCACGGTGAGGCATTTGATGTTGGTGAAACGTTCTCAGGTGTCCCGTATGATGTCGCGCTGGACGCGGTTGAGCAATTGCGAGCGCTTGTTCCCCATAAAGCCACCATGGCTCAGTTTGCGCTGCGCTGGATATTGATGGAAGACGCCGTTTCGGTGGTTATTCCCGGCGCGAAGAACCGCGACCAAGCCATAGCAAATGCGGCGGCGAGCGGTGTAGCGGCAATACCTGCAGAGATTATGGACCAGGTGCGGACGCTTTATCGCGAGAAAATCGCTCCGCACGTTCATCAGCGCTGGTAGGCAATATGTGAGAATGAGAGCGCCGGTTCGTGTCGGGTACATGGCGCTCTTCTTCTTTCAACGGTGCACCGTGCAGAACTGGACGCTGGCTATTTCGCAGATCGGCAGAGCGCCGCTCTGGCCTTGCCTCGTTTGATCCGAGAATAACTAAACGAACACACGATATGTTTGTTTCGTTGCGGGTCCTGACCCTAAAACCGTCTACTTTCTGTAGACTGTTGCTGGTGTTGCTTTGATAGCAAGGGAGGAAGGACATGCCGCTTCAAAACCGTGTCGATCCGTTCGGGGATATTCTCGATCTACCATTGCGTGGTCTTTTTACCGGCAACCGCGGCATCATCCATGATCCCGCGTCAAAAACGCTGACCACCAAGCGATGGGCTTCGAAATCCTGGCTGATTTGCAGTTGCAGCTATAAGGACGTCCGCCGTGACGTCATGGCGTCACGAAGCTGGACTGAGCTGTTCTTTCTTGATGAAGCGACCGCGCTCGCTGCCGGACACAGACCCTGCTTTCAATGCAGGCGGGAAGAGGCTTCCAAGTTTATGGTCGCCTGGGTCGAGGGCAATGGTTCTCCGGCAAGTTCCATCCGCGATATTGACACAACGCTGCACCGCGAGCGGCTGCAGATGAAGCGAAAACGCGTCAATGTCCTGCTCACGCCTGTGGAGGAACTGCCGGATGGAACAATGCTTGCAGCCCAGGGCGAAGCCTATCTCGTGGCGGGTGGCGATACATACCGGTGGAGCCCTGAAGGCTATCGACAGACGTCTACGCTCCCTTTCGTCGATGGGCTGCTGACGCCGCCCTCGACATTGAAGGCGCTGGAGGCAGGCTATAGACCCGTCCTGCACCCGTCGCTTGAAACCTCCGACCTGGATGCTGCGTGATGATGAATGATCTTTTCGCCGGGCTCGAACTACAGGCGGCTCGGAAGGATATGACAGAGGGTGCGGTGCTGATGCGCGCACGTGCGCTTTCGCAGGCAGACCAGCTACTTGCCGATATCCAGCGTATTTCATCATTGGCACCCTTCCGTCACATGGTGACGCCAGGTGGCTTTGCGATGTCCGTCGCCATGACGAACTGCGGCACCTATGGCTGGATCACGGATAGGCGTGGCTATCGTTATGAGGAACAGGACCCTTTGACCGGGCGGGACTGGAGCCCCATGCCGCAGAGCTTTCTGTCGCTTGCGACAAAGGCTGCTGAGGAAGCGGGCTACCCCAACTTCCTTCCAAATGCCTGCCTTATAAACCGGTATGAGCCTGGCGCCAAGATGGCGCTGCACCAGGACAAGGATGAAAAAGATTTTTCCATGCCGATCGTCTCGGTGTCACTGGGCTTGCCTGTCGCTTTCCAGTTTGGCGGAGCAAGACGGACCGATCCCGTCATGAAGCATCAGCTTCAGCACGGCGATGTCGTGGTCTGGGGAGGGCCATCGCGGCTCTTCTTTCATGGCGTATTGACGCTGAGAAACGGCGTGCATGAGAAGGCAGGATCGTTCCGCTACAATCTTACCTTTCGTCACGTGGTCATGTGAGCTGACGCTGTTTTATGCGTGCGGTAAGTCTTGAAGACGGCCGGCGACCAAAACCATTCTAATGAGGCTGTTAACTCTAAAATCGATCTTTCCGGCGTCGTATGCACGCATTTACCGGTCGTTTCATTATTCCCGTTTAGCGTGAAAGCATAACAAGAGATCGGGAAACGACGATGAACGCGATGCTCAAAGCGAACAGGGCTTACGATACGGATCGCCAGATTGAGTTCAATAGCAAACTCACGGCTGCGCATGCACGCATAGAGAAGCGATTTCTTGATGGCGGTGCGGTGCTCGTTTCCGTCATGGAGATGCTCAACGATCTTATCGGTATTCTCGACGGGATCACGGGGACGCTCGATCAGGGAACGACCGAGGATACGGTGGCTGGTCTGCGCAGGACGATCAAGGATCTGGCGCATTTGCCCGAAATCGAGAGCGATCGGAAAGCCGGCTTCGAGCAGTTGTCAACCATGTGTGTTTCTACCCGTGGCCACATCGAAGATATTCACGAGACCATTCGCTATCTCAAGACCTTTGCGGTTACGGTCAAAATTGCGGGTGCTGGCCTTGCGGAGTTTTCCGGTTTCGCGGATGAAATTCGCGAACGCATCCAGTCAGGCGCCGACGAAGTCAGTCGTTTCGGCGCCAATCTAGAGGCAATGCGCCTTCAGCTGACGGACGCCCGGATATTTTCGTCGAAAACTCTGAGTGACTTCGGATCGACCATTCCCTCCATCATCAAGGGCCTGAACGAGAATTCCGCTCGTATCGTTGAGCAGCATCGGGAAATGGCCGAAATAGCGGGGCAGGTCAAAAAGATTGCTCAGGGCGTGCAGGGCAAGATTGCCTCCACACTGTCCAACCTGCAGATCGGCGACATCACCCGACAGCGCATCGAGCATATCCAGAGCACGCTTCAGCTTCTCAACGAGTTCGTTGCCTCACCGGAAGGCGAAGCCCTCGATCACGATGAACAGGCTGTGCTGCGCGAGGCCGTCCTTCAGCTCATTAGCGCGCAGATGGATGAAACGGCCGCAGACTTCCAGCGCGATTGTGCCAAGATTTTCAACAGTATTTCCAGCTTCACCGATGATGCGGCTCGCATTCTCTCGCTTCGCGACGAGCTGGTCGATCGCAGCTCGAATGGGGATAAAAATGTCCTTTCACTGATGGAAAAGGA
This sequence comes from uncultured Agrobacterium sp., assembly GCF_913777885.1. Taxonomy (NCBI): domain Bacteria; kingdom Pseudomonadati; phylum Pseudomonadota; class Alphaproteobacteria; order Hyphomicrobiales; family Rhizobiaceae; genus Agrobacterium; species uncultured Agrobacterium sp. Next base: position 319,241 of record NZ_CAJYTV010000018.1, on the reverse strand, counting down.
TATTGTCGAAGCCTGCAAACTGGCGGAACGAGTTCAGGGAAGCAGCGGCGAGGCGGACAGCGTCGTCTCCTCGGTTGCCGAGAGCGCCAAGGAACTGCTGCGGGGGATCGAGGTTCTGCGCTCGATCAAGATTGATATCCATTACATGGCGTTGAATTCGAACCTGCGCTGCTCAAAGCTTGGCGAGGCTGGCCGTTCCGTCAACGTCGTTAGCGGCGAAATGCGTATCTTTGCCGGTAAGCTCGAGACGCCCGCAGATGCGATTGTCGAAGAGTTGCGCGGCGTTGAGGTCGCAACGCAGGCCCTGGTTGAGCAGGGGCAGGGCCTTTCCAAAAATTTCAGCGCACCCTTGAACGAAGCGTTGGAGTCGATCCAGAACGCAAAATCCCGTATGGAGCAAGGAACGCAGGCTCTGGCGGAAGAGGGGCAGGCGGTCTTCACCCGCATCAGTGCAGCCGTCGTCAACCTCGATTTCGAAAGCGAACTCGGTGCGACGTTCAACGATTGCTGCAATATTGCAGCCCAGCTTTCTGAAGGCTTCCAGGCAGACGTGTCCGGCTTTGCCGACAAGATCGAGGGGTTCGCCTCGCGCGTCTACAAGCTCTATACGATGGCGAATGAGCGCGAGATTCACGTCCGCTATCTTCCGGCAAACAACTCGTCGAGCCAGGCATCCGCACCTGCAGCCGCGTCGGCTCAAGCCGATGACGACGATCTTTTCGCTGACGCACTGTTCTGATTGCTGCAGGGACTGTTTCGAATTGATGGGAAAGCCGGTCACGGGGCATTCGAAGCATGTCGCACAAAGCCCGTGCGGTGGCTTTGCCACGACGACACGTTTTAGGCCTTGCAAAACGGAGCGGGATGTTCGATCCATCCCGTGGTTGCGTTCCTAAGGGAGAACGCGTTTGGTATCACGCTCGGTATCTCCGGTGGCAAAGCTGTCGTGAGCGAGTCAGTGTTCGCAATATCGGTGAGAAGCATGACACATTCTTTAGAAGCCAGGCCGCTCTTTGGCATTAGTCTGGCTGCTATGGGCTATGCCTGCTTTGCCATGCAGGACGCTGTGGTGAAGTACCTTGTGGAAACCTATTACGTTCCGCAAATTTTGTTCATCCGTAGTGCCGTGATTGTCGCCATTACCGGGACGCTGGCTTATTTCTACCGTCACCCATCTATTCTGAAAAGCAAATATCGGGGAACGCTCGTCCTGCGCGCTACTCTGATGCTGATCGCGTGGATGCTGTTTTACAGCTCGTCGCTTTATCTCGGTCTGGCGGAATTGACGACGCTGTATTTCTCGGCACCCATCATGGTCGTCGTCCTCTCCATTTTCGTTCTCAAGGAGAATGTCGGCTTCGGTCGCTGGATCGCATGTGCCTTCGGATTTATCGGGGTTCTCATCGCCGCCAATCCTACCCATTCACCCAATTGGCTTCCCTCGCTTCTGTGCATTGTGGCTGGCTTCTGCTGGGCGTGGAGCACGATTATCGTACGTATTGTCAGCAAAACGGAAACCACGCTGACGCAGATGTATTCGACAAGCGCACTCTTCGGTATTGCCTGCGCCCTGTCGTTGCCATGGTTGTGGAAGAGCCCTGATAGCCAAGGATGGGCTCTGATGATCGGTGTCGGCCTTGTCTCCACGCTTGGTCAGTTCCTTCTCTACGAAGGGTTCAGGCATGCGGAGGCCTCGTCTCTCGCGTCCGTCGAGTATACTGGCCTCATCTGGGCGTTCCTTTATGGCTATCTCATCTGGTCTGAGATCCCGGCCATCAATGTCTTCATCGGCGCCGCCATCATCGTGACCGCCAGCCTCGTCCTCGTCGGGTGGGAGCGGCGGGCAGTGAGATTGCCAAAAGAACGTGGTCCTTAAGCCGACCCGTCGAAGGTATCGAGGACGCGGGAACATCTGTGTCGCCGCAACGTTTGAGGAAGCCTGCAAAAGGAGACTCACATGGCAGTAACTTATCACGTCGACGAACATGATGGCGGCTTCGCATACCGGGTTGACGATGTCTGGTCAGAAACCTTTCCCGACCATGACACGGCCTTGGAGGCAGCGAAGGATGCAGCGCGCCGACAGCAGATCGGCGGAGAAGAAGTGGAAATCGCGTATCAGTTGGCTGATGGGCGTTGGCAGTCGCAGCATGTCAGTGGTGGAGACAGGCCAGAAACCGATGTCGTAGACGATACCGCAGACCGGTAACATGTCCTTGCCACCCATCATCGTTACGGCGCACGCCTCATCGGATGATATGGACTATTTCGACCTGCTGAGGCGGGAGCATTTCCCGCCCCACCGAAACTTCCTCGATGCCCACATCACGATGTTCCATCATCTTCCGGGCAGAGTATTCTGCGATATTTTGACGGCAGCCGACGAGGTCATGGCGCAGCGTGATCCATTCGTTGCGTCCATATCCGGTCTAAGACACCTGGGCGGCGGCGTTGCTTTCGATATTGACAGTCCGGAACTGAAAAACCTGCGTGCGGACCTCTTCAAATCGTTTGGCTCATGGCCGGGGCCGCAGGATCGGCAGAAGTTCAAGCCGCACATCACCGTCCAGAATAAGGTGGAGAAGGCGTCGGCGGACAGGCTGTATGATGATCTCCGTACTCATTTTCAGCCGCGTGAGATAACCATTCTTGGAATTGACCTATGGGACTATCTTGGTGGACCATGGGAGCATCGCGCGTTTCTCTCTTTTGGCCAAAACACATAGCCCGTACGGGCTGAAACAGAGCAACCATCACAGAGATCCATCCAGACATGCTTCTAACCCTCTCCAATGTCAGTAAATCCTACCGAACGGTAGAAGGGTCAGTCGCGGTATTGAAGGGGATCGACCTCTCGGTCGATGCTGGCGAGAGCGTCGCATTGACCGGAGAATCGGGCAGCGGCAAAAGCACACTGCTGCATCTGTCGGGTGGGCTTGATCGGGCAAATGGTGGCTCTATCGTCGTAGACGGTCGGGATATCACCGCGTTGGACGAAGCTGGACGGGCGCATTACCGACGTGAGGTGGTCGGTCTCGTATTCCAGCAGTTCAACCTCATTCCCTCCCTCGATGTTGCAGATAATATTGCGTTTCACGCAAAGCTCGCGGGGCGTCACGATGCGACATGGGAGCGTGAACTGGCCGAGACTTTGGGGATCGGCACTCTACTCAACCGTTACCCAGAGCAATTGTCCGGCGGTCAACAGCAGCGTGTTGCGATCGCTCGGACGCTGGCAGCGCGACCGGCCCTGGTTCTCGCCGATGAGCCAACGGGCAACCTCGATGAGGCGACCAGCGAAATCGTCCTCGATCTGATGATATCGCTCAGCCGAAGCGCCGGCTCTGCGCTGTTGCTTGTCACTCATTCGAGCCGGATGGCCGAGAAGCTGGACCGGCGGGTGATGTTGCGCGGCGGAAAGATCGCCGCATGATGTGGGTGGTGTTTCATGCGCTGCTCTCGCATTGGCGGCACAGGCCGCTTCAGTTCGTGACATTGGTGCTCGGTATCGGCCTTGCGACAGCGCTCTGGTCCGGTGTCCAAGCGATCAATGCGGAAGCGCGGGCGAGCTATGCCCGCTCCGCGTCGATCATCGAACAAAGTAGCCTCGCTCGTCTCGTTGCAAAGAATGGCGGGCTTATCGCTCCCGAAAGCTTCGCGGCATTGCGGCGGGCCGGATGGAATGTCTCGCCGGTCATCGAAGGCGATTATCGGTTCAATACCGCTCGGATCAGATTGATCGGTATCGATCCTCTGAGCATGTCCGGCGGAAACGGACCGGTCAGAATTTCGAGTTCATCCGATCTGGTGGACTTCATGGGCGGTAAAGGCCTGTTGATGGTTTCGCCAGCGACGGCAGCCCGGCTCGAAGGCCAGACACGGATACCAATAAGAATTTCGCCGGATGTGCCGGACGATACCGGCTTTGTCGACATTGGGCTTGCCGACCGGCTGCTGCGCCGAGACGGGCGATTGAGCCGCATCATGGTGGCTGAGACCCAGCGTCTAGACATCGCGGATGTGACAAGCGTTGCGCCAGAGCTTCACATCCAGCCAATGGAAGACCGGGCGGATATGGCACGCCTGACGGACAGCTTTCACCTGAACCTCACCGCCTTCGGTTTTCTGGCCTTTATCGTTGGTCTCTTCATCGTTTATTCGGCGACAGGTCTCTCCTTCGAACAACGGCGGGCGAGCTTTCGCACCATTCGTGGGCTCGGTGTTTCCTTGCAGATGCTGACGGCACTGTTGCTGTTGGAAATCCTTGCTCTTGCTCTGCTCTCCGGCATGATCGGCGTTGGCTTTGGCTATGTCATCGCATCGGCACTGCTGCCAGGCGTCTCGTCCACCCTGCGTGGCCTTTATGGCGCTGCTGTACCCGGAAGCCTTCAGTTCCGCCCGGAGTGGTGGGCGGCGGGAATGGCCATGGCGCTTGCGGGAACACTGCTTTCCTCCGCGCAGAGCCTTTGGCGTGTGCGCAATTTGCCGCTTCTGGCCTCTTCACAACCGCAAGCATGGGGGTTGTCATCCGCGCGTTCTCTGCGCATCCAGGCCTTGGCTGGCGCTCTCCTTCTCCTCGTCGCCATATTTGTCGCTTGGTGGGGGGCGGGCTTGGTCGCCGGTTTTACGGTGCTCGGTGCGTTACTACTGGGTGCTGCCTTGCTCTTGCCAGCCTTCCTGTCGAAGGCGCTGACATTGGCTCAGAATAAATCGAAGACCGCGCTGACGGTCTGGTTTTGGGCAGACACGCGTCTGCAACTGCCGGGCCTGTCGCTCGCTCTCATGGCGCTTCTCTTAGCACTTTCGGCCAATATTGGTGTTGGCACCATGGTGTCGAGCTTCAGAATGACCTTCATAGGATGGCTAGACCAGCGTCTGGTTGCGGAGCTTTACGTCACCGCTCGAGACGATAACGAAGCCGCTCGACTGAGGGCATGGTTGCCGCAGCACGCCGATGCCACCCTGCCGATCTTTGGCACGGAAGGCGAAGTCAACGGCGAGCTGGTGCAGATCTCAGGGGTTGCGGACCACTCAACCTATCGTGATCACTGGCCGTTATTGTCGCAGGAGCCTGATGCTTGGGACGCGGTCAGCAGAGGCGACGGGGCACTGATCAACGAACAGCTTTGGCGCCGAGATCATTTAGCGCTGGGAGAGCCGTTGCGTCTTGCCGATGGCTGGACGCTCAGGATTGTCGGGGTGTATTCCGACTACGGCAATCCTCGCGGTCAGATCATGGTCGGCGCAGATGCCCTGACACAGCATTACCCGCAAGCGTCCCGGCTGAGATACGGAGTACGTGTCGATCCCTCTTTGGCTCAGGGACTCAAGAGAAAAATGGTCGACGAGCTCGGCTTACCGGAAGGCAATATCCTCGATCAGGCGGCCATCAAACGCCAGTCGCTCGACATATTCGAACAGACCTTCACCGTGACGGGCGCCCTCAATATTTTGACACTGGGTGTGGCAGGCTTTGCCATGTTCGCCAACCTTCTGACGCTTTCCGGCGCAAGGCTCTCTCAATTGGCACCGATCTGGGCGATGGGGATCAGACGGCGTGACCTTGCGTATTTCGAGGTGTGGCGAACGCTCGCCCTGTGGTGCATCACTTTCGTTGCCGCCATTCCGGTCGGGCTTGCGCTGGCTTGGGTGCTGCTTTCCGTTGTCAATGTCGAAGCATTCGGCTGGAAACTTCCCATGATGATCTTCCCGCTGGATTGGTTGCGTCTTGGTGCCATCGCGCTCGTGGCGGCGCTTCTATCGGTGTTGCTGCCCGTTCGTCGGCTAGCTTCAATCGATCCAGCCGATCTTCTGAGGGTGTTTGCCAATGAGCGTTAAACTGTTCCTATATACGCTTTCTCTGGGCCTTGCGCTTTGGCAGCCGGTGGCTGCGCAAGGCTTTGCCGGTCTCGGTTCGGAGGCTCAAGGCTTCGCTATTCCACAGCGTGGTGTCGCACTAACATTTCCCAAGGATCACGGCGCTCATGCGGATTATCGCATTGAATGGTGGTACGTCACCGCCAATCTGACGACGGAGGATGGTCAAGCCCTCGGTGCGCAATGGACACTCTTTCGGTCAGCGCTGGCACCCAACGACACACAAGGCTGGTCCAGTCCGCAAATATGGATTGGACATGCTGCCATCACCACGCGCGAAACTCATGTCGTCGCCGAGCGTTTTGCGCGTGGAGGCGTCGGTCAAGCGGGCGTTACTGCCATGCCGTTCGATGCCTGGATCGACGACTGGCAGATGAGGGGGGAACCCGCAGTCTCTGAAGACACACTGGACGATCTGACCCTCAATGCAAATGGCGCGGATTTTTCCTATCAACTGAAACTGGACGCCGAAGGGCCTCTCGCTTTACAGGGTGACCAGGGTTTTTCGATCAAATCGCTGGCGGGACAGGCCAGCTATTACTACTCGCAGCCTTTCTATCACGTCACAGGCAGCGTTGTGCTGAATGGAAAATCCGTGAAGGTTAACGGGCGCGCGTGGCTCGACAGGGAATGGTCGTCCCAGCCCCTCGCATCCGATCAGATGGGGTGGGACTGGTTCTCGCTCCACCTTGCAAATGGCGACAAGGTTATGGCGTTTCGGCTGCGGGACACAAAGGGCGGCTACACCTCCGCCAACTGGATTTCTGCTGACGGCCAGACCACGCCGCTTGCCTCGCAGGACGTCGTTCTGGAGCCATTGCGTATGGCAAAGGTCAACGGTCGGAATATTCCCGTCGAATGGCGGGTGAGAATTCCCGTTAAAGGTCTCGACATTACAACACGTCCCCTTAATGACCAGTCGTGGATGGCTGTTTCCACGCCCTACTGGGAGGGTCCGATTTCCTTTACGGGCAGTAGCGGCGGTGTGGGCTACCTGGAAATGACCGGCTATTGAACATGACCGCCAAGAGCCATATGTTGACGCCAACAGATGATTGATGTGGCAGGGGCGGTTGTCGCGATGGCGACAACTGAAAATGATTGAAAGCAGATAACCCCGCGACCAAGCTCTTTTCGGCCACCGGTCTTTACAGCAATATCCATCGAGCAACGTTCGACTATTTCTGCTCGGGCGCGCATCAGACGACGGGCTTGCCCTTCGACAGGTTGACGGCTGAGGGAAAGCCGATCAACGATATTGTGTCGATATCGGGCGTTGGCTTTGGCCTCATGGCTGTCCTCGTCGGTGCCGAACAGGGCTGGATCAGTAGAGAACAAGCCCTTGAGCGGGCCTCGCTCATGGTCCGGTCGCTGTCTTCGGTCGAGCGTTTTCACGGTGCGTTGCCCCATTTCATTCATGCGCAAACGCTTGAGATTCTGCCTTTCGGCCGCAGAGACGATGGGGCCGATCTGGTGGAAACCACACTGTTTCTCCAGGGTCTGATCTGCGCAAGGGAGTATTTTGCGACTGACATTGCAGCGGAAGTGGATTTTAGAGCCTTGGCTGAACGGTTCGTTCAGGGCGTGGAATGGTCATGGTTCACGCGCAGAAAGCCCGGGCCACTCTACTGGCACTGGAGCCCGAACCACCACTGGGCACGCAATGTTCCGATTACCGGTTGGAACGAAGCACTGGTGACGTACGTCCTCGCGGCGGGATCGGAAAAACATGCGATCAAGCCGGAGAGCTACCATGACGGATGGGCGCGTAGCGGCGAAATGGTCAATGGCAATAGTTATCTTGGGACGGTGCTGCCGTTGGGGGAGCCATTCGGCGGACCACTTTTCCTGTCGCAATATTCCTTCTGTGGGCTCAATCCTTTCGAGCTTCGCGATCGATATTGCGATTATCGCCAACAGGTGATCGCGCATGCTCGGATCAATCATGATTACTGCAAGGCACAGTTCGGCAGCGAGGCGCCGTGGGGCATGAGTGCTTGTGACGGCCCGAAAGGATATCGTGCCTTCTCGCCGACGGTGGATGGCGGTGTCATCGCTCCGACCGCCGCCCTTTCCAGTTTTGCTTATCTGCCGGATGAAGCGGAAGACGCGCTGAATAGCTTTGCCTCCCACCAGTCTGGCGCCCTGATCGGCAAGTTCGGATTCATCGACGCATTTTCGCGTGTCACCGGCTGGGCGGCACGAACGCATCTGGCCACAAATCAGGGCCCTATCGTCGCAATGATGGAGAATCATCGCACTGGCCTTCTCTGGCGATTGTTCATGCAGGCGCCGGAGGTGCAGCGCGGGCTGGACAGGCTTGGTTTCGAGCAAGCAGCGTAAAAGTCACATCGTGCTCGATCTCAGTCTTCGATAAACACGTCCATTCCGACCTGTAGAATGCCGGGATCGATCACGTCGCAATAGACGCCTAGGCAGCGGTGATTTGTCCGCAGGATCGTTCGTAGAACCTCTGGTTGCTCGGGTAGATCAGGCTGAGGGATCAGCGTCACGCCACAGCGCTTGGTTCTCTCGATGACGATGGCGCGGACGCTACCGATATGGAGGATTGCGCCAATCCAACCGTCTTCCGGAAAATCGTCGGTCAGAGCTGTATCGAGAAGAAGTGATGGCCTGAAGCGCCGGCGATCTGCCTCCTGCGTAACCAGTCTGCCCTCGATCTGCCTCACAGACGAAGAGCTGAGAAGATGCAAAGGGCTCGCCTTATACGCTCTCCCGATGACAGGGAGCCTCGGCGATATCTCTTCGGCCACATCTGGATACTTGCCGAGCGATACGCCAAACCCGAAATAGGCCGACAGGCGCTCGACAATATGACGGTCTTCGATGGAGAGTTCCTGGTCGTCTGGGAAGCGGATCAGTGTTTCACCAGTCTCCCCAACGCGGCTGCAGAGTAAGAGTGCCGGGCGCCAGCGCGGATCTTTCTCCGGCGTGGCGATAGCGCCAGTTTCCGTCTCGAAAAGGCCGAAGCGTCGATCGCCTTCAAGGCCGCGTTCGTCAATTGAAAGTGCATTGCACATTTCGCCCCCGGTTGAGCTGACCGGGTAGCGCCAAAGTTCCTGAATGCGGCCGACTTTATTCATATGGGACATTCCGACGATGATTACGCCGTAAGACGCTCATGAAAGTCGGCTCTTGCCATATCCGCGATGATGGACGCTGCTACGGCCTCACCGATCTCCGCTGCGCTGGTAATACCCTGGATAAAAGGGTGTTTGTGCAACAGATAAGGTATGGCGGCGCAATAAAGTGCGGTTTGAAGGGCGCCTCCCGAAATGACGCGGTAATCCTCATCGACATCGATGCCGCCAAGATACTCGACTTCGCCCACGTGATCCTCGGGAAGTATGCTCAACTCCCGCAGGGTGGGTGCCTCGCGCACGACATTTGCATTCACCAGGCTTGGAAAAGGAATATCCTTGGCAGAATGAGCGCTCTGGCCTGTCGCATCGATAAAGGTATCGAATTCTAGTCTCTCGGATTCTGTTTTGACCGTCGCCCCCCTTTTGCCCGGCGCCGTTTCGATCTCGTAGTCGTTTCCAAGCTTCTGAATCGATAGGACTCCCGCATTGTGAAGCGCCAGAAGGCGCTGGATGGAAAGGTGGGGAACAGTCGCATATTCGTCGATGAAGATGCTTTTGAAGGATTTTCCGAAACGTCGGAAATCGTTCAAGTCGAGATGCGGGACAATCCTGGCAATGATCTCGTGGGTGATCATGATGGCGTTGCGCCACGGCACGGTAACCTTCTGGATCATATTGCTTTGTGCTTCTGCCAGATTGCGTGCGGCCCAGGCGAAGGCATCGATGCCGGATCGCTGGGCATAATAGGCCTCGGCAAAACTGTCTGCATCGAGATCCGACAAGCCAATCTTCATGGCATATTCCGGATCGCGAAGCGCGAGCTCCTGGCTAAAAAGCGTAAAAGTCGCGTCGAGAAGACCGCTGGAACCCTTCGCGATCAATGCATCCACCGCTTCTTCCGTGCAGATTGTGGGCGTCTCGTAGGGGATTGGGAAATAAAAATCGGCTTCCGGCAAAAGCCCTTTTCGCGACATCATCGTGGCGTGGAAGTCACCTGAACCGGCTGCAGGCTTGTAGATCAGGGCGCCCGCTTCATCGTATAAGAACGAGCCGTGTGCTGTCGATACCGTCATCAGCGCATCGATAGCGCTAAGAGACGTTCCGAGAATTCCAAGCGAGCCGCTGGGTATGCCTTCCAAGGCTGAAGCGGGCCAAGGCGAGACGAAGTAACCTGGCTTTGTTTCGGTCGTCTCGGGCCAGTCATGCCCGGTAGCGATCACGACATAGCTGAACGAACTGCCGAGATCCTCTCCTTGCCCGGTCTTTACCTGTATGGCCGTCTCACCGACGACGATATCGGTGACGCGGTGGGCGGGTTTTACCAGCACGGCGTGTCCCTTTTCCTTTGCTACCGTCAAGAGGAACCGGAACTGCGTATGTAAATAATCGCCCAAGACAACGCGGGGGTAGAACTGCCGCTCGTCTATTTCACTTTTGACGATGCCGAAGCGCTGGAGATAGTCATCCGGCTGCTTCGCCAGCCAGTCCATCAAAGTCTGACCGATGAAAGGAATTTCGATGCTGGGAATGTTGCAGAGCATTACCGGATCGTTGATGCTTGGCAGATAGGGAGTCCCTTTGCCCGCCTCGCTCTCGGCTTCGTAGATGGTAATATCGAGAGGCGTAGGTGACGCGATCAGGTTCTTCAGCGTGTAAATGCCGGTCGGACCCGATCCGATGATACAGATTCTGTTCTTCACGTAAGTTTCGCCGATTCAAAATGGTGATGCCGATCATGTTAAAGAACAGGATCAGTAAGTTGTTCCGTCGATCTTTCGGAGCGTCCGGTAACGGACGTTGTTTGTATCGTGCTGGACTGCTTCTTGGACGCGCAGGGGGAGGTTCGGAAGAGCCGAACAGTGGATTTTTGTCGGAACGAAATAGCGCCCGGCTCATTTTCTGAGCGTCAACGAATACCGACAGGAGGAAATATCCAATGATCTCTGCAGACAACATTCGCGAGCATATGGAAGTCAAGGCAGCCGATGGCAGCCACGTGGGAACCGTCGATCACCTCGAAGGTCAGAGCCGCATCAAGCTGACGAAAAACGATGCCGACGACGGCAAGCACCACCTGATCCCGCTGGACTGGGTCGATCACGTCGATTCCCATGTGCATCTCAGCAAGTCGGCTTCCGACGTGCGTGAGAACTGGGAAACGCTCAACTGAGCAACCAGCCCTGTGCGTGAAAAAATGCGGCTATTGAGCCGCATTTTTTTTGCCTATCATCTCGGACGACGGCTTTTTAGGCGGCGCGTTCCAGGCCGGGGGCTTCCACTCCGGTCCTCTCGACATATTCGGTATATCCGCCGTCATATTGGTGGATACCATCGGGCGTCAATTCGAGAACACGATTGGAGAGAGCGCCAAGGAAGTGGCGGTCGTGCGAGACAAACAGCATCGTGCCCTCATATTCCGAAAGCGCCTTGATCAGCATCTCCTTGGTGTCGAGATCAAGATGGTTGGTAGGCTCGTCCAGAACGAGGAAATTCGGCGGATCGAACAGCATGGCGGCCATCACGAGCCGCGCCTTCTCGCCACCTGACAGGACACGGCATTTCTTTTCCACATCGTCACCTGTGAAGCCGAAGCAACCGCTGAGCGCGCGAAGCGGGGCCTGACCAGCTTTGGGGAAACGTTGTTCCAGCCATTGAAGAATGGTGGCGTCTCCATCAAGAAGATCCATGGAATGCTGGGCGAAATAGCCGAGCTTGACGCTGGCGCCAATCGTGACGCTGCCATGATCCGGTTCTGTACTGCCGGTCACAAGCTTCAGCAGGGTCGATTTACCCGCGCCGTTCACACCCATCAGGCACCAGCGTTCCTTGCGACGGATCATGAAGTCCAGGCCGTCGTAGATCGTGCGACTGCCATACGCTTTCTTGACCTTCTTTAGGGAAACAACATCTTCGCCGGAGCGAGGAGCAGGAAGGAATTCGAAGGCCACGGTCTGGCGGCGGCGTGGCGGTTCGACGCGCTCGATCTTGTCTAGTTTCTTCACCCGGCTCTGCACCTGGGCGGCATGCGATGCGCGTGCCTTGAAGCGTTCGATGAATTTCAACTCCTTGGCAAGCATTGCCTGCTGGCGTTCGAATTGCGCCTGCTGCTGCTTTTCGTTCTGCGCCCGCTGTTGCTCGTAAAAACCGTAGTCGCCGGAGTAGGTTGTCAGTGAGCCGCCATCGATCTCGATGATCTTGTTGACGATGCGGTTCATGAACTCACGGTCGTGAGACGTCATCAACAATGCGCCTTCATAGGTCTTCAGGAAATTCTCAAGCCAGATCAGGCTTTCGATGTCGAGGTGGTTGCTCGGTTCATCGAGAAGCATCACGTCAGGTCGCATCAAGAGGATACGAGCAAGGGCCACGCGCATCTTCCAGCCGCCCGAAAGCTTGCCAACGTCGCCGTCCATCATTTCCTGGCTGAAGCTCAGCCCCGCCAGCACTTCGCGAGCGCGGCCCTCCAGCGAGTAACCATCCAACTCCTCATAGCGGGCCTGAACTTCGCCATAACGTTCGATGATTTCGTCCATCTGGTCCAGTTGATCGGGGTCGACCATGCGCGACTCCAGTTCGCGCAGTTCGGCTGCGATCACGCTGACAGGGCCGGCACCTTCCATCGCTTCCGCGACCGCGCTGCGGCCTGCCATTTCGCCGACATCCTGGTTGAAATAGCCGATCGTGATATTCTTCTCGGCAGCGACCTGTCCCTCGTCTGGCAGTTCCTCGCCGGTGATCATACGAAACAACGTCGTCTTGCCAGCGCCGTTAGGCCCCACCAGACCGACCTTTTCGCCGCGATTAAGGGCGGCAGATGCCTCGATATAGAGAATGCGATGGCTGGCGGACTTGCTGATATTTTCAATGCGGATCATGGGGAGCGGACCAAACTGTCAAAACGTTGCGCCCCTATGCCATGGCGCGCCGCCGGTGTCATCCGCTGAATGGTCGGGAAGGGCAGGAAGGGCAGCAAAGCAGTGGTGTAAAGCAAAAAGCGACCCCGTAAGGATCGCTTTTTGGTCTTTCGCCTTGGGAGGCCGGTTTATGCCTGTGGCTGCTTGGTCTTGCGCAAGTAGGGCAAAACCGTATCGAAGGAACCGAAACGCTTCACTGCGTCTTCGTTGGACACTGCGGCGGTGATGATGACGTCGTCGCCCTGCTTCCAGTTGGCGGGCGTCGCGACCTGATGCTTCGCCGTCAACTGAATGGAGTCGATGGTACGCAGGATTTCATCGAAGTTGCGGCCAGTCGTCATCGGGTACGTGAGGATCAGCTTGATCTTCTTGTCCGGGCCGATCACGTAGACGGAGCGCACGGTCGCGTTGTCGGCAGGCGTGCGGCCTTCGGAACTGTCGCCGGCATCGTCAGGAAGCATGTCGTAAAGCTTGGCGACCTTGAGTTCCTTGTCCCCGATCAACGGATACTCAACATTAAAGCCCGTCGCGGTCTTAATGTCCTGCTTCCATTGCGCATGGCTCTCTACCGGATCAACAGAAATGCCGATGACCTTGACGTTGCGCTTTTTGAATTCCTCGTCGAGGCCTGCCATCGCGCCGAGTTCGGTGGTGCAGACAGGCGTGAAATTCTTAGGGTGAGAGAAGAGAACGGCCCAGCTATCGCCGATCCAGTCATGAAAGCTGATCTGGCCTTGGGTCGTGTCAGCGGTAAAGTCCGGTGCGGTCTGGTTGATGCGCAATGTCATTGTCTGCTCCCATTCACATGCTGACGGAATAGTGCCGTGAAACCAGCCACATGTCGCCGCAGATTTGTGCTTGCGGGGAAGCTTCAAAGGAAAATGAGTCTGAATTTGGAGTGTCAGCGCAAAATTTATCCTCAGGCAACATGATGGCCGAACGGCTTGTTCGGCCATCATGCAATAGTTGAGGTTACGAAATGACCGGATCGAGCGAGCCTGAGGCGTAACGCTTTGCCATATCGCGCAAGGCGATCGGCTTGATCTTGGCTGCCTGACCTGCGGTATTGAACAGTTCGAAACGTTCCTTGCAGAGCTTGGTCATCGCTTCTCGCGCTGGCTTCAGATATTTGCGCAGATCGAATTCAGCAGGCTCTTCGACGAGGACCTTACGGATCTGGCCGGTGATCGCCATGCGGCAATCGGTGTCGATATTGATCTTGCGAACGCCGTTCTTGATGCCGCGCTGGATTTCTTCGATCGGAACGCCGAACGTAGGCTTGATCGCGCCACCATAGGCATTGATAATGTCCTGCAGATCCTGCGGAACAGTCGAGGAACCGTGCATCACGAGATGCGTGTTCGGCAGCTTGCGATGGATTTCCTCGATGACGTTCATTGCCAGAACGCTGCCGTCAGGCTTGCGCGTGAACTTGTATGCACCGTGGCTGGTGCCCATGGCGACGGCCAGCGCGTCCACCTTGGTCTCGCGAACGAATTTTACAGCTTCGTCCGGATCGGTCAGAAGCTGGTCGTGCGACAGAACGCCCTCCGCGCCATGTCCGTCTTCAGCCTCGCCCATACCGGTTTCGAGAGAACCGAGAACTCCGAGTTCGCCTTCGACCGAGATGCCGCCGTAATGCGCCATGTTGGTGACCTGGCGCGTCACACCGACATTGTAATCCCAATCGCCCGGCGTCTTGCCATCAGCCTTCAGCGAGCCGTCCATCATGACCGAAGTGAAGCCAGCCTGGATGGCCGTCATACAGTTGGCAGGCTCGTTGCCGTGGTCGAGGTGCACGCAGACGGGGATGTCGGGATAGATTTCCACCACGGCGTCCATCATGTGCTTGAGCATGATGTCATGCGCATAGGCACGAGCGCCGCGCGAAGCCTGCATGATGACCGGCGAATTGGTTTCGCTGGCTGCATCCATGATGGCCAGTGCCTGTTCCATATTGTTGATGTTGAAGGCGGGCACGCCATAATCGTGTTCAGCTGCATGATCGAGCAGTTGGCGGAGCGTAATTCGAGCCAAGGTTTCTCCCCTTAATTGAAGGTCACCGTCAGGTGCGGGACCATTTGAACCGAGTGTGTGACCGATTTTTCATCACGGGAAACACTCTTGTCTTGAAGGGGATAACTCGCCAAGCACTTTTTGAAGGCACGAGTTTTTCAAACGATTTGGTTCGAATCTTTTTTTTGGACGGCTTGTCAAAGCGGCATTTTACGCGCTGATTTCAACCACTGCGAGAACCGAATCGGAAACTTCAATGAACTATTCAAAAGAAATTAACCTGTCGTAGTTGGGCGAAAACCCGTCGCTTTCTGCGCAGGCTGTTTGCGGTCTTCACGCCATCATCCATTCAAGCTTGCAAAAGACAAGAACTGAGCCTGGTGCCAGCGGCGCACCTGCGCTTTCGTAGATGCCGCCAACAAAGGGAACATAACAGATATGAACAAACTGCTTGCATCGACCTGTCTCCTATTCGGACTGCTGGGCGGCGCTGCTGCCGCCAATGCTGCCGATTGCGGTAGCCCGACCATCGCCAGCATGAACTGGCAGAGTGCCGAAGTGCTTTCCAACATCGATAAGATCATCTTGAACGAAGGCTATGGCTGCACCGCTGACATCACGGTGGGCGATACTGTTCCGACCATCACCTCGATGGCTGAAAAGGGTCAGCCGGATATCGCGCCGGAAGCTTGGGTGGATCTGCTTCCCGATGTCGTGAAACGCGGCGTCGATGAAGGCAAGCTTGTTATTGCTGCCAAGGCCCTGAAGGACGGCGGCGTCCAGAGCTGGTGGATACCGAAGTATTTCGCCGACGCCCATCCTGAAATCAAGACTTTCGCCGACGTCTTCAAGAACCCGAAATTGTTCCCTGCTCCTGAAGATCCAAGCAAGGGTGCCGTCGTCAACGGTCCGCAGGGCTGGGGCGGCACAGTCGTCACCGCGCAGCTTTTCAAGGCCTATGGCGGCGAGAAGGCTGGCTTCACCTTGGTCGACAGTGGTTCTGCTGCCGGTCTCGACGGCTCGATTGCCAAGGCTTACGAGCGCAAGCAGCCCTGGGTCGGCTATTACTGGGCGCCGACCGCAATCCTCGGCAAGTATGAAATGGTGAAGTTGACGCAGGACGTTACGAACGATCCAGCGGAATGGAAGCGCTGCAACACGGTTGCCGATTGCCCCGACCCAAAGCCGAATGCATGGCCGGTCGATCAGGTCGTGACGCTCGTCGCCAAGCCATTTTCCGAAAAGGCCGGCCCTGATGTGATGGCCTATCTCAACAAGCGGTCCTGGGACAACGCCACCGTCAACAAGTTGATGGCTTGGATGACAGATAACCAGGCCACTGGCGAAGACGGTGCAAAGCACTTCCTCAAGGAAAACGCCGATGTCTGGACGACCTGGGTGTCGCCAGAAGCGGCCGAGAAGATCAAGGCGTCTCTCTAACCACTCCCCCTCGCCACGCCGTTCTCTTCAAGAACGCGCGGCACGCGAAATGACATGCGGCGCCCATCTGCCGCGTGTCAACGCCGTGGGTGACGATACGTCACTGTTCGACCGTTCCCCGAAGGGGTAACGCTCACAGGGGATGACTATGGATTGGTTTTACACATTTCCGCATATGAATGATGAGGCTCTTCGGAACCTCAAGAAGGTGATCGACGACGGCTTCCGCGGCTTTACCCGAGAATGGGGCGGCACGATCGAAACGTTCTTTTCGCCGCTTCAGCATTTTCTGATCTCGGCCGAACGCTTCATGACACAGACACCGTGGCCGATCATCATCCTGATCATTATGGCAATCGCCTGGTTCGCCAGCCGCAGCCTCAAGATCGTTTTCGGCTGTCTGATCACGCTTCTCCTCATCGGTTACTTCGACATGTGGACCGACACGATGCGGACGATCTCGATGATCTTCGTCTGTACGGTGCTTTCCATCGCTATTGGCCTACCGCTCGGTATCGCCATGTCGCGGTCCGACCGCTTCCAGCGGATCGTCAATCCCGTGCTGGACGTGATGCAGACGATGCCAAGCTTCGTTTATCTGATCCCTGTCGTCATGCTGCTTGGCATCGGCAAGGTACCAGGCCTGATCGCCGTCGTTATCTACGCCATCCCGCCGATGATCCGCCTGACCGATCTCGGCATCCGACTGGTTGACAAGGACGTGCTGGAGGCAGCTGATGCCTTTGGATCGTCCGGTTGGCAGAAGCTCTTCAAGGTACAGTTGCCGCTTGCCTTGCCGACGATCATGGCCGGTATAAACCAGACGATCATGATGGCACTTGCCATGGTGGTGGTTGCCTCGATGATTGGTGTACAGGGACTGGGACAGCCGGTGCTGAAAGCCATCGCCAACCAGTATTTCACGCTCGGCATCTTCAACGGTCTAGCCATTGTCGGCATTGCCATCATCTTCGACCGAATTAGCCAGGCCTATGGCAAGCGGCTCCAGAAGCACCAGGAGGTCGCCCATGGCTGATGATTTCGGCGGTATTGAAATCCGCAATCTCTACAAGATTTTCGGTTCCAACCCTGCGTCCCATGTGGAGGCCGTGCGCAACGGTCTGACGAAGCAAGAGTTGAACGAAAAGTATGGCCATGTGCTCGGGCTTCGCGATATCAACATCACCATTCCGTCGGGCTGCATTCAGGTCATCATGGGGCTGTCCGGCTCCGGCAAATCTACGCTGATCCGCCACATCAACCGGCTGATCGACCCGACCGCCGGAGAGGTGCTGGTGGATGGCGTGGATGTCGTGAAGATGTCAGCGACTGAACTTCGCGAGTTTCGTCGCCACCAGACCGCTATGGTGTTCCAGAAGTTCGCACTTCTGCCGCATCGCAACGTGCTGGACAACACGATCTACGGGCTCGAAGTGCAAGGCGTTGCGCGTGACAAGAGCATCGATACGGCGATGCGCTGGCTGGAGCGCGTTGGTCTGAAGGGCTTTGAGCAGCGCTACCCCAACCAGCTTTCGGGTGGCATGCAGCAGCGCGTCGGTCTTGCGCGGGCTCTCTCAAACGACGCGCCCGTGCTGCTAATGGATGAGGCCTACTCGGCGCTCGATCCGCTGATCCGCACGGACATGCAGACCGTGCTTCTCGATATTCAGAGCGAGATCAAGAAAACCATTGTCTTCATCACGCATGATCTGGATGAGGCGCTGCGGCTAGGCGACCAGATCGCCATCCTGCGCGATGGCGAGGTTATCCAGCAGGGTGACAGGCAGGATATCGTGCTTCGTCCGGCCGACGCTTACATTGAAAGCTTCGTTAAGGAAGTGAACCGCGGTCGCGTCGTCAATGTCGAAGCCGTCATGACGCCGGTCCGCAGCACTGTCGTTGCTGATGCGCCGCCCGTTCCTGCTGGCACAAGCATTGAGGAAGCCATGCGTCTGCTTGCCATTGGCGGACATGAGGTTGCGACAGTGGTTGGCAAACAGGCCGAGCCGCTCGGCATCGTGACCTTCCGTCAACTGGCAGGTGCCATGGTCAATGCACCTGGCTCCGCAGAGCACTCCCATGGAGATAATGTCGTTCGTGCACAGGCCTGAACGGACTGTTCACTAATCGCTTCGGTACATCCTGCTGGCGGCTCACTATATGTGGGACAACCACAGTCATTAAGCCAGCAGGTTTTATCTCATGAAGAAGATCGGTTTTCTGTCCTTCGGCCATTGGAGCCCCGGACCGCATTCGCAGGCACGCACCGCCAAGGACGTTTTGCAACAATCCATCGACCTTTCCGTCGCCGCCGAGGAAATCGGCGTCGATGGTGCATATTTCCGCGTGCATCACTTTGCTCGCCAGCTCGCTTCGCCTTTTCCTCTGCTCGCGGCAGTCGGCGCGCGCACCAAGTCGATCGAGATCGGCACGGCCGTCATCGACATGCGCTACGAGAACCCGCTTTACATGGCGGAAGATGCCGGCTCTGCCGATCTGATATCGAACGGACGTCTGCAATTGGGCCTAAGCCGAGGATCGCCCGAACAGGTGATCGACGGTTGGCGCTATTTTGGTTATCGTCCGGCTGATGGGGAAAGCGACGCCGACATGGGCCGTCGCAACACCGAGATATTGCTAGAGGTTCTCAAAGGCCAAGGCTTTGCCGAACCAAATCCGCAGCCGATGTTCCCCAATCCTCCTGGCCCTTTGCGGCTGGAGCCACATTCGGAAGGCTTGCGCGAACGCCTATGGTGGGGTGCAGGCTCCAACGCCACGGCCCAGTGGGCGGCAAAGCTTGGCATGAATTTGCAAAGCTCGACACTGAAGGATGATGAGACAGGCGAACCCTTCCACGTTCAGCAGGCGGCGCAGATCCGGGCCTATCGCGATGCATGGAAGGAAGCGGGTCATGAACGGACGCCACGCGTATCGGTTAGCCGCAGCATTTTCGCACTCGTTGACGATCGCGACCGCGCCTATTTCGGCCGAGGTTCGAAGGAAAGCGACAGCATCGGTTACATCGACGCCAATACGCGTGCGATCTTCGGTCGCTCTTATGCGGCCGAGCCGGATGTGCTCGTCAAGGAACTCGCAAAGGATGAGGCGGTGGCGGAAGCCGATACCTTGCTCTTGACGATCCCGAACCAGCTTGGCGTCGACTATAACGTCCATGCGCTGGAGGCGATCTTGAAATATGTTGCGCCGGAACTCGGCTGGCGCTGACGATATTACAGCGTCGTCTGCGATTAGGATCAGAAAAGACGCTCTAACTCTCTGGATGCAATATTAAAAAAGCCGGAGCGAATATCGCCCCGGCTTTCTCTTATCAGATGAGTAGACTTACTTCTGCCAGCTCTTCACCAGTTCGTCGTAGTTAACGGTAACCGGCTTTTCCTTCTCGTTGTCGACCTTCAGCTGCGGTGCCAGATTGCCCTTGGCGACTGCGTCCTTGTGCCAGTATTCGAGATCGTGCTCTTCCGCGAGCTTCGGTCCCTTGTCTCCCTGAACGCCTGCGCGTTCCAGGCGTGCCATGACCTTTTCCTGTTCGGCGCAAAGCGAATCCATGGCTTCCTGTGCGGTCTTCGCCCCGGAGGAGGCGTCACCCACCGCCTGCCACCACAACTGAGCCAGCTTCGGATAGTCAGGAACGTTGGTACCAGTCGGCGACCACTGAACGCGGGCAGGCGAGCGGTAGAATTCGATCAGACCGCCGAGATCCTTGGCGCGCTTGGTGAAGCTCTCGTGGTTGATCGTCGATTCACGGATGAGCGTGAGGCCGACATGCGCCTTCTTCACATCCACCGTCTTGGAGGTGACGAACTGCGCGTAGAGCCAGGCGGCTTTGGCGCGGTCCGTCGGGGTGGACTTCATCAGCGTCCAGGAACCCACGTCCTGATAGCCGAGCTTCATGCCGTCTTTCCAGTAAACACCATGCGGGGAGGGGGCCATACGCCACTTCGGCGTGCCGTCCTCGTTGACGACCGGCAGACCCTTCTTGACCGCATCCGCGGTGAAAGCGGTGTACCAGAAGATCTGCTGAGCGACTTCACCCTGCGCCGGTACCGGACCGGATTCGGAGAAGTTCATGCCCTGCGCTGCCGGAGGTGCGTAAGCCTTCAGCCAGTCGAGGTATTTCTGGATGGCATAGACGGAAGCAGGGCCATTGGTGTCACCACCGCGCGCAACGCAGGAGCCGACCGGCTGGGACTTTTCGTTGACCTTGATACCCCATTCATCGACCGGCAGACCGTTTGGCAGACCCTTGTCGCCGTTGCCGGCCATCGACAACCAGGCGTCGGTGAAGCGCCAGCCAAGCGACGGGTCCTTCTTGCCATAATCCATATGGCCGTAGACCTTCTTGCCGTCGATATCGCGACCGGTGAAGAACTCGGCGATATCCTCATAGGCCGACCAGTTGACCGGAACGCCGAGATCGTAACCGTACTTGGCCTTGAAATCGGCCTTGTTCTTGGCGTCGTTGAACCAGTCGTAGCGGAACCAGTAGAGGTTGGCGAACTGCTGGTCCGGCAACTGGTAGAGCTTGCCGTCCGGAGCGGTGGTGAATTTCGTGCCGATGAAGTCGGGAAGATCGAGACCAGGATTGGTGACGTCCTTGCCTTCGCTAGCCATCCAGTCGGTCAGGTTGCGCACCTGCTGGTAGCGCCAGTGGGTACCGATCAGGTCGCTGTCGTTAACGAAAGCATCGTAGATATTTTCGCCGGACTGCATTTGCGTCTGCAGCTTTTCGACGACGTCGCCTTCGCCGATCAGGTCGTGGGTGATCTTGATGCCGGTGATGTCCGAGAAGGCCTTGGCCAGCACCTTGGATTCATATTCATGCGTCGTCAGCGTTTCGGAGACGACCTTGATGTCCATGCCTGCAAATGGCTTTGCAGCGTCGATAAACCATTGCATTTCCTTTTCCTGGTCCGCACGGGAAAGGGAAGAAAGGTCGCCGACTTCTTTGTCCAGAAAGGCTTTGGCTTCATTCATGCCGGCGTGAGCCACGCCGGTGATTGCCAGCAGCACTGCTGCCGTGGTGGTAAGAAGATGCATTCGCATAAGAGGTCCTCCCAAGGTTTTGCGATTGCGTCATGTAGAGAAGTGCCGGGTCGTCCTCCGCCCCGGTATGTTGTCGGCAGCTATACGAAGCGGAACACCCCGATCGCATAGACAACCGAAAGAGCGAGCGCCCACCAGAGGCTTGGGCCGACAAAGCCGAGCCAAGCGAGGTTGATGAACGCAGAGCCGAGCAGCGAGACGAAGAGCCTGTCCCCGCGCGTCGTCTCGAAGCGAAGAATGCCGACGCGCGGATTGCCGCCGGGTGAAAAATATTCCCACACCGCCATGCCGATCAGCAGCATAAGGATCGTCAGAAAAAACAGGGCTGTCGGCAGCGTCCAGGCCATCCAGGAAAAATTCATGTGAGATCTCCTTTCTCAGACGCGGCCGAGGGCAAAGCCCTTGGCGATGTAGTTTCGGACAAAATAGATGACGAGCGCTCCGGGGATGATCGTCAGCACGCCAGCAGCCGCCAGAACACCCCAATCCATCCCCGAAGCAGAAACTGTGCGTGTCATGGTCGCGGCAATCGGCTTTGCCGCCGTCGTGGTCAGGGTTCTGGCGAGCAGTAGCTCGACCCATGAGAACATGAAGCAGAAGAAGGCCGCTACGCCGATGCCGCTCGCGATCAGAGGCATGAAGATCTTCACGAAAAAGCGCGGGAAAGAGTATCCGTCGATATAGGCGGTCTCGTCGATTTCCTTCGGAACGCCGGACATGAAGCCTTCCAAAATCCACACCGCCAGCGGCACGTTGAACAGGCAGTGGGCGATTGCGACTGCGATATGCGTGTCGATCAGACCGAAGGCGGAATAAAGCTGGAAGAAAGGCAGAGCGAAGACGGCCGGGGGTGCCATGCGGTTGGTGAGCAGCCAAAAGAACAGATGCTTGTCGCCCAGGAACCGATAGCGGGAGAAGGCATAGGCCGCTGGCAGGGCCGCTGCGACCGAGATGACGGTGTTCAGCGCCACATAGATGATCGAGTTGATGTAACCGTTATACCAGGACGGGTCGGTAAAGATGATCGTGTAGTTACGCAGCGTCGGGTTTTGCGGCCAGAGCGAGAAGGCACCGAGGATTTCGGCATTCTCCTTGAAACTCATATTCACTAGCCAGTAGATCGGCAGCAGGAGGAAGATGATGTAGATCGTCGGTATCAAAAAGGAAAACCGGCTCATGGTGGAATTGCTCATATTGGTCTCCTTTCTCACGCATCCGCGTCGCTGTTGGTCATGACGGTGTAGAAGATCCAGGACAGTGCCAGGATGATCAGGAAGTAGATGATCGACATTGCCGCAGCAGGACCCAGATCGAACTGACCGACAGCCATCTTCACGAGGTCGATCGAGAGGAATGTCGTGGAGTTGCCGGGACCGCCGCCGGTGACGACAAACGGTTCGGTGTAGATCATGAAACTGTCCATGAAGCGTAGCAGCACGGCGATCAGCAACACGCGCTTCATCTTCGGCAGTTGAATGAAGCGGAAGACGGACCAACGCGAGGCGCCATCGATGCGGGCGGCCTGATAATAGGCATCCGGAATAGAGACAAGACCGGCATAGCAGAGCAGCACGACAAGGCTTGTCCAGTGCCACACGTCCATAACGATGACGGTCGCCCAGGCATCCACCGGATCCTGCGTATAGTTATAGTCGATGCCGAGCATCGAGAGGTAATGGCCAAGGAAGCCGATATCGACGCGGCCGAAAACCTGCCAGATGGTGCCGACGACGTTCCATGGGATGAGGAGCGGCAGCGCCATCAGCACGAGGCAGACCGGAACGCCTAACCCCTTTTTCGGCATGTTCAGCGCAATCAGGATTCCAAGCGGAATTTCAATGGCCAGAATGACAAGCGAGAAAATCAGGTTGCGGATGAGCGCATCCCAGAAGCGAGGAGAATGCAGCATCTGCACGAACCAGTCGGTGCCCGCCCAGAAGAACTCGTTATTGCCGAACGTATCCTGCACCGAGTAGTTGACGACCGTCATCAGCGGGATGACGGCTGAAAAGGCGACGAGCACCAAAACCGGAATGACGAGGAACCAGGCCTTGTTGTTGACTGTCTTGTCCATGGCTCAGGCTCCTGTTCCGACGCGCCAGCTATCGGCGTAAATGCCGATCGCTTTTGGATCGAAAGTCACGCGCGGGTCTGCGGGAATCTCACCATCTTCCGGCACCACGATGGTCAGCGGTTGTCCCGCAAAGCTGGAGCGTACGACCTTCTGCCGACCGATGTCCTCCACCTTGTTGATCGAGACCGGCATGCCGTCGCGACCAAGCGAGATGAATTCGGGACGGATGCCAAGTTCGGTTTTTGCACCCGCGCTGACGTTTGGCGCAGAGGACAGTGCAATTGTCTGGTCGCCGACCGTTGCCTGTGCGCCGTTCAGAGAAACCGGCATCACATTCATGCCAGGCGAGCCAATGAAGTAACCGACGAAAGTGTGGCTTGGCTTCTCGAAGAGCTCCGCAGGCGTCCCGATCTGGACAATCTGGCCGTCATACATGACGACGACCTTGTCCGCGAATGTCAGGGCTTCGGTCTGATCGTGCGTGACATAGACCATTGTGAAGCCGAACTGGCGGTGAAGTCGCTTCAACTGCGAGCGCAGCACCCACTTCATATGCGGATCGATGACCGTCAGCGGCTCGTCGAAGAGGATGGCGTTCACATCATTGCGCACTAGCCCGCGCCCGAGTGAGATCTTCTGCTTCTGGTCGGCCGTCAAGCCTCGCGCACGGCGCTTCGCCATCGCGGCAAGATCGATCATCTCTAGAATTTCCTTGACGCGACGATCAACATCCGGCTCGGCCACGCCGCGATTGCGCAAAGGAAAGGCGAGATTGTCATAGACCGTCATCGTGTCGTAGATGACCGGGAACTGGAAAACCTGCGCGATGTTGCGCTGCTCTGTCGGCAGGGTAGTAACGTCCTTGCCATCGAAGAGAATGCGACCATCCGACGGGTGGATCAATCCGGAAATGATGTTGAGCAAGGTCGTCTTGCCGCAACCGGACGGCCCGAGAAGCGCATAGGCCCCGCCATCGCTCCATTCGTGATGCACTTCTTTCAGAGCGTAATCGTTGGCTGCTTTGGCCTTGGCGTTGTAGGCGTGGCGGATATGGTCGAGACTGATACGTGCCATGTCTCTATCTCCTCACGCGGCAGCAAGCTTAGGAGCGGCAAGGGAACGGCCATTCACGTCGAAGGCCATCAGGTGACGGGTATCGAGATAGATATCGATCTGCCGGTCCGGCTCGATATCGAGAATGCCGCGTGTCAGCATGACCCATCGGTGGCCGGCAAAATCCAGATGGATGAAGCTCTCCGAACCGGCAATTTCAGACACCAGCGTCTTTGCCTTAAGTTTCACGGCATTGATGTTGGTCGGCTCGGGATAAAGGTGGTGTGGATGAAATGCTGCCGTCATCGGCCCGTCAGCAATTCCGGAAAGATGAGCGGGCACGGCGAAAGCCGGCTGGCCATTTTGCAGGAAGGAGCCGCCTGCTTTCGTCAGTTCGACGATGTTCAAGGGCGGATCGGCAAAGGTTCTGGCGGAGATAAGATCCACCGGATTACGATACATATCGATGGTCGGGCCATATTGGGTGATACGGCCTTGGCTCAGCGTTGCCGTATTGCCACCAAGCAGGAGTGCCTCGGAAGGCTCGGTGGTTGCGTAGACAAAGATCGCGCCGGACGAGGCGAAGATCTTGGGCAACTCCTCGCGTAGTTCTTCGCGCAGCTTGTAATCGAGGTTGGCAAGCGGCTCGTCCAGAAGAACGAGGCTGGCATTCTTGACGATGGCGCGAGCAAGGGCGGTGCGCTGCTGCTGGCCGCCGGAAAGATTGAGTGGCGTGCGCTCCAGATAGGGCGTCAGCTTCAACAGCTCTGCCGCCTTGCGCACCTCGCGATCGATCGTGGCACTATCCTTTTTGGCGATCCGCATCGGGGAGGCGATGTTTTCGTAAACGGAAAGCGAGGGATAGTTGATGAACTGCTGATAGACCATGGCAACGCTGCGATCCTGCACGCGTTTGCCTGTCACGTCAGTGCCATCGAACATCAGCGAGCCTTCGGTCGGCTTGTCGAGGCCGGCCATCAGCCGCATCAGGGATGTCTTGCCGGACAAGGTCGGGCCCAGCAGGACGTTCAGCGTGCCCCGCTTGAGTGTGAGATTGGTCGGGTAGATATGATAATCCCCACCCACCATCTTCGCGATATTGCGCAATTCAAGCATTCTGTCCCGCGGCCTCCTCCACCAGCAAGATGTCTGCAATCAATATGCTTCATGCAGCGCCGTTACGGCGCGTATAAATCAGTCGTCTCAAGCAGCCTTCGTCATCATGTAATCGTTAAGGGCTGCGGCTTCCTCCCTGGAAAAATGCAAGCCCTGTTTCGTTCTGCGCCAGAGCACATCCTCGCTCGTTCTGGCCCATTCCTTTTCCATGAGCCATGCGACTTCGCGCTCGTAAAGGTCGCCGCCGAAACGCCTGCCCAGTGCCTCCACACTGGCCGCATCTCCCAAGATCACTGCAGCCTTTGTTCCGTAGAGCCGGACAAGACGACGCGCGTGGCGGTCCGAGAGAAAGCCGTAGATGGCCTTCAGTTTTGCCACTTCGGCCTCGTATCCCGTCGGTGCAAAATCGCCGCCCGGCAGTGAGCTTTTTGCCGTCCAGGGCGAACCCTTGGCGCCGATCGCTTCGGTGATTTTTTCCAGCGCATGCTCGGCCAGGCGACGATAGGTCGTGAGTTTGCCGCCGAAGACGTTGAGCAGTGGCGGTTCGCCGGTGTTCTGCTCCAGCTTCAAGACGTAGTCGCGCGTGGCTTCCTGCGCCTTGGATGCGCCGTCATCATAGAGCGGACGAACGGCGGAATAGGTCCAGACGATATCGTCCTTCGTTACCGGCTCGGCGAAATATTCGCTTGCCGCCTTGCAGAGATAATCCGTCTCCTCGTCGCTGATCCGCACCTGCGAAGGATCGCCGTCATAATCGCGGTCGGTCGTGCCAATCAGGGTGAAGTCAGTTTCGTAGGGAATGGCGAAAATGATGCGGTTATCGGGGTTCTGGAAGAAATAGGCACGTGGGTCGTTGAACTTCTTCTTCACGACGATGTGGCTGCCCTGAACGAGGCGGACATTATGAACCTGGTTCTTTCCGGCGGCATTGGACAACACCTGATCCACCCAAGGACCGGCGGCGTTGACCAGCATTCGTGCCTGCACCGTTTTCAACTCGCCGCTTTGAATGTCCTGGACGTTGATGGTCCAAAGACCGTTCTCGCGGCGGACGGAGGTGACTTTCGAGCGGTTCATGATGTCTGCGCCGCGATCAGCCGCATCACGTGCGTTCAGCACCACGAGGCGGGCGTCATCCACCCATCCATCGGAATATTCGAAGGCCTTGGTGAAAAGCGGCTTCAACGGCTTGCCGGCCGGATCGCGTCGCATGTCGAGCGACTTTGTCGCAGGCAGCAATTTGCGGCCGCCAAGGTGATCGTAGAGAAAGAGACCGAGCCGGATCAGCCAGGCAGGGCGAATGCCGCCCTTATGGAAGGGCAGAACGAAGCGCATCGGCCAGATGATATGCGGGGCCATGGCCCAGAGAACTTCACGTTCCATCAGCGCTTCACGCACGAGACGGAATTCATAGTGTTCCAGATAGCGCAACCCGCCGTGGATCAATTTCGTGGCGCCGGAGGATGTGCCTGAAGCAAAGTCCTTCATCTCGGCAAGCGTTACGGAATATCCCCGACCGGCCGCATCACGCGCAATGCCGCAGCCATTAATGCCACCGCCGATCACGAAGATGTCGCGAACCGCCTCTTGAGCCACCTGTCCCACTCCCTGATGTTGCGCGTGCAAGCCGAACGATTTTTTTGTTAAAGAGAAAATAAAAGGAACTCAAAGTGAATGTCAAACGAAACTATTGTCTATAGCGTCGCCATTCAGTGGAGCTGTTTCGACCAGCTCTACGCCTGCTTCGCGGCAGATCTCTCTAATGGCATCTGATGGACAGTGGTCGGTGATAAAAGTCTGAACCTGCGACAGATGGCCTATTCTGACCGGGGCAGTGCGTTCGAATTTGCTTGAGTCGCTGGCAAGAATCACATGGCGAGCATTGGCGATGATGGCTTGGGCCACTTTCACCTCTCGAAAGTCGTAGTCGAGCAGCGCGCCGTCCGGATCTATGGCGGAAACGCCGATCACTGCATAATCGACCTTGAACTGACGGATAAAATCAACCGCTGCCTCACCGACAATGCCACCATCGGTGCCGCGCACCACGCCGCCAGCTATGATGACTTCGATAGAGGGGAAGATCCGCAGCCGGTTCGCGACATTGATGTTGTTGGTAATGACCATCAGTTCCTGATGATCGAGGAGCGCATCCCCCACCGCCTCTGTCGTAGTGCCGATGTTGATGAAAAGCGATGACTTGTGCGGTATGATGGTTGCCGCAGCCTTCCCGATCGCCTGCTTCTCAGCCGCCGCGATCGAGCGGCGCGCCTCATAGCGCATATTTTCCGTACCGTTGGGGAAAATCGCACCGCCGTGGATGCGGTTCAGCGTGCGGTTCTCACAAAGCTCGTTTAAGTCCTTGCGGATCGTTTGCGGGGTAACGGAAAAGCGTGTTGCGAGGTCTTCGACGAGCACACGTCCCTCGGCTTTGGCAAGCTCTATTATCTCAGTTTGACGTGTGCTGAGAAACATTCGATGACCCCCTAAATCTTTTCGTTTTGGTTCAGTTTAACCGAAAACGAAAGGCGCTCAAGCGTCCTTCGACGCTATTTACAACCCGTCTGTCAGAAGCGGATTCTTCTGAAGATTAGACTTATCTGAACTTTCAGGTTCATCTTTTTCCACAGCCGGTTACGAAATTGGGGGCAAATTTGTCAGTCAGCTTGACCGATTACAGCGCCTCGTATCCCGATATTTTTTCAGCATATTTTCCGTTGCCGCATTGTTGCGCAGCCACGCCGCGTGCCTGTTCGAGGGGCAAGTTTGACGTGGCTGCAAATATTGGGGGTTGCGCGTCAAGCCAATATGGCCTTGTTTTAGGCCTCTCAACTGTCTGGGAGCATAAAAAAATGATTTCGTTTAAAACGACAACACGGGCCGCACTTCTTCTTGGCTCGCTTCTGATTGGCGCCAGTTCCGCTCTTGCTGAAACCGTTCTGCATCGCGGTAATTCCGGGGAACCTCAAACCCTCGATCAGGCACAGACCTCGATCAATATCGAAGCTTTCATTCTGAAGGACCTCTATGAGGGCCTGACGATCTATGACGCGGCCGGCAAGATCATTCCCGGCACAGCCGAGAGCTGGAAGCTGTCGGATGACGGCACCGTCTACACGTTCAAGCTGCGCGACAATGCCAAGTGGTCGGATGGTTCTCCGGTGACGGCGGAGGACTTCGTGTTCTCCTACAAGCGCGTGCAGGACCCGAAGACGGCTTCGAAATACGCCAATATCCTCTATCCCATCAAGAATGCCGAAAAGATCAACAAGGGCGAATTGCCTGTCGATCAGCTCGGCGTGAAGGCCGTGGACGACAAGACGCTGGAAGTTACGCTCGAGCGGCCGACGCCTTTCTTCCTTGAGCTGCTCGCTCACCAGACCGCGCTTCCCATTTCCAAGGCGAGCTATGAGAAGAACGGCAATGACTTCGTCAAACCCGGCGTCATGGTTTCGAACGGCGCCTATACGCTGCAGTCTCATGTTCCCAATGACAGCCTGACGGTGGTGAAGAACGCCAATTTCTGGGACGCAGCCAATACCAAAATTGACAAGGTGATTTTCTACCCGATCGACGACCAGGCCGCATCGGTGCGTCGCTTTGAAGCAAAGGAAATGGATCTCGCCTACAACTTCTCGGCCGATCAGCTCGATCGTCTGCGCAAGTCCTATGGCGAACAGGTTCACGTGTCGCCGACACTTGCGACCTATTACTACACGTTCGATACGCGAGAGGCGCCTTATAGCGACGTTCGCGTTCGCCGGGCTCTTTCCATGGCGGTCGATCGCGACTTCCTCGCAAAGGAAATCTATAGCGGTTCGCAGGTTCCGGCCTACTCGATGGTGCCGCCCGGCATGGACTCCTATGGCGAGCCCGCAAAGGCCGATTTCGCCGCCATGTCGCAGCTTGATCGTGAAGACGAAGCGCTCAAGCTGATGAAGGAAGCCGGTTACGGTGAAGGCGGCAAGCCGCTCTCCATCGAAATCCGCTACAACACCAACCCGAACCATGAGCGCGTGGCAACCGCCATTGCCGATATGTGGAAGAACACTTTCGGTGCCAAGGTTTCGCTCGTGAATCTCGACGTTGCCTCGCATTATGGCTACCTGCAGGAAGGCGGCAAGTACAATGTCGCGCGTGCCGGCTGGGTTGCTGACTATGCGGACGCCGAAAACTTCCTGGCGCTTTCCATCTCTTCCAACAAGACCTTCAACTATGCGAAGTTCAACAATGCCGACTATGACGCATTGATGCAGAAGTCTTACGAGGAAAAGGACCCGGCAGCCCGCTCCAAGCTGCTGCATGAGGCTGAAACCATTCTGATGAAGGAACAGCCGGTGGCACCGTTTCTGACCCAGGCCGACCTTTGGCTGGTATCGGATCGCGTCAAGGGTTGGCACGACAACGCTGCCAATGAACATTTGAGCCGCTTTCTGAGCGTTTCCGAATAAGCAGCGCTGGCGCGGCGGTTCATAGGGTCCGCCGTGCCTTGCCCGGAGCCTGAAGATCCATGATTTCATTTGTTCTGCGCCGTTTGGCGAGCGCGGTGCCGACGCTGTTCATCGTCGTCACCATTTCTTTTTTCCTGATGCGTTTTGCGCCGGGCGGTCCGTTCAACCTCGAACGGCCGCTACCGCCACAAACGATGGAAAACCTGATGAGGACTTATCATCTGGATGAACCATTGTGGCGTCAGTATCTAATTTATCTGCGCAATGCGGTGACCGGAGATTTCGGCCCGAGTTATATTTACAAGGACAACACTGTCGCTCAGTTGATCGGCAAGGGCCTGCCTTATTCGCTGGAGCTTGGCTGCTACGCGCTGCTTTTGGCGCTGATCGGCGGCGTGACAGCTGGCACCTTCGCCGCCCTTCGACAAAACAGCGCTTTCGATTTCTCCATCATGTCGATTTCGACAGTTGGCGTTACAGTGCCGAACTTCGTCGTTGCACCCGTTCTGACGCTCGTCTTCGCGGTGTTCCTCGGCCTGTTGCCCGCCGGTAGCTGGGGTGATGGATCGCTACGCTATCTCATTTTGCCAATGATTGCGCTGGCCCTGCCGCAGCTTGCAGTGATTGCCCGCCTGACCCGTGGTGCGATGATCGAGGCTTTGCGGATGGACCATATCCGGACCGCCAAGGCTTACGGGCTTCCGGCCAAAAGCGTCGTGGTGTTTCATGCGATGCGCGCCGCCATGCTGCCGGTCGTTTCCTATCTGGCGCCTTGCGCAGCGGCACTTCTCACCGGTTCCGCGGTGATCGAAACCATCTTCACGATCCCAGGGGTCGGCCGGTACTTCGTTCTTGGCGCCATCAACCGCGACTACACGCTGGTCATGGGAACCGTCGTTCTCGTCGCCATTTTCGTCATCCTGTTCAATCTCGTGGTCGATATTCTCTACGGCCTGCTCGATCCGAGGGTCCGACATGACTGATATCGCAACCAATCCTTCAATTGTATCCACTGTGGAGAGCCGAAGCCTCTTCCAGCTGGCGGCTATGCGCTTCCGGCGCAACAAGGCAGCGATGGCGGGTTCCGTCATGCTGGTGCTGATCACGCTTTTTTCCTTCATCGGTCCACATTTCCTGACCCACACCTACGATCAGGTGTTCTCTTCCTACGTCTCTGTGCCGCCAAGCCTGGAACCGCGTCCGGACGTGAACAATCTGCAGGAGGTGATGAAAGGCGTCGCAAGCCGGGCGCGTGTTGACTTGAAGGAGTTTGCTGTCAGCGGACAGACCTTTACGGCGACCGTGACCTCCAGCTCCGCCATCGATCCGCGCACGACACGCTATTTCGACCGTGCCAACGAGTTCGAAAACACCAAGGTCGTTGCCACCGAAGACGATGGCCGGACACTGAAGCTGGAAGGCGAGGTGAACCGCGAATACTTCTTCTTCGGCACCGATACCAACGGGCGCGATATGCTGGCCCGCGTCATGCTTGGCGGGCAGATCTCGATTGCGGTCGGCGTTCTGGCGAGCCTCGTGTCGCTTGGTATTGGCGTCGTCTATGGCGCGACAGCCGGTTACATCGGTGGACGCGTAGACAATGTGATGATGCGCTTTGTCGAAATTCTCTATTCGCTACCCTTCGTCTTCCTGGTCGTGGTGCTCGTCGTCTTCTTTGGCCGAAGCTTCATCCTGATCTTTCTGGTGATCGGGGCGGTGGAATGGCTGGATATGGCGCGTATCGTCCGAGGCCAGACGCTTGCACTCAAGCGACGGGAATTCGTCGGTGCGGCACAGGCTTTGGGTTTGAGCGATTGGCAGATCATTCGCCGTCATATCATTCCCAACACCATCGGCCCGGTCGTTGTTTTCGTCACTGTGGTCGTGCCGAAGGTCATTTTGCTGGAAAGTTTCCTCTCCTTCCTCGGCCTTGGCGTTCAGGCGCCGTTGACGAGTTGGGGTGCGTTGATCTCAGAAGGCGCCAACAACATGCAGTCGGCACCTTGGCTTCTGATCTTCCCGGCGCTGTTCTTCGTGTTGACCCTGTTCTCTCTCAACTTTGTGGGTGACGGGTTGCGTGACGCACTCGATCCAAAGGATCGCTGATATGACGACATCTGAAACCATTCTTTCGGTTCGCAATCTCAAGGTCGATTTCACCACGCCGGACGGCATGGTCAATGCCGTCAAGGGTATCGACCTCGATGTTCGCCAAGGTGAGACCATTGCTGTCGTCGGTGAATCCGGTTCCGGCAAGAGCCAGACGATGATGGGCATTATGGGGCTTCTCGCCTCAAATGGTGTCATCCAGGGATCGGCGAAATATCGTGGCCGCGAGCTTGTCGGTCTTCCGGTCGATGAGCTCAACACCATCCGTGGCGCGAAGATCACCATGATCTTCCAGGAGCCGATGACCTCGCTCGATCCGCTTTACCGGATCGGCGCGCAGATTGCCGAGCCGATCCTGCACCATCGCGGCGGCAGCAAGAGCGAGGCGCGTGCGCGCGTTCTCGAACTGTTGAAGCTGGTCGGCATTCCCGAGCCGGAACGCCGCATCGACAGCTACCCACATGAGCTTTCCGGCGGGCAACGCCAGCGCGTGATGATTGCCATGGCGCTGGCAAACGAGCCCGATATCCTGATTGCGGATGAGCCGACTACGGCGCTGGACGTCACGATCCAAGCGCAGATCCTCGATCTGTTGAAGTCCTTGCAGCAACGCTTCGGCATGGCCGTGGTGCTGATCACCCACGACCTCGGCGTGGTGCGCCATTTTGCCGATCGCGTTACGGTAATGCGGCGCGGAGAGGTGGTCGAGGCAGGCACGACGGAGGATATTTTCGAGCGCCCGCAAGCGGATTACACAAAGATGCTGCTCGATGCCGAGCCGAGCGGCCACAAGCCGCCGGTGGCAGATGGCACGCCCGTCGTACTGTCGGGCCAGAATGTCACCGTCGATTACGATATTCCTGGTGGCTTCCTGTCGAAGGCCAGCGTGTTTCGTGCGGTCGATGGCGTGAGTATCAATCTGCGCCAGGGCCAGACCATTGGTATCGTCGGTGAATCCGGTTCAGGCAAATCGACGCTTGGCCGCGCGCTTCTGAGGCTAACCCACGCCAACGGACGCATCACTTTCGAGAAGAAGGAGATTACGGGGCTGGACCGCAAGGCAATGCGCCCCCTGCGTCGTCGGCTGCAACTCGTGTTCCAGGATCCCTATGGATCACTTTCGCCCCGCCAGACAGTGGGCGAGATCATAACCGAAGGTCTTTTCGTTCACGAACCGCAACTGACCCGCGCCGAGCGGGATAAGCGCGCCATCGAAGCGCTGAAGGAAGTCGGCCTCGATCCGGCAGCCAGAAACCGCTATCCGCACGAATTCTCCGGCGGCCAGCGCCAGCGTATTGCGATTGCCAGAGCCATCATCCTGAAGCCCGACGTCGTCGTGCTGGACGAGCCGACATCGGCGCTCGACCGTTCGGTGCAGGGGCAGGTGATCGATCTGTTGCGCGAGCTGCAGAAAACGCACGGGCTTTCCTACATCTTCATCAGCCACGACCTTTCGGTCATCAAGGCGATTTCGGATTACGTGATCGTGATGAAAGATGGGAAGATCGTGGAAGAAGGAGAGACCGACGCGATCTTCAACGCGCCATCTGCCGACTACACCAAGACGCTGATCAAATCCGCTTTCACTGCGGATGTCGCGGCCTGAGGTGGTGATAGCGCAATACGTACTATCGATCGTATATGCCCCGCTTCGGCGGGGCATTTTCTTGTAGTCTGCTTGCCATCCCAAGATTACTGCAAAGGAACCAGTGAGGCTTCTCGACGTTATAGCGCTGTGAACATTGACGTGTGCCGAAGTAATGGCACTGAGGAGGCAACATGCGAAAGATTATTCAAGTTGCAGGACTTGCTGTTACTATGGCAGTTTCAAGCGTCGCCGTATCTACCGTTGCAAAGGCGCAGGATGTCGAGCTGCGGATCGGCCCAGACGGCGTCCGCCCGGTCATCCGCGATCGCGATCGTGATCTGGACCGCCGCGGTCCTCCACGTATGGCTGGCTGCAGCGAACGCGAAGCCCGCGCCGCCGCCCGCGCCTCTGGCCTGCGCGATCCTGAAGTCGTCCGCATGACGCCACGCCGCGTGGTCGTCGAAGGCGACACCCGCCGCGGCCCCGACACCATCACCTTCGCCAACCAGCGCGGTTGTCCGGAGATTTGATTTTAGGTTTTCGGAATAGGTGAGAAAGGCCCGTTTAGGCGGGCCTTTTTACGTTAGGTCTTATGGCGTATTTCAGTCATGATTTTTTAAGGCGAAAATGAGATTCCCTTATTAGTTGAGTTCTTATCGAGTTGCTCTAATGCCTATCAGAACACACACAAATGACATCAAGGAGCGCTTGTCAGTAGCCTATGTTACCGCAGTTGCGGCACGTGCGGGGTGTCAAATAATCCATCTCCATGTCGACAAACAAAGCATTGACGCCACGGTGCGGCCGATCAGTGGTAGTAAGATTTCCGTAGATCTTCAGTTAAAGTCTACCTCAAGGGACTGCTTGAAGGAAAATGAAATTTCATTTCCGCTTCCTATAAAGAATTATGATGATCTTCGGACAAGTGTATCAACTGCTCTCCACTTCCTCGTTGTTCTTGTACTCGAGCCGGCAGAGCTGGACTGGTTAGTGTCTGACGAAAATTCATTGTTGATTAAAAGGTGTGCCTATTGGGTTGATTTAAGAGGCTCGCCTCCTGTTCGAAACGAAACATCAGTCACAATCTCGATTCCCCGAAGCCAAATCTTCGACGTGCAAGCGCTCCAGATTATGATGCAAAAGGCTTATGATGCCATCAACCAGGAACAGGAGGTGGGCCAGTGAGAACCGGATTCGTCGAGCAGTCAGGTCTTTTATCACTGTCTCCGAGGGATGTTGCTGGCTGGCTGCGAATGCGCGGTTTTTTACATATCGGTTCGGTAGGCGAATATGGTGCTCTGTTTCGTCGAACGAAACACGACAATGAACAGGAGCTACTTCTACCTACGTCGCCAAGCACTCGCGACTTCGTCATCAGAATGCGTCAACTGATCGAAGATTTGTCCGAGTATGAGGAACGTCGATCAAACGAAGTTATGACCGATCTGTACATGGCGCCTTTTGATGTAGTTAAGGTGAGGTCTCCCGACGCTGACGACTATGGCTCGATTAGATTTTCAGCGGGAATTGATCTACACGCAGAGTCAAAAAATCTGTTGCGTGCGGCAGCTAACGCCGCGGCGTCTAACATACCCCGTAGGAGTTGGAGAGGCCGCAGTTTCGACGAGGTAAATGACTATCTTGGAAATGTCCGGCTGGGCCAAACGCAAATAGGCAGCTTTGTGTTGAACGTCCTCAGTCCATGGGACTTCTCTTCTGGAAATCAGGTATCGCTTGATCTGAGCGAACCATCATTTGGCCGACGAGTCACTAACTCGTTGGCGGCGGCACTTTCAGCCACAGAAAGGGCCCTTAGAAAGTCTGTGGTGCAGGGCGCTCAACCAATTGTTGACTCTTATAAATCCGGCATCAGTTCCAATTTCTGCGCGGCGCTAGCGCGACTGGCTGCCGAGGGAGACGGAGTGGATGTGGGGCTAGCATGGAGTCCCTCCGCCCCAAAAGATAAAGTAGTGAATTTATCGCTGCGGAGAGAGGATGCTGCAGTCCTGACGGAAGCATCAGTGCTGCTAGCTAGTCAGGAGGCGGAGCCAAATTTCACAATTGAAGGGCTTGTTACACTTATCTCCGATCCATCGCAAAAGTCTGAAGGCTCAGTGATCGTGGAGACTGTTTTAGCCGGGGCACTACGAAAAGTTCGCATGAAATTCACACCTGGAGACCGTGCGCTGATATACGAGGCGGCAGAAGGGCGGAAGTGGATAAGCGTCCAAGGTGATTTGCAACGTCAAGGTCAGCGCCTTATCCTCGAAAATGCTCGTGATATAGCTATAATTACTCCTCAGGAGACCGATCTTGATCTAATCTCGTAACAAGAGGCGAAGGCTACATACCCCTGATCCCTTGTTTAGCGCGGAATAGCGGAAGTAGGCTAAAAAGATTAGCTAGGGCAGGCGACTCGAATATTTCGAGCCGCCTCATCTCATTTAGTCCATCAGCTACAGCCGCTCGTTGCGCCACAGGTGTCGCACTTCTCGCAAGTTCCATTCCGAACCATCGTGAAGTTTTGGCACTCGGAGCACATGTTGCCCGTATAGCCTTGGGCGATCGAGCGCATGCGGCGTTCGTTTTCCACCTTCTTGGCGTCGGCCTTGGCAGTGGCGGCATCCGCAGCCGCCTTGTCCGAGAAGAGGCCGGTGGCGCTCTGTTCGGTTTCGGTGACTTCTTCTGCAATCTCTTCGGCCAGTTCGCGGGCGCGTTCCTCATAGTCACGCTTGAAGGCGACGACGTCCGAGGTGGCGACTGAAACGGTCGCCTCCAGCTTGCGGGCTGTATTGCCGGAGATGGCTGTCACGTTTGCCGAGGCGCGGGCAGGGGCTGCGGTTGCAGAACCCTTGATTTCCGCGGAGGCGCGTTCGCTTCCATTGTTGGAGACGAGCGTTGGCTTGTAGCCGCGGGTCAGGCCCTTGGAGACGACATCTGCCTTGCCTTCGGACACGCCGCGACCGAGTGCAGTGTTGGAGAAGTCCGACGTATCGACATGCGCCAGGTCGTGGCGGCCGAGATAGGAGATGGCGAGTTCGCGGAACACGTAGTCGAGGATCGACGTGGCGTTCTTGATCGCGTCATTGCCCGTCACCATGCCGGCAGGCTCGAACTTGGTGAAGGTAAAGGCGTCGACATATTCTTCCAGCGGCACGCCATATTGCAGGCCGAGCGACACGGAAATTGCGAAGTTGTTGATGAAGGCGCGCAGTGCCGAGCCTTCCTTGTTCATATCAAGGAAGATTTCGCCAAGACGACCGTCGTCATATTCGCCGGTGCGAAGGAAGATGGTGTGACCTCCGATCTTGGCCTTCTGGGTGTAACCCTTACGGCGGGTCGGCAGCTTTTCCTGGCTGCGAACGACGCGCTCGATGATGCGCTCGACGATCTTTTCGGTGATGGTGACGGCCTGGGCTGCCTGTGGCTGAGCCAGCAGCTCTTCCATGGCGTCCTCGTCGTCCTCATCTTCGACAAGCGAAGCATTGAGCGGCTGGGAAAGCTTGGAGCCATCGCGGTAAAGGGCGTTGGCCTTCAGCGCCAGCTTCCAGGAAAGCATGTAGGCTGCGCCGCAATCTTCCACCGTCGCATCATTCGGCATGTTGATCGTCTTGGAGATCGCACCCGAAATGAAGGGCTGTGCCGCCGCCATCATGCGGATGTGCGATTCCACCGAGAGATAACGCTTGCCGATCTTGCCGCAGGGGTTGGCGCAATCGAAGACGGACAGATGCTCGTCCTTCAAGAACGGCGCGCCTTCCAGCGTCATCGCACCGCAAACGTGAACGTTTGCCGCTTCGATGTCTTTCTTCGAGAAGCCGAGATGCTCCAGCAGGTTGAAGCTGATGTCGGACAGCTGCTCGTCGGAAACCTTCAGCGTGTCCTTCAGGAAGTCGGCGCCGAGTGTCCACTGGTTGAAGACGAACTTGATGTCGAAGGCGCTCTTCAGCGCGCCGTTGACGGCTTCGATCTTCTCATCAGTGAAGCCCTTTGCCTTCAGCGAGCCGGGGTTGATGCCGGGCGCCTGGTTCAGGTTGCCGTGGCCGACAGCATAGGCTTCGATCTCGGCGATCTGGCTTTCGGAGTAGCCGAGCGAACGCAGCGATTCCGGAACCGCACGGTTGATGATCTTGAAGTAGCCGCCGCCTGCGAGCTTCTTGAACTTCACCAGCGCAAAGTCAGGCTCAATACCGGTGGTGTCGCAATCCATGACGAGGCCGATCGTACCAGTTGGCGCGATAACGGTGGTCTGGGCGTTGCGGTAACCGTTCTGCTCGCCAAGTTCCAGCGCCTTGTCCCAGGCAGCAACGGCGTGCTTGATCAGTTCCTGATCGGTGCAATCGGCATGGATCAGCGGAACCGGGTTTACCGACAGGCCTTCGTAGCCATAGGCGAGGCCCTGGGCTGCACGGCGGTGGTTGCGGATGACGCGCAGCATGTTGTCGCGGTTCGGCGCAAAGCCTGGGAATGGGCCAAGCTCGCCTGCCATTTCGGCAGAGGTCGCGTAGGACACGCCGGTCATGATGGCGGTCAGGGCGCCTGCAATCGCACGGCCTTCGTCGCTGTCATAAGGAATGCCCGACGACATCAGCAGGCCGCCGATGTTGGCGTAGCCGAGGCCCAGTGTGCGGTATTCGTAAGAGCGTTCGGCAATCTGACGCGATGGGAACTGCGCCATCATTACCGAGACCTCGAGAACGACGGTCCACAGGCGAACGGCGTGCTCGTAATCGGCAATGTTGATCTTCTTGGTAGCGGCGTCCTTGAACTGAAGGAGGTTCAGCGAAGCAAGGTTGCAGGCCGTATCGTCCAGGAACATGTATTCTGAGCATGGGTTGGATGCACGGATGGAACCGGCGGCAGGCGAGGTGTGCCAGTCGTTCATGGTGGTGTTGAAGTGCAGGCCCGGATCGGCAGAGGCCCAAGCGGCATGCGAGATCTTTTCCCACAGGTCGCGTGCCTTCAGCGTCTTCATCACCTTGCCGTCGCGGCGGGCGGTGAGGTTCCAGTCGCCGTCGCTTTCGACAGCGCGCAGGAAATCGTCCTTCAACGAAACGGAGTTGTTGGAGTTCTGGCCAGACACAGTCAGGTAGGCTTCCGAATCCCAGTCGGTATCATAGGTCTTGAATTCGATATCCTTATAACCCTGCTGGGCGAACTGGATGACGCGCTTGATGTAGTTTTCCGGAACCTGATCCTTCTTGGCAGCGCGGATTTCGCGCTTCAGGGCAGGGTTCTTGGCAGGATCGAAGCAATCGCCGTTATCGCCTTCGCAGTTGATGCAGGCCTTCATGATGGCCTTGAGGTGCTTGGCGACGATCTTGGAGCCGGTGACGAGGGCAGCAACCTTCTGCTCTTCGTTCACCTTCCAGTCGATATAGGCTTCGATATCCGGGTGATCGGCATCGACGACGACCATCTTGGCCGCACGACGGGTGGTGCCGCCGGACTTGATGGCGCCAGCTGCGCGGTCGCCGATCTTGAGGAAGCTCATCAGGCCGGAGGACTTGCCGCCGCCGGAAAGCTTTTCGCCTTCGCCACGCAGATAGGAGAAGTTGGAGCCCGTGCCGGAGCCGTATTTGAACAGACGGGCTTCGCGAACCCAAAGGTCCATGATGCCGCCTTCGTTGACCAGATCGTCTTCAACGGACTGGATGAAGCAGGCATGCGGCTGGGGATGCTCGTAAGCGGACTTGGACTTGGTCAGCTTGCCGGTGAAGGGGTCGACATAGAAGTGGCCCTGGCCCGGACCATCAATGCCATAGGCCCAATGCAGGCCAGTGTTGAACCACTGCGGCGAGTTCGGCGCAACGCGCTGGGTGGCGAGCATGTAGGCGAGCTCGTCGCGGAAGGCGAGAGCATCTTCTTCGGACGAGAAATACTTGCCCTTCCAGCCCCAATAGGCCCAGGTGCCGGCGAGGCGATCGAAAACCTGACGCGCGTCGATTTCCGAGCCATAACGCTCAGCCTCAGGCAGGTCCTTCATGGCAGCCGTATCGGCAACGGAACGCCACAGGAAGGATGGAACGTCGTTCTCTTCGACCTTCTTCAGGACCTTGGGAACGCCAGCCTTGCGGAAATACTTCTGCGCCAGAACGTCGGTCGCCACCTGGCTGAACTGCGCCGGCACATCAATATCCGCAAGACGGAACACGACGGAACCGTCCGGATTCTTGATTTCGCTAATGGCCTTGCGGAATTCGATTTCCGCGTAAGGCGACTGGCCGGGCTTCGTAAAG
This sequence comes from uncultured Agrobacterium sp., assembly GCF_913777885.1. Classification (NCBI taxonomy): domain Bacteria; kingdom Pseudomonadati; phylum Pseudomonadota; class Alphaproteobacteria; order Hyphomicrobiales; family Rhizobiaceae; genus Agrobacterium; species uncultured Agrobacterium sp. The sequence goes on along the minus strand of NZ_CAJYTV010000018.1, from coordinate 279,196 downwards.
CGGCGTTCGATGCGCATCGTTGGTGTCCTTGTCAGTTGGCGCCTGGTCGGGCGCAAAATATCGTTCCGGTGTCGCATGGGCCATGCGCCACCAGTTGTTCGCCGATGAGTTGGAAACGTTCATCTTTGGATGTCGTTCCCTTATGTCGTGGTTATTATGGCCGCAAGCATACTATATATAGTATTAACAGTTTCTTGTTGCCAGACCCCGCCGCACGTTTTGGCAGCATCCCCGACACATGGACACGCCCTCACGTTCCTCACCCCTCATGGTTGGAACGCAAGACAACGCGTGAACAGATACAGGAAAGAACCGCAGATGAACCTGCCGATTCCGTTGCCGCCGCAACGTGGGGCTACTTTTAGAAAACGAGCCGATTCCGTCAAGTGCTAGTTTGTAAGTGTTTATTTACCACAAGATATGGTGTGGATAGGTTGTGGAAAACGGGGAAAGAAAAACCCTCTATAGATTTCAGTGACTTGCACAGAATGAGAGCTATGCCCTTACCTTGCGTGAAGCTTGCCTGTCGCAGCGCAGGGCGTGAAATCGAGCGTTTCCGGGAAGATTCTCGATGTTGCCAAGCGGCAACATGGGATGTCGTTCTACAGCCAATTGTAGCGTGAGCGGCCTTTATGCACAGGCCTACGACTACATCTAGCGGTCTGTGCAGCTCTCTCCTCTAAGCATTTGAGTAGATGGCCCTTACGGTCGCAGGCGCGACGACATGTAGGCTCTCCTTGGACGGTTGATCGCCATGTGGTAATTCCTCAAGTAAAGTTGAGGTCAGCAGACATGACGAGAAAACTTCAGCAGATTCCGCTGGTGCGCGATCTATCTGTCGGGGACGTTGCCGAGCGGGCGGGGGTGGCGGTTTCGACGCTTCACTTTTACGAGGCCGAAGGGCTGATAAAAGGCTGGCGCAATAGCTCCAATCACCGTCGCTACGGGCGCGATGTGCTGAGGCGCATCGCCATCATCAAGGTGGCCCAGAGGGCGGGGATTCCGCTCAAGGAGATTCAGCAGGCATTGAATACTCTGCCGGATGGTCGCACGCCAACGGGAAAGGACTGGCAGAGGCTTGCCACCCATTGGCAGGCCGAACTGGACGACCGTATTGCGCGTCTTACACGGCTGCGCAATCAGCTGACCGGCTGCATCGGCTGTGGCTGTCTTTCGACGGATGAGTGTCCGCTGCGCAATCCGGCAGATATACTGGGTGATAAGGGTGCCGGGCCGGTGCTGCTGGAGCCGGAGCCGGGGCCGTAAGGGGAGATGCGCTATGATAGCGCGATGAGACGATGTCGCGCCAAAACTCAAGGCCTGGCGCGACCCGATCAATGTGTGGTGATCAGCCGGGCGCGCCCTTGGCGATTGGCTCTTGATAGGTGAAGCCCATGTCCCATGGGAAGTAGATCCAGGTATCCTGGCTGACCTCGGTCACAAAGGTGTCGATGGTGGGAACGCCGGTTGGCTTGGCATAGACGCAGGCAAAATGTGCCTTTGGCAGCATCTCGCGCACTTCCAATGCTGTCTTGCCCGTATCTGTCAGATCGTCGACGACCAGAATGCCCTCGCCGGACTTTTCCAACAGTTCGGGGGAGATGCCCTTTAGCAGAACGGTATCGCCCTGGTTCAGGTAATCGTGACGGGTGGCGATGCAGACCGTGTCGATGAGGCGGATGTTAAGCTCGCGGGAGATGATCGCCGCTGGAACGAGGCCGCCGCGGGTGATGCAGACGATGGCCTTGAACTCCTGGTTCAGGCCGGCAAGACGCCACGCCAGCGCGCGGGCATCGCGGTGAAACTGATCCCAGGACACTGGGAAGGCTTTATCGGGAAGGGACATGGGTGTCTGCCATCTCATTCAATTGCTGATGGCTTTGGCTAATAGCGGCAAGAAACGGCAAAAAGCAAGTCTGTGCGTTTGCAGCGATCGTGATCTTGCTCAAGCTGCCTGTGGAGAGGCGAAAGAGAATTTCCGGCCTGCTCCCTATCAACGTCACAAGAGACCGTATCCAGTCTACGGACGATCAGCAGCCCTTGCCACCATTGGCCCATCGCTTGATGTCTGCGGAGATGCGCGGTGCGTGACCGTCATTCATCACCGGACCGAAAGCCTGAAGATTGGCCGGATTACCTTCGGCTTGTACCACCAGCATCGGGCGCGATTCCGGGCTGTTGCGTGGAACCAGCAGAATGCGAGGACGGCCAGAGAAAGAGTTGAGTTCCGGTGCAAGGCGGTAGGCCTTGAAAGCTGGATCGCCGGACTTGAACCAGCAGGCATTGGCGCCGAGCGCGATGCGCTCCATCACAGGAAGGGCAGCCTGCGACGCAGCCCTCGGTGGCTCAGGCTTCGGCTGGCATGCAGCAAGTGCGATTGCTGCGAAGCCAAGAGCGACAATGCCGACGGAACGTGTGGGAGCGGTGCGGTTCATTCTTCAATCCAGCATGAGCGGCAAAAGAAAGCCGGGCTGATCCGCCCGGCTCGATGCTTGCGATATCAGGCGGCAATAACGCCAAGCGCCGAGGCAAATATGCCGCGCCCATCCTTGCCGCCATGGGCAGCTTCGATGAGGTTTTCCGGATGCGGCATCATGCCGAGAACATTGCCCTTGGCGTTGATGACGCCGGCAATATCGTTCAACGAGCCGTTCGGGTTAGTGCCTTCAGCGTAACGGAAGACGACCTGGCCATTGTCTTCCATCGCCTTCAATTCGTCAGCTTCGACGAAATAGTTGCCGTCGTGATGAGCAACGGGCGAGCGGATGATCTGGCCCTTGTCATAGGTGCGGGTAAACTCGGTATCGTTGTTGACGACTTCTAGCTTGACTTCGCGGCAGACGAATTTGAGCGAGGCGTTGCGCATCAAGGCGCCTGGCAGCATCCCGGCTTCGACCAAAATCTGGAAGCCGTTGCAAACACCCAGAACTTTCACACCCTGTTCTGCCTTCTCGCGGATCGCCTGCATGACCGGCATGCGGGCGGCGATCGCGCCGCAACGCAGATAATCGCCATAGGAGAAGCCGCCGGGGATCACGATCAGATCGACATCCGGAATTTGCGTTTCCGTCTGCCAGATGGTGACGGGCGCCTGACCCGAAATCTTCGTCAAGGCCGCGATCATGTCACGGTCGCGATTGAGGCCAGGAAGCTGGACGACTGCGGATTTCATGGGCCTTGGCTCCGAAATTCAGAGCATTTCCAGCAGAAGCGCCTGCGATCTTGCATGTGGAAATGCGTCAAACAAAGAGTTGAGAGCTATAAAGGTGAACACCGTTCACGCAAATTGCTCTAGAGGATGGCGATCGCGTAGTTTTCGATGACGGTGTTGGCGAGAAGCTTCTCGCACATCGCCTTCAGGTTTTCTTCGGCCTTCGCCTTGTCGGTGGCGTCCAGTTCAAGATCGAAGACCTTGCCCTGACGGACCTGACCGACGCCATCGAAACCGAGGCTGCCCAGCGCGCCTTCGATTGCTTTACCCTGCGGATCGAGAACGCCGTTCTTCAGCGTAACAGTCACCCGTGCCTTGATCACCTGATGGTCTCCTGATGTTACTTGACGAGAACCGGGCCCGTGCCGCGGATCGGTTCATTTTCATTGATGATGCCGAGACGCCGCGCGACTTCCGAGTAGGCTTCCAGCAGTCCACCCATATCGCGGCGAAAGCGATCCTTGTCCATCTTTTCCTGCGTCTCGATATCCCACAGGCGGCAGCTATCCGGAGAAATTTCGTCTGCAAGGATAATGCGCATCATATCGCCTTCAAACAGGCGTCCGCATTCGATCTTGAAATCGACGAGCTGAATGCCAACCCCGAGGAAAAGGCCGGAGAGGAAGTCGTTGACGCGAATGGCGAGCGCCATGATGTCGTCAAGTTCGGCAGGGTTGGCCCAGCCGAACGCCGTGATGTGCTCTTCCGAGACCATAGGGTCTTCCAGCGCGTCCGACTTGTAATAGAACTCGATGATCGAGCGTGGCAGCACGACGCCTTCGTCGATGCCGAGGCGCTTCGAAAGCGAGCCGGCGGCGACGTTGCGCACGACGACCTCAAGGGGGATCATCTCGACTTCCTTGATCAACTGCTCGCGCATATTCAGCCGACGGATGAAGTGTGTCGGAATGCCGATCTTGTTCAGATGCGTGAAGACATATTCCGAGATGCGATTGTTCAGAACGCCCTTGCCGTCGATGACTTCATGCTTCTTCTTGTTGAAAGCGGTCGCGTCGTCCTTGAAGAACTGGATGAGCGTTCCCGGCTCCGGACCTTCATAAAGGATCTTGGCCTTGCCTTCATAGATTCGGCGGCGACGGTTCATAGCGACATATCTCTTGTTTTAGCGCCGGTGCGGGTGGCGGTCGTTTCGTTTCTTGAAGCGGTCCCATAACGGAAAAGAAGCGACTTCACAATGCGACGGCACGCGGTTGTTTGCAATTCTTCAACCCTGTTTTTGGCTCTTCCAAGGCATCATTCCAAAGTTACGCTTTTTCAACAGTTGTATTGTAGAACAGTGTTGTCCCGACCAAGAGGACGCAAATAACGATACAAGTAAAACGGGGTATAGTCATGGGTCTGAGAACGCGCGGTAAAGCGCTTGAGAATCTTTATTTTCACGAAGAAGAACTAAGCTTCCGCCTTCACGGGCTGCGCAGCAGGTTGATGGGGCTGTGGGCCGCCTCCCTGATGCACAAGGAAGACGCGAACTCCTATGCAACAGAGATCGTTGCCACTTCCATCGGTAGCGAAGGCGATGAAGCTGTGTTCAACAAGCTGCATGACGATTTCATCGCAGCCGGTGTCGGCGTTACCGACGACGCGATCCATGACCAGATGAGTAGCCTGCTACGCTGTGCCGCCGACGAACTGCGTGATGGGATCTCGCAATTCGGCAACAAGCGCGTTGCCTGACGTTATCGGTCTTGATCACACATATCGACAGATTAAATCCGCGCGAGATTTGCTTGCGCGGATTTTTCGTTTTACTCTCAATCCATGAAATTTCTGGGTAAAAACAGGTGATTTCGTTCACTGTTACTCAGCAGTGACGAAGCCAGGAGGCGGTTTGAGCCTGCTCAGAAACTGGGCGAAAACCATGGTGCCTTCAGGCCATGGGCCATGGCCCGATTCCGTATTGATATGTCCCGACATGCCGGCATCGATCAGAAGCGAGCCCCAGGCTGCGGCGATGTCGTCGGCATGCTCATATGTTCCGAACGGATCATTGCGGCTGGCGATCGTGATTGCCGGAAAGGGAAGCGGATCGCGCGGATAAGGTCCGAACGTCATCAGATGCTTTGGCCGAATGTCCGGATTCGCGACGTCTGGCGGTGCCACGAGCATCGCACCCGCCACTTTCGAGCCGATGTTTGGCAGCGCATGGATCACCGTGGGCACGCCGAGCGAGTGCGCGACGAGGACCACTGGCTTCGTCGAGGCGTTCACTTCCTCCACGAGGCGGGCCACCCAGTCTTCACGCACCGGCTTCGACCACTCCGCCTGCTCAACGCGGCGCGCCGTCGACAGCTTCTCCTGCCAGCGACTTTGCCAGTGATCAGGACCGGAATTGGTATATCCGGGAACGATGAGGATATCTGCTTCTGATGCTTTCATACCGCTTATCTTGGTGTGTTGGCTGGCGTTATCAAGATGCTGAGACCCGGAAATGCCCATAGGACGAACTCTTGCACGCCTGACGCTCACCTCGGTCCTGGCCGAAGTGAGCGATGATCTTTAAGTGACGCGAAGCGCCGATTTTGTCTTCGGCTTGAAGATCAAGCCTCGCCGAACACCCGCTTGAAGATCGTATCGACGTGCTTGGTGTGGTAGCCTAGGTCAAACTTTTCGCGGATCGTCTCTTCCGGAAGCGCTGCGCGCACTTCCTCATCCGCCAGCAGTTCTTCGAGGAAGTCCTTGCCTTCCTCCCAGACCTTCATCGCATTACGCTGAACGAGACGGTAGGAATCTTCGCGCGAAACGCCGGCCTGCGTCAGAGCCAGCAGCACACGCTGCGAATGGACGAGGCCACGGAATTTGTTCATGTTCTTCAACATGTTTTCCGGATAGATCACCAGCTTCTCGATCACGCCGGCAAGGCGGTTGAGAGCGAAATCCAGCGTGATGGTCGTATCCGGGCCAATGCCGCGCTCGACGGATGAGTGGCTGATATCGCGCTCATGCCACAGAGCGACGTTTTCCAGGGCGGGAACCACAGCCATGCGCACCAGACGGGCAAGACCGGTCAGGTTTTCGGTCAGAACAGGGTTGCGCTTGTGCGGCATGGCCGACGAGCCCTTCTGGCCGGGGGAGAAGAACTCTTCCGCTTCCAGAACTTCGGTGCGCTGCATATGACGGATTTCGATGGCAACGTTCTCGATCGACGAGGCGATGACGCCGAGTGTAGCAAAGAACATGGCGTGGCGGTCACGCGGGATGACCTGAGTGGAAACGGGCTCCGGCGACAGGCCAAGCGCCTTGCAAACATGCTCTTCAACCGACGGATCGATATTGGCGAAGGTGCCGACAGCGCCGGAGATCGCACCAGTTGCGATTTCCGCACGGGCATTGACGAGGCGGTTGCGGTTGCGGTCCATCTCGGCATAGAAACGGGCAAATGTCAGGCCCATCGTGGTCGGCTCGGCATGAATGCCATGGCTTCTGCCGATGCGAACGGTGTTCTTGTGCTCGAAAGCGCGGGTCTTCAGTGCCGTCAAAACGCGGTCCATGCCGGCGATCAGCAGGTCGGCGGCGCGGACCAACTGAATGTTCAGCGTGGTATCGAGCACGTCGGACGAGGTCATGCCCTGGTGGATGAAGCGCGAGTCAGGACCGACGAACTCCGCAAGATGGGTCAGGAAGGCGATGACGTCATGTTTGGTGACGGCTTCGATCTCATCGATGCGGGCAACATCGAACTCTGCAGCGCCGCCCTTTTCCCAGATGGTCTTTGCCGCTTCCTTGGGGATCACCCCGATCTCGGCCAGCGCGTCGCACGCATGCGCCTCGATTTCGAACCAGATGCGGAACTTGGTTTCCGGCGACCAGATAGCGACCATTTCCGGCCGGGAATAACGAGGGATCATGGCAAAGCCTTTTTGAACTGAGAAATCTGATGCCGTTTAGCAAAGTGTTCCGGCAATCTCAACGCATTCGGCGCGGCAGGGTAAATCCCGACGCGTGGAGTGATCACACTCAGGTCCTGCCACTTTCGGCGGATGCCCGCAGCGCCGAAACGGTTTTCCTGTAGTCATCTACGCCATCGCCCTTGAAGATGGCAGAACCAGCGACGAGTGCATTGGCGCCAGCGGCAATGGCGCTGCCTGCTGTTTCGATGGTGATCCCGCCATCAACTTCGAGTTCGATCGGCCGGTCGCCGATAAGCGACTTTGCAGCGCGAATTTTGTCCAGCATCGCCGGAATGAACTTCTGGCCGCCAAAGCCCGGGTTGACGCTCATGATGAGGATGAGGTCGACATCGTCCAGCACGTTTTCGAGCACCGAAAGCGGTGTCGCGGGATTAAGCGTGACGCCAACCTTTTTGCCAAGCGAACGGATGGTTTGCAGAGAGCGATGCAGGTGAGGTCCGGTTTCCGCGTGAACCGTGATGCCGTCGCAGCCAGCCTTGGCGAAAGCCTCAAGATAAGGATCGGCTGGCGCAATCATCAAATGGCAGTCGAAAAAGGCGTTGCTGTGCGGGCGTAGCGCCTTGATGACATCCGGTCCGAACGAGATATTCGGCACGAAATGACCATCCATGACGTCCAGGTGGATCCAGTCGGCTCCAGCCGCCGTTACGTCGGCAACCTCTTGCCCGAGCTTTGCGAAATTTGCGGCGAGAATGGAGGGGGCGATCCTGACGGGCAGTGTCATTGGCAAATGCTCCTGAGTGGCAAGGCGTTGCTGCCCCTTATCATCGGATGTCTGGCGCAACAAGATTGGCTAAGGATAGGACCAGTCTCCAGTCGATTGGGTCGTAAGACAATCGAGCATGACGGTGACGTTTCCATACGGCGGGCAAACGCTTTAATTTATCGCCCTATCGACAGGCGTAAACTCAGTCCCTGTCCAGCGTTGCAACCGATAGGGATTATCCTGCAACTCGTGGCGATCAGTGAAGATGATGGGGCCGATCACCGTAGTGAAGGTGTTTCCGATCATGATCGCAGGCGTTGACTTCGATTGTTCCGCAGCCATTTCCAGCGCTTGGGCGGAGAGTTGCGTCGCTGCATAGGCTGGCAGGACATAACCGTCTGGCTCGACATTGGCGCTGCGCAATTGTTGTACGGCTTCGTTTGCGGATGGCAGTGTCGCATAATCCGGTAGCGCCATAGCCAGAACGCCTGGCTGAAGCGGAACGGGTGTGTTTGCCGCTCGCAGTGCATCGCCTCCCAACAGCACCAGCGATATTTTTTCTGCCGTTGCATCCCGCGCGATAATCGATACGTCATTTCGTTCGGCAGCAGCGAAGACATGTGTCACACCCGTACGGCTGAGGCGTCGAACAAGAGAGATTTGTTGTTCCTGCGACGGGCGCAGCGTATCGGTGAATGTCGGTTTCAGCCCGGCTTCTTCCAGTCGCGCACGAACCCGATCCACCAGCTCGCGGCTGTAGATCGTGCCGTCATCGAGAAGGGCGAAGGACAGGCCTTTCCAGTCGCGCAACATGACATCAGCGATGGCAGATGATTCTGCGGTCTCCGAAGCGGCCATACGGAACAGAGGCCAGCCACGCTTCACCGAATCTTCCATGACGATCGGTGCCCGGCTGGACAGCGTGATTGCTGGAATGGCTGCGCCCTTCAGGGTTGGCAAGGCATCCGCAAGCGTTTCTGTGCAGAGGAAGCCAACCACGACAGAGACTTTGGATGCGACAAGGCCATCAGCTATCGCGCCGCCGCTGCCATCTTCGCAGCTTTCATGGATCTCCATCACATCGAGCCCGACCTTCGCCGCTGCCGCCTTCACACCCTGCCGGATTTGTGAACCCAATATCTCGTACGGGCCGCTTTGGGGCGCAACAACGGCTATAGTCGCCGAATGTGCGACGCTGGCCACGCTGATGCTAAAGGCAAAACTGAGCAGGCGGAGTGAATTCATGGACGGCATTATCCTGTGCGATTGTCCGATGTTATCGAGGCTGAGCAGGATGCAAAAGGCTAAATGCCGAGAAAAAACGTCTTATGGCTAAGAATGATTGCTTAGCGCGCGATGGGTATAGCGCCGCGGATCGTTCAGTCTTGACCCTGCCAGGATCCAAGATGACGAAACGCGTCCTGAGCGAAAAGGGAAAGCGGGGAGGGTGGGTCGTTTATATCGAACCAGCCCATGTCTGAAAGCTTATCCGGCTCCGTCAATTGCGCCGTTCCTGTCGCATCGTCGGTTACGTAGATGAGCGAGAGCCAATGCTGGCCGTCCGCAGGCATGATTTGCTCACTGATGCACAAGAAGCGGACGTTACCGATCGTCAGCCCGCTTTCTTCTTCAGCCTCCCGCCGGGCAGCATCGAGAGCGTGCTCCATATGGTCGACTTTACCGCCCACTATGCTCCAGTGACCGGCTTCAGGTGACTTGACGCGCTTATATAGAAGAACCTTGCCGGCTCGTCTAATGACGAGCCCGCATCCCACACCGGGAAAATCGATGCCCGGTCGTGCCATCAGCCTTTGGCGTTTGCGACAATCAGCATGAAAGCCGGAATGTCATCGCCGAATCCGACAGGTGTCGGGCCGTCGTCATGGTCGCGGTAGTGGCGACGACGGTCACGGTTGTCGTCATTGGCGTGGGAAGCACCGGGGCTCCGCTCAAAATTGCGAGGTGCCTTCTCGTGCCTGCGCTCTGCCTTCACCTTGTCGCCTCCATTTGCCGCAACGTGCGTGTTGTCAGCCGGTTTTACATTCGGGATTTCTGCCTCGATCTGCTGTGGCGCGTCGCGGCGGTTCCGGTCGCGACCACGGCCACGATCCTTGTCTTTGTCCTTGCCACGGCGCGGACGGTCGGTAGCAAAACTTTCCATGGGGGCGGGAAGTTCCGAAAGGTCGCCGTTCAGCCACTCGATTTTCTCGCCGATCAACTTTTCGATGGCGTCGAGATACTTGGTGTCGCGGCGATTGACGAGCGTGAAGGCGGCACCCGAACGGCCAGCGCGACCGGTACGGCCGATGCGATGAACATAATCTTCCGCATGGATCGGAACGTCGAAGTTGAAGACGTGGCTGACATCTGGAATGTCGAGACCGCGCGCGGCAACGTCGGACGCGACCAGCAGCGTGATCTGATTGTCCTTGAAGCCGGCAAGCATCTTGGTGCGCGAGGTCTGGTCCATGTCGCCATGCAGAGCACCGACGGAGAAGCCGTGACGTTCAAGCGAACGATAGAGATCGGCGACATCCTTCTTGCGGTTGCAGAAGATAATCGCGTTCTTGAGCTCGGTCTGCGCCTTGATGAGATCACGAAGCACGGCGCGCTTCTCATAATCCTTGTCATGCGTTGCGACGATGCGCTGCGTGACCGTCTTTGCCGTCGAAGAAGGCTTTGCAACCTCAATGCGGACCGGGTTCTGCAGGAAGCGATCGGCGAGCTTCTGAATTTCCGGCGGCATGGTGGCCGAGAAGAACAGTGTCTGGCGCGTGAAGGGGATCATCTTCGCGATGCGTTCGATATCGGGGATGAAGCCCATGTCGAGCATGCGGTCGGCTTCGTCAATGACAAGGATTTCCACGCCCGTCATCAAAAGCTTGCCGCGCTCGCAATGGTCGAGCAGGCGACCGGGGGTGCAGATCAGGACATCCGCGCCACGCTCCAGCTTGCGATCCTGCTCTTCGAACGAAACGCCGCCGATGAGCAGCGCGACATTGAGCTTGTGATTCTTGCCATACTTCTCGAAATTCTCGGCAACCTGGGCGGCGAGTTCGCGCGTCGGTTCCAGAATGAGTGTCCGGGGCATTCGTGCGCGCGCTCGACCCTTTTCCAGCAGGGTGAGCATCGGCAGCACGAAGGAGGCGGTCTTACCGGTTCCCGTCTGTGCAATGCCGCAAATGTCGCGTCTTTCCAGCGCCGGGGGAATGGCGCCCGCCTGGATGGGTGTCGGCGTGTTGTAGCCGGCATCGGCAATAGCGGAAAGGACTTTTTGGCTCAGGCCAAGATCAGAGAATGTTGTCAAAGGAAAAACTGTTTCCGTTCTGGTTCGAAGAACAAACGACTGTCGTAGCGTTAGTGCCGCAGATCGTGGTCCGCGACTTAGGCTTAAATCGTCGAAAAGTCAAGGAAACGGGGATTTGTGCCAAAACGACACATGAAATCGTAGCCGGGGAAGAAAAACCGGTCTGAATTCTGCCGAGGGGCGTGAGCGTTACTGTAGATAGGTCTTCAATTCCGTGCCCGCCATGAGAAACCGCATCGGATCGACAGCCTCGTCGTGCAGCCGCACTTCGTAATGGACATGCGGACCGGTCGAGCGGCCCGTGCTGCCTGCCTTGCCGATGACGTCGGAAACTTCGATTTTCTCACCGGTTCTAACCAGAATCTGGGAAAGGTGGCCGTAGCGGGTGCTCACGCCCTTGCCGTGATCGATTTCCACCATATTGCCATAACCGCCCGAATAACCTGCAAAAGAAACGGTACCCGCACCGGTGGCGCGCACATCCGCGCCTGTTTCCGCACGAAAATCTATGCCGGTATGCAATGCAAGCCGACCTAAAAAGGGGTCCATGCGGTTGCCGAAGCGGCTGGTGATATCGCGACCCGGTGCCGGATTGCCAAGCGGCAAACGCTCGGCGGCGCCACGGACGGTTTCCAGCCGGTCCAGCGCATTGTCGAGATCGGCAAGTGAGGACTGGAAAGGACTAGAGGAGGCCTCGACATAGGGACCGCCAATTGCATCGTCCGCTTTGTCATCGATCTTGATGCCGGTGCTGCGAATGATATCGGCCATGGCGTCTGCGCGATTGTTTGCGCCTATCGTTAGCGAAGCGATTCGCCCGAGCTGTTCCGATTCGATTCGATTGAGCGATGCCAGCATACGAGTCAGCGCCCGGCCGGAAATAGCATCCTTGTTATCAAGGTATGTCAGGCTTCCCTTTAGGCCCGGTTCCTTTCCCGGCCCGCGTAGCGCGTGATCGATGGCGGACGCAGCTCCCGAAAGGCTTGCCCTCTTCTGAGGCGCAAATGCATTTGCCGATGGAGCAGCGCTTTCCTGTTCGCGTGAGGCGGGTCCATCGTTCTCATTCAAAAGATCGTTCACCCGACCATGACGCGAGGAAAGGGCGTTCTGTTGAGCCAGAAGCTTTTCTACCTTCTTTTCAACCGCTTGCTGATCGAGAAGCTGACGCGAGGTGATCTGGTCTACTTGTGACCGTAACGCGGCGATGCGGTCCTCATAGTCCTTTTGCATACGAGACTGGCGCGCGATCATCGCTCCAAGCATATCATCGCGGAATACCAGGTAGGCGGTGGAGCCGACAAAGCCGAGTGTCATGACGAGGATAATGACAAGAGTGGGGACGACCAGCAGAGGCCGGATCGTGACATGGCGAACTCTTTCGCCGCTCGCCAGAATGAGGACGTGCTGTTTGCGCTTCTTGCCAAACGCCAGGTTTGTCCTCGCTTCCGTCATTTCAGCTCCAGCGGTTTCTGAAGCATGTCGTGCAAAAGCGTGAAGCGGTCTTGCGATGGCGACATGCGATCAACATCAAGTCCGAGCGTGAGGCACGAATCCGGGCGATCGCGGCACGCTTCAGCTCGCTGAAAAACATACTTTGTTAAGGTTAACGAAGCTTTTACAAACGCAGTCAGCTCTGGCTGACGGCGGTAAGCGACCGATAGAACGAGGGCGTCAGACCAGCCTCCGCGCGCGCAAGGTCATTGAAGGGGGGCTTCAAAGGGCCACGGAAGTTGACGCGGACGAGATGCTTGAAGGTTTCCGCTGGATCCTTCTTTTCTCGAGCACACAGAAATCGAAACCATTTCGCGCCGATGGCAACGTGGCCCTTTTCGTCATTATAGATCACATCGAGGACGGACGCACTTTCCATGTCTCCTGTCTCTCGCATCTTCGCCTGAAGCTGGGGCGTGACATCGAGACCACGCGCTTCGAGAATCAGGGGAACGACGGCAAGCCGCGCCGTTAGATCGTTGCGGGTGGCGTGCGCTGCCTGCCACAGACCGTCATGGGCGGGGAGGTCGCCATAATCGGCACCTAAGGCGCGCAACCTGTCCCGCACCAGCGTGAAGTGCTTCGCCTCTTCGAAGGCCACCTGCATCCAGCCATCGAAAAACGAGTGCGGGACGGGCTCGCTGGCATATCGGGCAACGATGTCGAGAGCGAGATCGACCGCGTTGAGTTCAATATGCGCGATGGCGTGCAAAAGGGCTATGCGTCCCTTCACGCTGTGAAGCGAACGCCGCTTCACAGCGGTGGGTGGAACGAGTTCCGGTTTCTCAGGGCGTCCAGGACGTTCGGGCAATTTTGGATCGAGCGGCGAGCGTAAAGAAAGACGCCGCTCGAGCCAGCGCGTTGCCGTCTCCTGCGTAAGCGCGGTTTTTCGATCGAGATCGGCTGAGGCAATGGCGTCTATTGCTCCGCCGCGTAGCGATGTCACGGTAAATGTCATGGTTCCGCAATCAGCTTTTTGCCGTTCAAAGGGCCTTCACTTCGCCGAGAACCGCTTGTGCGTGGCCTTGAACCTTCACCTTGTTCCAGATTTTCGCGATTTTGCCCTGCGGAGAAATCAGATAGGTCGTGCGCTCTACGCCCATGTATTTCTTTCCGTACATGCTCTTCTCTTTCCAGACCCCGTAGGCTTCCAGGGCGGTCTTATCCTCATCGGCGGCCAACATGATGCTCAGTGAATGTTTCGCAGCGAACTTGTCATGGCTCTTCACCGAATCAGGCGATATGCCGATGACGACACTATTGGCCTTCTCGAATTCTCCACCCTGCGCACTGAAATCGATAGCTTCTGCCGTGCAACCGGATGTGTCGTCCTTGGGGTAGAAATAAAGGACGACCGCTTTACCCTTCAAATCGGAGAGAGAAATGTCACCACCGCCATTTCTGGGAAGACGGAAATCGGGTGCTTCGTCGCCAATCGTCAGTTCTGCCATGGTTCACCTTTCTTTTGCCCGGATTGTTGAGCATGGGGGCTGCTACTCGATATAGTGCGAATAACATCTTCGTCCAGTCTTGTTGCGTTTGAAGCGGAATGGCAGGGTGACACCGCCAAACTGATGGAGTGCTAGTGGTCTGATTTTGACACTTGTTGCCGCCTGCGAAGGCCTCAAGAGCAAATGTCATGGTTGTGAAATTCGCTAGTAAGTTTTTGTTTCCAGTGGAATTTTCGAAGTCGACATTTGATCTTCAAGATGGCCGTGTATGGGTATCAAATGTCAAATTCATTCCATTGGCTTTGGATTCATGATGTTTCCGGGAGCGGGCAGGACGGATGGCGGAAATTCGAGGGGAGAAGGTCAATTTCAGCAAGCGAGACATCGTGCCCCTTCACGATTTGCCGTCTGCGCAAGCCGAAGACCCGATCATCGTCCACTGCCCTCCGCCGCGCTCCATGCTGCGCGCTTTCACCAAGGTTTTCGTCGCTCTCTTCATCCTCGCCTTCCTGTCCATTGGCGGCATAATACTTTCGGTGGAAACCGGCTCTGTGGACAACACCCTGTCCAGCCAGGCTCAGCAGGCGCTTGAGAGGGCGCTCGGTTCTCGGTACGAGGCCCGTATAGGCTCCACCGCTATTCGCTTTTCTTCCGGGCTGAAGCTGGCGCTCGTGGCGCAGGATGTTGACATCATCGACAGCGAGTCGGGTCAGCATCTCAGCCGGGCGCGTTCCATCGGGATGGCGCTCGATCCTTTGGCCCTGCTGACAGGTCGCGTATCGATCGCCGCCCTTGAAGCCAACGGAATGGAACTCGATACGTCCCTCTTGCCGAAGGGGGAGGGCTTCGACCTCTCGCAGCTACGTGTTGATACCCTGCCGGGTCTCCTGGAAAATGCGTTCGCCCATCTCGACCGGCTGTCTCAGACTTTCCAGCGCAGTGGTACGGAGGAAATTGATCTTTCAGATATCGCAATCCGTTTGCCGCCGCGCGAGGACGGCAAGCCGCGCACAATCAACTTAAGCGAACTGTCGCTCGTTCCTGATGGCGATGGCGGCTACAAGCTGGATGGCGACGTGGCTTTCAACGGGCAGATTGCGGAACTGGCGCTTGCTGCCACCGCCAGCGGTGGCGGCATCGATAAGTTTTCCGCGCGGCTGGACGGCTTCGATATCGGTCCGCTTGTGGAGCAATATGATGGCGATGGCCTCATGCATCAGGGGCTCAACGTCAAGGCAGGTGTCATTATCGACGCGAGCCGGGGCGCAAGCGGTCAAAAACCCATGCTCGACCTCTCGTTTGCGCTCGGTAATGGTGAACTTTACATCGGCGGCGAGGCGCAGCCAGTGTCCAGCGGCGTGATCAATGCCCGCTATGATTTTGATGACAAGGCCATCATGATAGGCAATTCAAGCCTCGTATTGGGGCGCACAACGCTTCCGATCCAAGGCAAGATCAGCGACAACGACAAAGGTTTCAATCTTGCTCTGCGCCTACCGCAAGGCGTTGCCGTCGCTGATGCAGGTGGTGAAGAGCCAGTGACGTTCGACCTGACGGCAGATGGGACCTATGACCGGGCAACACGCGAGATCAATGTGCCCTCGCTTTACGTCGCAAGTCAGCATGGGGATATGGCGGGGTCGCTGAAGGTTCGCTTTGGAGAGGGTTCACCTGAGATCAGTTTTGGCGGGCAAATTCCCAAAATGGAAACGACCGCCGTCAAGCAGCTCTGGCCCTTCTGGATGGCGCGGAAGGCGCGGCCTTGGGTAATCGCCAATCTTTTCGGCGGCACGGTGCGCAACGGCTCCATAGCCGTCTTCATTCCCGCGGGCAGAATGTGCGGGCCGGACTGCTCGCTGGAACTTGCAGCGAGCGAGTTGCAGATCAAGTTTGATGTCGACAATACGCGGCTTAACGTTGCCGGTGACATCCCGCCGCTTCGCGACGTCTATGCCCGTTTTGAACTGGTGGGCGAAAAGATCGACGTCAATGTCTCCAAAGCGACGTCCTACTTCCCATCCAACCGCAATCTTGAGCTGGAAAATAGCCGTTTTTCAATTGTCGACGTCTATGACAAACCGCTGATGGCGGACCTCGATCTCAACGTCAGCGGATCGGCCGACAGCGTCGCGGAGCTTGCCTCCTTCCAGCCGCTCAACGCGCTGAAAGACACCGAATTTAAGCCGGATGATTTCTCCGGAACCGTAACGGCCCACGCAAAGCTGCGCGTCGGTTTGCTGAAAAGCCAGTCTCCGCCAGAGCCTGCTTGGTCGGCTGATCTGTCGCTGAATGACGTGTCGTTGTCTCGCCCCATCTCCAATCGGAAGGTATCGTCTGTCAACGGAAGCCTGAAGCTCAACAATGATACGCTTCACCTGCTGGGCAAGGGGCGGATCGACGACGTTGCGATGAATATCAACCTGACCCAGCCCATCCGAAAAAGCAGTACGACAGGCCGAAAGCTGGTGCTGAATGCCGTCCTGGAACCAGGCCAGATTGCCAAGCTTGCACCGGAGCTCTCCAGCGTGCTCGGTGGAACGACCTTGCTTGAAATCGACAGCACTGATCCCGACCGACAGGATGTAAAACTCGATCTCTCCAATGCTTCCATGGTGTTGCCGGGTATTGGCTGGACAAAGGGTGTTGGCGTCAAGGCGAATGCGTCCTTCAACATGGAGACGGTCAATGGCCGTACGAACATTCATGATCTGGCGCTCAAAGGCGATGGCTTTGGTGTGACTGGCGACCTTGCCTTTGACAAGGGCGGTTTGATCTCCGCCAACTTCTCCCGTTTCCAGTTGTCGCCACAGGATGACTATGCGGTTTCCGTTTCTGCCGCGAAAAGAAGCTACTCCGTCAGCATCAACGGCAAGTCGGCTGATCTCAGACCCATCATCGCCAAGCTGCGCAGTTCCGATAGCGGGCAGTCCGGAGCATCAGCCGGTGCGGTACCGAGTGGAGATCTCGGCTCGCTCAACATCAAGGCGGATCTCGACCGCGTCTATGGCTTCAACGACGAGGCACTTTCCAATGTGACCGCCAGCATCGGGGTAAGGGACGGCAAGGTGCGCACCGTTGATTTCAAGGGCGTGTCCGGTCGTGGGCAGGCCGTGGTCGCACAGACGACCAACCAAGGGGATGGCGGCACGATCAATCTGACCAGCAGCGACGCAGGCGCGTTTGCGCGTTTCACCAATCTCTACACCCGTATCCGTGGTGGCCTGTTAAATCTGGTTCTGACCACGTCCAACGGGACGTCGTGGAGCGGTTCTCTCGATCTGCGAAATTTCGCCGTGCTCAATGAAGCCAAGCTTCAGGACATTGTTGCGACCCCGTCCGGCCAGGATGGCCGCAGCCTGAACGCGGCTGTTCGGCGCAACATCGATGTCAGTTCGGAAAAGTTCCAGCGAGGCTTTGCGCGTGTCGTCTACGTCAACGGCGTCGTGGCACTGGAGAACGGTGTGGTGCGTGGCGAGCAGATCGGAGCTACCTTCCAGGGCGTTTTGAAAGACCAGAACGGCAATATCGATATGACCGGGACCTTCATGCCGGCCTATGGTCTCAATCGCCTCTTTGGCGAGTTGCCGTTTATCGGCATTTTCCTGGGCAATGGTCGTGATCGTGGCCTTCTCGGCATTACCTTCAAATTGACGGGCCCGACAGCGACACCGCGGTTGCAGATCAATCCTCTGTCCCTGATTGCTCCTGGCGTTTTCCGGCAGATATTCGAGTTCCAGTGACAAAGCGGTCACGCATGAGCCCGATGCCTTTTCGGTTGCTGTTGACTCTCAACCGCCCATCCTTATTTACAAACCAAAAATAGAACTCCAGATTTCAGGTCAGAACATGCTCGACAAGACCTACGATTCCGCATCCGTAGAACCCAAAATTGCCAAAGCCTGGGATGAGGCAGACGCCTTTCGCGCTGGCGCGAACGCCAAGCCGGATGCCGAAAGCTTCACCATCGTCATCCCGCCGCCAAACGTCACCGGCTCTCTGCATATGGGACACGCGCTCAACAATACGCTTCAGGACATTCTGGTGCGTTTCGAGCGCATGCGCGGCAAGGATGTTCTTTGGCAGCCGGGCATGGACCATGCGGGTATTGCAACCCAGATGGTTGTCGAGCGCAAGCTGATGGAAAACCAGCTGCCTGGCCGTCGCGCCATGGGCCGCGAAGCCTTCATCGACAAGGTCTGGGAGTGGAAGGGTGAGTCGGGTGGCTTGATCTTCAACCAGTTGAAGCGCCTTGGCGCATCCTGTGACTGGTCGCGCGAACGTTTCACCATGGATGAAGGCTTGTCCAAGGCGGTTCTTGAAGTCTTCGTCACGCTTTACAAGCAGGACCTGATTTACCGCGGCAAGCGTCTGGTCAACTGGGACCCGCATTTCGAGACCGCGATTTCCGATATCGAGGTCGAAAACCGCGAAACCGACGGCCATATGTGGCATTTCAAATATCCACTCGCCGGTGGTGAGACCTATACCTATGTCGAGAAGGATGCCGACGGCAACATCGTCTTCCAGGAAGAGCGCGACTATATCGCGATCGCGACCACTCGCCCGGAAACCATGTTGGGCGACGGCGCTGTTGCCGTTCATCCGTCGGACGAACGCTATGCGCCAATCGTTGGTAAGCTTTGCGAAATTCCTGTCGGTCCGAAGGAAAGCCGCCGCCTGATCCCGATCATCACCGATGAGTATCCGGATCCGACCTTCGGTTCCGGCGCCGTCAAGATCACAGGCGCGCATGACTTTAACGACTATCAGGTCGCCCGCCGCAACAATATTCCTCTCTATCGCCTGATGGATACGCAGGCACAGATGCGCGACGATGGCGAGCCCTATGCGCGCTGCGCGGAACTTGCAGGCGAAATCACGCGCTCCGGCAAGCTGCCGTCGGAAGCGGATGTCGATGCTATCAACCTCGTTCCCGACGAGTATCGCGGTCTTGACCGTTACGAGGCTCGCAAGCGCGTCGTCGCCGCCATCAATGCCGATGGTCTTGCCGTCACGACCAAGGACGCTGAAGGCAACGACGTGCCTTACGTCGAGAACAAGAAGATCATGCAGCCCTTTGGCGACCGTTCCAACGTCGTCATCGAGCCGATGCTGACCGACCAGTGGTTCGTCGATGCGAAGACGTTGGCCGAGCCTGCGATGGCATCGGTGCGCGAAGGTCGCACGAACTTCGTTCCGAAGAACTGGGACAAGACCTATTTCGAATGGATGGAGAACATCCAGCCATGGTGCATTTCGCGTCAGCTCTGGTGGGGTCACCAGATCCCTGCTTGGTATGGTCCGGATGGTCAGGTCTTCGTTGAGAAGACGGAGGAAGAAGCACTCGACGCTGCCGTCCAGCACTATCTTGCCCATGAAGGCCCGTGGAAGGCGTGGGTGCAGGAGAAGCTTGAAAACTTCAAGCCGGGCGAAATCCTGACACGCGACGAAGATGTTCTGGACACATGGTTTTCCTCCGCACTTTGGCCGTTCTCCACTCTTGGCTGGCCGGACAAGACGCCGGAGCTTGCGCGCTATTACCCGACCAACGTTCTCGTCACGGGCTTCGATATCATCTTCTTCTGGGTCGCCCGGATGATGATGATGGGTCTTCATTTCATGAAGGATGATGCCGGTCACGCCGTCGAGCCGTTCAACACCGTCTATGTTCACGCGCTGGTTCGCGACAAGAACGGCCAGAAGATGTCGAAGTCCAAGGGCAACGTCATCGATCCGCTAGAACTGATCGACCAGTATGGTGCAGACGCGCTGCGCTTTACGCTGGCCATCATGGCGGCGCAGGGCCGCGACGTGAAGCTCGATCCGGCACGTATTGCGGGTTATCGCAACTTCGGTACCAAACTCTGGAACGCCACGCGCTTTGCCGAAATGAACGGCGTAAAACGCGATCCGCGCTTTAAACCCGAGGCGGCCACACAGACGATCAACCGCTGGATCCTGACTGAACTTGCTAATACGGCCAAGGACGTCACCGCTTCGATCGAGAGCTATCGCTTCAATGATGCGTCCACCACGCTCTATCGCTTCGTCTGGAACCAGTTCTGTGACTGGTATCTCGAACTCTTGAAGCCGGTGTTCAACGGCGAGGATGAGGCGGCCAAGAAAGAGGCGCAAGCCTGTGCGGCTTACGTACTCGAAGAGATCTACAAGCTTCTGCATCCGTTTATGCCATTCATGACGGAAGAACTGTGGGCGCACACGGCTGGTGAAGGCGCAAGCCGCGACCAACTGCTTTGCCATGCCGACTGGCCTGCCCCGGAGTTTACCGACGAAGCGGCGGCGGCTGAAATCAACTGGTTGATCGAACTTGTTTCGGGCATCCGTTCAACCCGCTCGGAAATGAACGTACCACCTGGTGCCATGGCACCACTGGTTGTCGTTGCCGCAAATCCGACCACCGAACTGCGTCTTGACCGCCACTCTGCAGCGATCCGTCGTCTAGCCCGTGCCGATGAAATTCTTGCTGCGGATGCGGCACCAAAGGGTTCGGCACAGATCGTTGTCGGTGAAGCAACCGTGTGCATTCCACTCGGCAATCTCATTGATGTCTCGGCTGAAAGATCCCGTCTCGAAAAGACGATTGGTAAAGCGGAGGCGGAGCTAGAGCGCATCGACAAGAAGCTGTCGAATGAGAAGTTCGTAGCCAATGCTGATCCAGAGGTGGTTGCAGCGGACCGTGAGCGTAAGGCGGAGCTTGAGCTTCAGATCAAGAGCCTGAAAGTTGCCTTGCAACGGGTTAACGAGGCCGGGTAATAAGATATCAAAACGATCATGAGAGCGCCTTCACAACGGAGGCGCTTTTTTTGTTGGCGTCGAAAATCTTCTTGCCGACGAGTCGCCTTCAAACGATCAAGCTGCCGGAAAACCACGCAAGTGCCTCAAAACATGACAGAACGTTGACTTTTTTGAGTGAAAACAGTGGATGTTGTCTTGTAGACACACACGAAGCCTTGGGCGCAAAAAAAGTCTACAAGAGCAAGATTGAAAGTCATTTATAAGGTTTTTTTTCTAATTTTTTTGCGAATCCATTAGTGCCTGGATTTCTCACGTAAAATATCGACTAACTAATCGAGCTCTGTTTCGCAAAGTGCCGATTGTCATTTCCTCGAAAGCATTTCAATTTCCAAACATCACATTGCCTTGATTGGGGAGAGAGATGGCAAAGCGAATTTCAATCATAAATGGTGCGGTATGCCTTGCTGTCGGCATCACTTCGGTTACGCCTGCATTTGCGGGCGGCCTCGAGCGTGGCGGTTATAACATCGACCAGTTGTTTGACGCCTCGCCCTTCACGTTCCAGTCTGGCGTTACATATGTTGCGCCTCAGCGAAAGCTGAAGAACGCCAAAGACGGACCCGGTGGTAACACGTTCGTTGGCGGCACAACTACTGCAGATGATACTGAGAATTTCGCCATCCCTTATGTCGGGTTCAAGGGGAGTTACGGCGATGTCGATTGCTTGGTCGACTATTCTCAGCCATTTGGGGCCCATCTCAATCCAGGCGCAAATTGGGCGGGTGCGCAGAGCAATATTGAGACCAAACTGCGGACAGATAATTACGGGCTGACGTGTTCGTATAAGTTTGATGCAGGTCCAGGTCAGTTTCGAATTATTGGTGGCGGCTTCTATCAAGAGATAGAGGGTTTCAAGACCCGGAATGTCCTATACGTTCCGCCTGGCGCGCCCATAAATGGTAATGGAAGACTTGACCTTGCGGACGAGGCTTTTGGTTGGCGAGCTGGCGTAGCTTATGAAATCCCTGAGTACGCGCTTCGAACAAGCTTAGTGTACAATAGTCGGGTGAAATATGATCTTACCGGCACACTCGATCTTACACAGCTTCCGACGATTCCTGGCAATCCGTACGCGGGAAGGCGCTTCAACGTTTTTGGCTCTGCTGAAGCCCCGGACTCGATTGAGTTAAAAGTTCAGAGCGGTATCGCTCCTGACTGGCTGGCGTTTGGTTCGGTGAAATGGACGAACTGGAGCTTGATCCAGTCTATTCGCTTCTGTGAAGAGAATGGCGCCTTTGGCTGCCCCGCTACGGGTGTGACGTCGCTCGATCTGCTATATAGAGACGGCTGGACCGTCAGCGGCGGTATCGGGCACAAGTTCAACGATAAGCTTTCAGGTGCCGTTAGCGTGACCTGGGACCGTGGTACGAGCACTGGTATTGGCGCATCGACTGACACATGGACACTTGGTGCAGGGGTTCAGTATGCCGTTACCGATAATATTGAATGGCGTCTGGGCGCGGCTGTCGGTCTGCTAACTAGCGGTAGTTCAGGTCAGGTCACGCGCGGCGGTGTGACTTACGGTACTGACGCCACGTACGACTTCGGCAATGACGTCGTTGCTGCGATTAACACCTCGGTAAAGGTGAAGTTCTAACTTTCGTAAAACAATCAATCCAAACCCGGCCTCATCGGCCGGGTTTTTTGTTGCCAATCCGCAATATTGTGACGATTTGGCAACAAATTTCTGCAACCTTCACGTAGCGTAAGAATGTGGGCAGATTTGTCCATTTCCCGCCACAAAGCATGTGCTTGAATGCTGGCGACGGTGCGGGAATGGAAGAATATGCAGACATCAAAACTGGTTCTGCGGAAGTGGTGGAAGTGAAAACAGGTGCGGATTCAGGCTGTAAGCAAGTAAACACGGGTTTGGTCCGGAACGGCTTGCTTGGAAGAATCCATACGGCAGTGAAACGCCGCGATGTTGCCGGAAACGGTACTTATATCTGTGCTCATGAGATTACCAGTTTACGACCGCTCAAGATCACCGGCGGCAGCATGAAAGCTGTTGTCGGGCGGGTGCAGTTTGTTCAAAAGATCGCATCTCGGCTTTTGCCGGGAAGAGTGAGAGAAGTTCGTTGAAATGCTGAAATGTGACATCAACGTTTTGAAACCGCTATGTCTGGGACTGCTGCTTGCGTCACTGTCCGTGCCGGTTCTGGCATTCGATATCAATTCCGGCGTCACTAAAGAATCTGGGCCTTTCGATCTCTTTAAGTTCGGCTTCAAATCCTACAAGGACGGCAAGAAAGAAGATGCCGTTGAGGCTTATCGCTACGCTGCAGAAAAAGGTCACACTGGATCGCGTTGGGCGCTTGCCAATATGTATGCCTACGGCGACGGTGTAGCGAAAAACGACTTCGAGGCCTTCAAGATTTACAGCGAGATTGCCAGCCAGGGCGTGGAGCCGGGGTCGGAGGATACGGGCTTCTTCGTCAACGCACTCCTGTCTCTCGCAGATTATTATCGCCACGGCATTCCTGGCAGTCCGGTCAAGATGGATTTGGGACAGGCCCGCCAACTCTATTTTCAGGTCGCATCGACCTTCGGCGTAGCGGAGGCGCAGTTCCAGCTTGCGCAGATGATCCTCGCGGGTGAGGGTGGCCGCGCGGATACGCAGCAGGCCAAAAAGTGGCTTAATCAGGCTCGCAAGCATGGTCATGCCGGTGCCATGTCGATCTTCGGAAATCTTCTCTTCCAGGAAGGACAGACAGTTCGCGGACTGGCATTCATGACCGCAGCTCTCGACAAATGCGCCGCAGCCAATTGCATCTGGATACAGAACCTCCAGGAACAGGCTTTTTCCGTGGCAGCGGAAAATGATCGCCGCGTTGCTATTCAGCTGGCCCGTAACATCGCTTCCAGCGATGCTGATTGATCAGAAAAAGCGCCGCTTCGTTTAGTATACTGGTTTGTCACGATAACGTTGAAGCGCGAAAGTAGGCCGCAGGTTGCGCTTGTGTCTCCGGACTACTTTCTGGCCGACGCAATTGTCCCGGTGATGCTCCACAAAAAATGAGACAACGGACAGGCGCTGCCACGGCCAACGCGTTACATGCACTCGTCGGGCTTTCTTACCAAGCTTATGTGTTAGCCGCGGATTACTGGGTCGTCAGCCTTCAGGCTGGCTGAAAGTCGAAATAACCTGAGACTGGCACATGGTCGGATGGTTTTTCCCAGGCGCGGGCATGTTTCTCAATCGAGACCGATTGAAGCCTGTCTGCCGCTTCCGATGACAACATCAAATGATCGATGCGGATGCCATTGTTCTTCTGCCAAGCGCCCGCTTGGTAATCCCAGAATGTGTAGAGACCGGCCTCGTCGGATGTGGCGCGGGTGGCATCGGTGAGGCCGAGGTTTTCCAGACTTCTGAAAGCCGCGCGAGTCTGCGGCAGGAATAGTGCATCACCTTCCCAAGCTCGTGGGTCATAACAATCGAATGGCTCGGGGATAACGTTGTAGTCACCTGCAAGGATCAACGGTTCTTCCAATTGCAGACGTTCCTCGGCAAAGCGGCGAAGCCGTTCCATCCATGCCAGCTTGTAAGGATATTTCACCGGGTCGTCAGGCGGGTTGCCATTCGGCAGATAGAGCGAGCAGACCCTGATTACGCCGCCTTGTATGGAGAACACCCCTTCGATGAAGCGCGCCTGTTCATCGCCATCGTCGCCTGGCAAACCGCGATTGACCTCATCCGGGCGCATCTTCGATAGAAGGGCAACGCCGTTAAAACCTTTCTGGCCGTGCGTTTCCACATGGTATCCAAGTGCTTCGATCTCCAAACGCGGGAAGTTTTCGTCGACCGATTTGATTTCCTGGAGGCAGGCAATGTCGGGCGACGAATCCTTCAGCCATTCGCAGAGGTTTTCGATGCGCGCCTTGACGCCGTTGATGTTCCAGGTGGCAATCTTCATCGCAGGCTCCATTTTCTTTGGACCTGTTTTACCCCATGAGACGGCGAATGCCATCGGTTTTCACTGTTTCAAAAGCAAGCTTAGATCGAGAAGCTGGTGCCGCAGCCACAGCTGGCAACCGCGTTGGGGTTCTTGATCTGGAAGGACTGGCCCAGCAGATTGTCGACGAAATCGATTTCCGAACCTGCCATGTAGACGAGCGACATACTGTCGATCAGGACCTTCGCATCCCCGCGCGAGATAACGATGTCATCTTCGGTCGGCGCGCCATCCAGGTCAAACTTATAGGAGAAGCCGGAACAGCCGCCGCCTTCGACGGAGACGCGAAGTGCCTGTTTTCCCGCTTCAGCCGAAACGATCTGGGCGATTCGTTTTGCGGCGGATTCAGAGAGTGTAACGTCCGTGGTCATGTCGTTTCTCCAACCGGGGTCAAGAACCGGCGAGCAAAGTTCTGTGTAAGACCGATTATAAACCAGTCAAATTCACCGTCTATAGGCTTAACGATCGCAAACCCGCTTTGCGGCAACCTTCGCGATAGGTATGAAGAGCAATGTAAAAGGTCAATGGGCCGATGGCAGGACAGACATGATTATCGATCAGCGTGCGTTGGGTTTTGGGAGCGGAGAAAGAGCGGTTTACGCCGCCGATCCATGGACGACTCGCGGACGCCTGTTTCCCGAAACATCCAGTTTGACACGCTCGGAATTCCAGCGCGATCGCGACCGCATCGTTCACACCACCGCTTTTCGACGACTGAAACACAAGACGCAGGTGTTCATCAGCCCCGATGGCGATCATTATCGCACGCGTCTGACCCACACGATCGAAGTGGCGCAGATCGCCCGCGCGCTTGCTCGCGCACTGAAACTGGATGAGGATCTGGCTGAAGGCGTGGCGCTCGTACATGACTTCGGGCACACGCCATTTGGCCATACCGGCGAAGATGCGCTGGATGCAGTTCTGAAGCCCTATGGCGGTTTCGATCACAATGCCCAGTCGCTGCGCATCGTCACCAAGCTTGAGCGGCGCTATGCCGAGTATGACGGTATCAATCTGACTTGGGAAACGCTGGAAGGTCTGGTGAAGCACAATGGCCCGCTGTTGACTGCGGCGGGTGAGGGGACGCATGGTCCGGTGCCATTGCCGATCCTCGAATATTGCCAGCTTCAGGATCTGGAGATCGGCACCTTCGCCAGCCTGGAGGCCCAGGTCGCCGCCATCGCCGATGACATCGCCTATAATACACATGATATCGACGATGGTCTGCGCGCAGGTTATCTGACCTTTGATATGCTGGAGGACGTGCCGTTCCTTTCCGGCCTCATGGCTGAGGTTCGTGCAAAGTATCCGTCGCTCGATGATGATCGTTTCGCGCATGAAATCATGCGCCGCCAGATTACGCGGATGGTGGAAGATGTGATTGGTGTGGCGCAGCACAACCTCGATCTCCTGAAACCGAAGAATGCTGCCGATATTCGCGCCGCCGACCGCACCGTCGCGACCTTTTCGCCGGCCATGGCCGAGACCGACAAGCAGATCAAGAAGCTGCTCTTCGGGCATATCTATCGCCACCCGGATATCATGCGTATTCGCGCAGGCGCGACACAGATCGTTACCGACCTTTTCCATCGCTATATGGAAACGCCGGCCGAGATGCAGAGTCACTACTGGGTGGACAGCATTCCCGGCATGACGGAAGCCGCAAGGGCGCGCCATGTGGGCGATTATCTGGCAGGCATGACCGATAGCTATGCGCTCAGGACGCATCAGCGGCTGTTTGACCATACACCCGATTTGCGATAGGCAGCGCGCGATTGCGAAGCCGATACCCGGATGACTGAAAGCCCTTCGCGAAGGTAGATGACCATGAACCTTTTTGCCGATTTTGACGCACGAATCAAAAAAGCTCTCGAGACGATCGATCTCGTCAAAGCCAATCGCGATGCTGTCGATTTTGGCCGTATCACCGTGGAATCTCCACGCGATCCAAGCCATGGCGATGTCGCGACCAACGCGGCAATGGTGCTGGCCAAGCCGCTTGGCACGAACCCGCGCGCGCTGGCTGAGCTGATCGTGCCGGCACTTGAACAGGATGCCGATGTCGATAGCGTCAATGTGGCGGGCCCCGGCTTCATCAATATCCGCGTTTCGGTTGGCTACTGGCAGCGCCTCTTGGCTGGCATGATCTCGCAGGGTCTGGATTTTGGCCGGTCCACAGTCGGTGCGGGCAAGAAAATTAACGTTGAGTATGTATCCGCCAATCCAACAGGTCCGATGCATGTCGGTCACTGCCGCGGTGCTGTGGTTGGCGATACGCTTGCAAATGTGCTTGCATTCGCGGGCTACGACGTCATCAAGGAATACTACATCAACGACGCCGGTTCGCAGATCGATGTTCTGGCGAAGTCAGTCTTCTTGCGTTACCGCGAAGCGCTCGGTGAGGATGTTGGCACCATCCCGCCAGGTCTTTATCCGGGCGATTATCTCGTTCCCGTCGGTCAGGCGCTTGCCAATGAGTTCGGTATCAAGCTGCGCGCCATGCCTGAGGAGCAGTGGTTGCCGATCGTCAAGGACAAGGCGATCGATGCAATGATGGCGATGATCCGTGAGGATCTGGCAGCTCTCAACGTCAAGCACGACGTCTTCTATTCCGAGCGGACCCTGCATGCTGGCAATGCCGGTCCCATTCTGTCTGCGATCAACGACCTCACCTTCAAGGGCCATGTCTACAAGGGCACGCTACCGCCGCCCAAGGGTGAGGTTTCCGAAGATTGGGAAGACCGCGAGCAGACGCTTTTCCGCTCCACCGAAGTTGGTGACGACATGGACCGTCCGCTGATGAAGTCGGACGGCACCTACACCTACTTTGCAGCCGATGTGGCGTACTTCAAGGATAAGTACGATCGCGGCTTCTCCGAGATGATCTACGTTCTGGGCGCAGACCATGGTGGTTACGTCAAGCGTCTGGAAGCGGTGGCGCGGGCGGTGTCGGAAGGCAAAGCGAAACTGACCGTTTTGCTGTGCCAGTTGGTCAAGCTTTTCCGTGATGGCGAGCCGGTGAAGATGTCGAAACGCTCCGGCGATTTTGTCACATTGCGGGACGTCGTCGACGAAGTCGGACGCGATCCGGTGCGATTCATGATGCTCTACCGGAAGAATTCGGAGCCCTTGGACTTCGATTTTGCCAAGGTAACCGAGCAATCTAAAGACAATCCGGTATTTTATGTGCAATATGCTCATGCCCGTTGCAAGTCGGTTTTCCGGCAGGCGAACGAGGCTTTTCCGGGGTTGGATCTGGACCTTTCCGATCTCTCTTCCGGATCGGTTTTGATTAACGATGTCAATGAGTTGCAGTTGATCGCAAAGCTGGCGGAGTATCCGCGTCTGATCGAGTCCGCGGCACAGAATCATGAGCCGCATCGCCTGGCATTTTACCTCTATGATCTGGCTAGCTCCTTCCACGGACACTGGAACAAGGGTAAAGATCAGCCGGAATTACGTTTTGTTAACGATAAAAACCGAGAATTGAGCGTTGCCAGACTAGGGCTGGTGAGTGCTGTCGCGAATGTGCTGAAGTCCGGATTGACGCTTTTGGGAGCGGACGCGCCTGACGAGATGCGATGACATCCTCACCATTATTTGCTCACAATACGCTGGCAAGTGCTGTGATGCGTAGATGGTGGAACACGTAATGGTCGAAAAAAATGTCGCGTTTAACCGAGACTCTCGGTCGCAGGAATTCGCTGACAACGATCCTCTGGCCCAATTGGCGCGCCTTGGTGCGCAAGAGGATCGTTCTTCCCATGTCGCGCCGCCGGCCGCGCGGAGCGCTGCCGCGTCGTCTGTGCGTCGGGAACCCGAATTCAACCTGGAAGATGAGCTGCTTCGTGAGTTTGCCGTCTACGATGCGCCGCGTCATGAGCCCATCGCACTGGATGCTGCCAACGATGTTCGCTCACCCGTTCCAGCCAGCGAATTCATGCAGCGTGTGGAATCGGTTTTTTCTCGCCGCGAGCCGGAGCTAGAGCCGGTCGCGCAGCAGGTTCCTGTCGATCGCGAAGACTATCTTATTGCCGAGCATCGTGAGTCCGCACCGCATTCAGATCTGAGAGACGATTTTAGCGACGATCCGCATTCGGTTGCTGCAGTTTTTGATGTTACGCGCCGCGATACGGTTACGCAGGTTGAAGAGCCTTCCCATGTGGCGCAAGCAGAGATCGCGGCGGCACCCATCGCCGCTGCGCCCGAACCTCGCGCGTACGAACAGCCGGCTCAGCTACAGCAGCCCAATTGGGAGCTGATGGCCGAGACGTCCGGTGAAACTGCGATCGATCTCGCAAGCGAACTGGAGCTCTCCGTTTCGGACGACGTTTCTACGCCAGTTCAGCCAGCAGCTCCATCGTTGCGCAAATCTTCGCTCGACTTCTCGAGCCTGCGCCTTCCGCTGGCGAACTTCGGCGCTCCACGCGCAACCCCAGTTGCAGCCAAGCCTGCTACCGCTACTGCACCTGTCCTTGAATCTGCCAAGCCTGTTGCCGATGATGTTGTGATGCCTTCTCCTGCCGGACATAAGCTGTCGGCAATGGATGAACTCATTTCCGACGTGGCGCGCTATGAGATCAGCAATAAGAGCGTGAACGCTGCCGCACCTGTTGCGAGGATGGAGCCGGTTGCGACAGCAACGCCTGTCTTGTCGTCTGTCGCGCCTGTCTTAAAAGCGCAGCCTGACGCACCGCCCGTGGCGCCGGTCCGTGCGGAACCTGTCTTCGAAACGCCCGTTGCAGCACCCAAGCCGGTCGCTTCACAGCAGGGTGTTGTTGCCACGCCTGCGTCTGTTGCACGCGCTGCTACTGCGCAGGTCGTCAAGCCGCCTGTTGCGCCAGCAGTAGAGACGCCGGTGGCCGATGAATTCGATGCCTTCAATGATGCCGATTTCGAGCTTGCGCTTGAGGATATCGATTTCGATATCGACCTCTCCGAAATCAGCAATATAAATGTTGCACCCGCACCTGTTGCCAAGCCAGTGGTCGCCAAGCCAGCGGTCGCTAAACCTGCTGCCGTCCAGCCTGCACCAGTCGCCCAGACGGCGCCTGTTATGCAGGCTACCGTGGCACCGAAGCTGGTCGCGGCACCAAGCGTCACGCCACCCGTTGCTACCC
Organism: uncultured Agrobacterium sp.; assembly: GCF_913777885.1. Lineage (NCBI taxonomy): Bacteria > Pseudomonadati > Pseudomonadota > Alphaproteobacteria > Hyphomicrobiales > Rhizobiaceae > Agrobacterium > uncultured Agrobacterium sp. The sequence continues at coordinate 249,212 of NZ_CAJYTV010000018.1, read as the reverse complement.
GTTCGCAGCCGCAGCCCGTGGTTGAACAGACGCGCTACGAGGAGCGCCGACCTCCGGCTCCGGCCGCTGTCGTTACCGCCGCGTCTCTGGAAGGACTTCCTTTCGATCCGACGCAGATCGGTGAGACGGAGGATGCGCCTGAAACCATTACGGAGATGGACGTTCCCGAACTTCCCGTCGGCGTTTTCGAACCAAAACCTGTTGCCCGCCGTCAAGAAGAGGATCTCGATCTCGACACCGAGCTTGCATCGCTCTTTGCAACGCCAACTTCAGGCGGTCTTGATCGCCACAAGAATGGCGCGCCCCGTCAGGTGCAACAGGCTCAGCCAACGCCTGAAGAGGTGGATGAGTTCGAGCGTGCGCTGGAAGAAGACTTTCGCCGAAGCATGCAGGAAGCGGCGGAAGGCCGCGCTGGCTCGCAGTCTAGAGACGATGCGTCTCCCGCCGAGGTTCGCTATTCGGATGACAGCCGCGAGGGTGGCGCACGCCGCTGGTTCGTACCGGTGGCTGCTGCCGTCGGTCTAATCCTCATCGGTGGCGGCACTTACGCCTTGATCGGTGGCGGTGCGTCCCACTCCGGTTCAAATGGCGCGCCGGTGATCATCTCCGCCGATAGCGAGCCGACCAAGGTGGTTCCTGAAAATCCTGGTGGCCGTGTGGTCCCGAACCAGGACAAGGCGGTCTATGATCGCGTCGCCGGTGCTGCACCGTCAGATCCCAAGCAGCCATCGCTGATTTCGACCAACGAAGAACCTGTGGATGTCGTTCAGCGCACGCTGATCCCCGAACTTCCGATGGAAGACGAGGCCGACCAGATGCAGGGTGGTACATCCACGCCCGTCGGCGAAACCGAAGATCCGCGTCTGCTGTCTCGCAACGATAATGCGCAGGCTGCCGATAACGCCGGTCATGGTGGTGTGAATGTGTCTCCGCGCAAGGTGCGCACCATGATCGTCAAGCCGGACGGTACTCTCGTTGCTCAGGAAGTGCCTGCTCCAGCGACCGCAGCGCCGCAGCAGGACAAGGTTGAGCAGCTGGCGGCGCCAACTGCCGGACAGGCTGCGGAAGACGCACCTGCGGTGGTTTCCGCATCGCGCGTTCCCGTTACGCCGGAGCAGCCCGCTTCGACGCAAACGACAGCGCGCCCTGCCACTGCCCAGCCGTCGCAAACTGCGGCACCGCTGCCTGGCTCCCGCCCGGCCAGCCAGCCAGCCAACGTTGTCGCGACCGTAACGAACCAGGGCAATGTTCGTCCGGCGTCTCAGCCGCAGCCTGCGCCGCAGGCGACATCTACGCCTGCTGCCGCGACCAGCACGCCGTCTTCCGGTGGCTACTTCATCCAGATCGCATCGCTGCCGAGCCAGGCAGAGGCGCAGAAGTCCTATCAGAACATGTCTGCGAAGTTCGGTTCCGTGATCGGCGGACGAGGTGTGGACATCAAGGCCGCAGAAATCGCCGGAAAGGGAACATTCTACCGCGTTCGTATTCCCGCTGGTGACAAGAACGAAGCTGCTGCATTGTGCGAACGCTTCCGCTCTGCTGGCGGCAGCTGCCTCATCGCGCGGTGAGAGCGACGCTTTAGTACTCGAAAGCCGGGACGGTCTTGCCGTCCCGGCTTTTTTTATAAGAATATCCCACGCTCTAACTCGACCTCATGCACAGGACCGACATCATGACCCAATCGAAAGCTATGATCCTTGGCTGTAGCGGCCTGACGCTGACCGCGGAGGAAATCGCCCTGTACAAGGCAGAGCAACCTTGGGGCTTCATTCTTTTTGGTCGCAATATTGATGATGCGCAGCAGATCACCGATCTGGTTGCCTCCATGCGTGATGCAGTGGGACGGCCCGACGCGCCCGTGCTGATAGATCAGGAGGGGGGACGCGTTCAGCGCATTCGTCCACCAATTCTCCAGTCTTATCCCAATGCACAGGCGCTCGGCGAGATCTACGCGCGCGATCGGGATAAAGGTCTGCGTGCAGCATGGCTGATGTCGCGCCTGCATGCTTTCGACCTGACGCGCTTCGGCATTACCGTCGATTGCTTGCCCGTTCTCGATGTACCGGTGGAAGGCGCGAGCAACGTTATCGGTAACCGTGCATACGGGTTCGATCCGACGATGGTAACCGAAATGGGGCAGGCGGCCGCCGATGGTTTGAAAGCAGGTGGAATGCTGCCGGTCATGAAGCATATGCCAGGTCATGGACGCGGTATGGTAGATTCCCATCACGAACTGCCGGTCGTTGACGTTGCTCTCGACGATCTCGAAACACATGATTTCGTACCCTTCCGTGCTCTCAATCAGGAACTGATGGGAATGAGCGCGCATCTCGTGTTCAAGGCAGTCGACCCCGAGCGCCCCGCAACCACGTCAGAGAAAGTCATCCAGGAAATCATTCGTGGGCGAATCGGCTTTGACGGACTGCTGATGTCCGACGACAGTTCCATGAATGCACTCAAGGGTACGCTCGGCGAACGTGCCGCCAATATTATTTCTGGCGGTTGCGATATGGTCTTGCATTGCAACGGCGTGATGAGTGAAATGCTGCAGGTCGTGAAGGAAGTTCCTGTCCTTTCGGGCCGGTCTCTCGAGCGTGCCAAAGCCGTGGAAATGGGCTTCCCGAAGCCGGACGATGCCGATGAGACAAGCTTGAGAGAAGAGTTCAACGCGATGCTTGCGGTTGCCTGATGCACCGCCGGCCGGAGCGTCAGCGAAAGGTCCGGCGAAGAGAACCATGGCAGCAGAAAGATCGCGCGGCAATACGCCGATGGACAAGCTCTGGCAGGATGTGAAGCCGGAGCGCGCAACAGGCGAGGCGGCATTGATGATCGATGTGGCGGGCTTTGAAGGCCCGCTCGATCTGCTTCTGCATCTTGCCCGCGTCCAGAAGGTCGATCTCTCCCGCATCTCGGTTCTGGCGCTGGCGGAGCAATATCTGCAATTTGTCGAAAGCGCCCGGAGGGTGCGTATCGAGCTTGCAGCCGATTATCTGGTCATGGCGGCGTGGCTCGCTTTTCTCAAGTCCAAGCTTCTCATCCCCCAGCAAAGCAAGGATGAAGGGCCGAGCGGCGAAGAAATGGCCGCGACCCTTGCTTTCAGGCTCAAGCGACTGGAGGCCATGCGAGACGCTGCCGAGAGGCTGGTGAGCCGAGATCAGCTTGGGCGCGATATCTTCGCTCGTGGTGCGCCCGAGCATATCCCCCACCGTAGCCGCTCTGCGTTTGAGGCGAGCCTCTATGACCTCTTGAGCGCCTATGCAACGCTTCGCCAACGTCAGGCCATCACCCAGGTCACGATCGAGAAACGCCAAGTCTGGTCGCTTGTCGAGGCCCGAGAGTTGCTCACCTCGATCTTGGGTGAGATCGGAGAATGGACGGAACTCGATCGGTATCTCCTGCAATATGTGCCCGATCCCTCTATGCGCGCCACCGCCATTGCAAGCGCATTCGCAGCGTCGTTGGAACTTGTGCGGGACGGGTCACTGGAAATTCGCCAGGATGGCGCGTTTCAACCGATTTTCATGCGTAAAGGCTCGGTTAGAGCGAAGGAACGTTCTGAAAGGGCCGATGATGCCGAATGAAGCCGACCAAGAAAACGACGTCGCTGAAGACACAGCAGAGATTAGGGGCGGCTCGGTCTCGCAGCGTCTTGAAGCCGAGGCGGAACGCATTGCCGAAGCCTTGGTGTTCGCCTCGGCGCAACCCGTGTCGGAAGCGTTCATCGCTGAGCGTATCCCGCGCGGTGTCGATGTGCCACCTCTGATGAACCGGTTGAAGCAGGTTTACGCAACACGCGGCGTCAATCTTGTGCAGGTGGGCGGCAACTGGGCGTTTCGCACGGCTGGTGATCTGTCCTTCGTCATACATATCGATGAGAAGGAGCCGAAGAAGCTATCCCGGGCTGCTTTGGAAGTGCTTGCGATCATCGCTTATCATCAGCCTGTCACGCGCGCTGAAATCGAAGATATCCGCGGTGTCCAAACATCGCGTGGAACGCTGGACGTTTTGATGGAAGCAGGTTGGGTGCGTTTTCGCGGCCGTCGCCGCACGCCTGGGCGTCCGGTTACGATGGGAACGACCGTCGAATTTCTCGATCATTTCGGCCTCGAGGAGTTGCGAGACCTTCCGGGTCTCGATGAGCTAAAGGGCGCAGGCCTCTTGTCCGGTCGCGTTCCTCCGAATTTCGGAATTCCGATTCCCTCCATGAGCGACGAACTGACCGAGGACGAAGACCCGATCACGCAGCTCGATCTAGAGGAGCTTGGCCTGCTTGCACCGAGTGGCGGCGATCCAGATGATTGATTTTGTTGCAACAGCATAGTGATCACGCAGATGTGTCGGCGTGCTGCGGCATCACAGCATTTGCGGTTCGCTTACTTTGTTGAATAGCCATTTTGTCGTTTGAAAAAGCCCTGCAAACGTCTTACATCGTTGCAAAGCAAAATTCAGGGAGTTTGCGTCATGGGTTCTTTTAGTGTTTGGCACTGGCTGATCGTTCTGGTGATTGTGCTAGTGCTTTTCGGCCGGGGCAAAATTCCCGAATTGATGGGTGACGTCGCCAAGGGCATCAAGAGCTTCAAGAAAGGCATGGCCGATGACGATGCCACGCCTCAGCCTTCCGATACCAACGTCAATGCCAAGACGGTTGATCATAAGGCTGACGAGATCAAGTAATTGACGCGGGGTGGGACGGAAACGTCGTCACCCTGGTCTTCGCGCCTTGAGGATCATGGCGCGTCGGTGCGCGTGTCGGGAGCTTTTTGATGTTTGATATCGGCTGGAGCGAGTTGCTGGTGATCGCGATCGTCCTGATCGTGGTTGTTGGCCCGAAAGACTTGCCACCCATGATCCGTGCCTTTGGCAAGACGATGGCCGGTTTCCGCAAGATGGCGGGGGATTTCCGCGCTCAGTTCGATGAGGCCATGAAAGAGGCCGACATGGACGATGTGCGCCAGACGATCGCCGATGTCCGCAATCTCAACCCGACCAATTCTCTGCGCGATGCGATGAACCCGCTGCGCCAGCTCGGCAATGACATCCGCTCCGACCTGCAGAATGCTGCAACGCCACCATCTGGACCTGCAACCAGCGCTCCGGTCGATGCACCTGCGGTTACGCTGTCCGAGCCCGAAATGAGGTTGCCGGATACGCCACCTTCCGCCCTGTATCCTGCGACAGCATCCGGCACCACCAGTTCGATCGCCACAGATGCAACGGTGACGGCGAATTCCATCGCCGAGAAGCCCAAGCGCAATCGGAAGGCATCCGCCAAGTCTGCTCAGGAAGTCGAGGCGGAAACGGTTGCCGCAAAACCGAAACGTGCGTCTCGCACCATAGCCGCCAAGGCTGATGCAAAGAAGCCGAAGGTTGCCTCCATCGCTGACATGGAAGCCGAACCCGCCATTACACCGGCACTTACAGAGATGGCTGCAACGGCGGCAAAATCGAAAACGACAAGGACCGTAACGCCGAAGAAGCAGGGCGTCACAAAGGCGAAAATCGAAAGCGCCAGATCCGATGACGTCGCCGCAGAAACGCCGTTGAAAAAGACCCGGACCGCCAAGGCCAAGAAGGATGAAGCATGAGTGAGGATACCGAGGATAAGCCGCAGCCGCTTATCGAACACCTCATGGAACTGCGCACCCGGCTCATATGGTCGCTCGGCGCGTTTTTCATCGCTTTCCTCGCATGCTTCGCCATTGCCAAGCATCTCTTCAATCTACTCGTTATTCCGTACAAGTGGGCGGTCATCTGGGCCGGTCTGGATGTTGCGAAATCCTCGCTGATCTACACGGCTCCGCAGGAATTTTTCTTCACCCAGATCAAGGTCGCCATGTTCGGCGCCATGGTGATTTCCTTCCCTGTGGTTGCGTCACAGCTCTACAAGTTCGTGGCACCCGGCCTCTACAAGAATGAGCGCGCGGCCTTTTTGCCGTTCCTTATCGCTTCTCCACTGCTGTTCCTCCTCGGCGCCGCTCTCGTTTATTTCTTCTTCACGCCTATGGTGATGTGGTTCTTCCTTGCCATGCAGCAATTGCCGCAAGATGGCGAGGTGGCTATTTCGCTGATGCCGAAGGTGTCTGAGTATCTGAGCCTCATCATGACGCTCGTTCTCTCCTTTGGGCTTGTGTTCCAGTTACCGGTCGTCACCACGCTTCTGGCACGCGTTGGATTGCTGACCAGCGACTGGCTGAGAGAAAAGCGCAAGTTTGCGATCGTCGCCGCCTTCATCGTCGCTGCCGTTCTGACCCCGCCCGATCCCATGTCCCAGATCGGTCTTGCCTTGCCGGCGATCCTTCTCTACGAGGTTTCAATCTATATGGCTCGACTCGTGGAGAAGAAGCGCGCTGCCGAAGTTGCTGGACGGGAGCTTGAAGGCCCCGAAGAGGTCTAACGGTTCTTGAACGCTTTTCTCCAGACGCCGGGTCATTTGTCCCGGCGTTTTGTTTTCCAACAAGCCAAGACGCAAAAACCACGGTCTGGAACGACGATGCACGATATTAAATGGATACGCGAAAACCCTGAAGCCTTCGATGCTGCGCTTGCCAAGCGCGGAGCCGAACCTCAGTCCGCGGGCCTGATTGCGCTCGACGAGAAGCGCCGCTCCGTCATCCAGACCTTGCAGGACATGCAGTCCCGTCGAAACGCCGCCTCGAAGGAGATCGGCGCTGCCATGGCGCAGAAGAATGCTGAACTGGCTGAGAAGCTGAAGGGCGAGGTCGCTGACATCAAAGACAGCATGCCGAAGCTGGAAGAGGAAGACCGTCAGGTTACCGGTCAGCTCAACGATGCCCTCTCGCGCATTCCCAATATTCCGCTGGACGATGTACCGGTCGGCAAGGATGAGAACGACAATGTCGTGACGCGCGTCGTTGGCCAGAAACCCGGTTGGAACCACCAGGCGAGGGAGCATTTCGAGATCGGTGAAGCCCTGGGCTACATGGATTTCGATCGTGCTGCCAAGCTTTCGGGCTCGCGCTTCACCGTGCTAACCAGCCAGATTGCCCGGCTGGAACGTGCGCTCGGTCAATTCATGATTGACCTGCACACCAGCGAACACGGTTATACGGAAGTCTCCTCGCCGCTTATGGTGCGTGCTGAAACGCTGTATGGAACGGGCAATCTGCCCAAGTTCGAGGAAGACCTGTTCAAGACGACGGACGGACGATACCTCATTCCGACCGCGGAAGTGACGCTGACCAATTTGGTTGCCGGTGAAATTCTCGAACAGGAAAAGCTACCGCTTCGTTTCACGGCGTTGACGCCTTCTTTCCGCTCGGAGGCAGGTTCCGCCGGTCGCGACACCCGCGGCATGCTGCGCCAGCACCAGTTCTGGAAGTGCGAACTTGTGTCGATTACCGATGCTGAAAGCTCGATTGAAGAGCATGAGCGCATGACGGCATGTGCCGAAGAAGTGCTGAAGCGTCTGGGCCTGCATTTCCGCACGATGACGCTCTGCACCGGTGATATGGGCTTTGGCGCGCGCAAGACCTACGATCTCGAGGTCTGGCTGCCCGGCCAGAACACCTATCGCGAAATCTCGTCCTGCTCCGTCTGCGGCGATTTCCAGGCACGACGCATGGATGCGCGCTATCGCGGCAAGGGCGACAAGGCCACGACGTTCGTTCACACATTGAACGGCTCGGGTACCGCCGTCGGACGTTGCCTGATCGCGGTTCTGGAAAACTATGTGAACGAAGATGGCTCGGTCACCATTCCGGACGTTTTGCTGCCTTACATGGGCGGTTTGAAGCGAATCGAGAAGGCAGCCTGAGTTCTGAATTCTACTCTCCGCGTCACCGGCGCGGAAAGTCACCTCTACCATGAGGAGTGTACCCGCTCGGCCTGCCTTCCGGTTGAGCGGTTGCTGGCGCGGTGGTGGCACGGGACGAAGCGATGAGGGAGAAGATCATGCGGATTTTACTGACGAATGATGATGGCATCCACGCGGAGGGTCTGGCCGCGCTGGAGCGCATCGCCCGCACGCTGTCTGACGATGTGTGGATCGTTGCGCCGGAAACCGATCAGAGCGGTCTTGCCCATTCACTGACGCTCTCCGAGCCGCTTCGCTTGCGCAAGATATCGGACAAGCATTACGCGGTACGCGGCACGCCGACCGATTGCGTTATCATGGGCATCCGTGAAGTTCTTCCCGGTAAGCCAGATCTGGTTCTCTCCGGTGTCAATTCCGGCGCTAATATGGCCGACGACGTGACCTATTCGGGAACGATTGCTGGTGCGATCGAAGGCACGCTTCAGGGTGTCCGCTCTTTTGCGCTGAGCCAAGCCTACGCCTATACGGGTACAGCCGAGCGGGTCGTTCCCTGGGAGGTTGCCGAATCCTACGCGCCGGATCTCATTCGCAAGTTGAGCCAGGTCGATCTACCGGATGGTACCTTTGTCAATCTCAACTTCCCAAACTGCGGACCCGAAGACGTCCAAGGTGTCAGCGTAACGGGACAAGGCAAGCTCGACTTTGGCTTGATGGTGGAGGAGCGCCATGATGGCCGTGGTCTACCCTATTACTGGCTGCGTTTCGGCGAACGCCTCGGTACCTTCATGGAGGGCACCGATATCCATGCCGTCAAGCACAACAAGATTTCGGTAACCCCCCTCAAGCTTGACCTTACCGACTACTCGGTCAAGGATCGGATCGCCAAGGCACTTGGATTCGGAGCAAACGATTGAAATCCCCCATGGTGGAGAAAGAAGGCTTCGCCGCGCTTGTCCTCAGACTGCGGGCCGCGGGCATTTCCGACCTCGATCTTCTGACGGCGGTCGAGCAGACGCCTCGCTCCCTCTTCGTGCCGGCGCCTCTCGCCGCAGACGCCTATTCCAGCCGCACAATCCCCATCGACTGCGGAGCCTTCATGGAAGGCGCCGATATGGCGGTGAAGATCATCGCCCGGCTCCAGGTGAAGCCCGGCCAGCGTGTGCTTGAAATCGGCACGGGTAGCGGCTTCATGACCGCGGTCCTTGGGCGACGTGCGGAACGTGTACTCTCCGTGGAGCGATACAAAACGCTGGTTCAAGCGGCACAGAATCGGATGGACGATCTCAGCATCCGCAATGTGGTCATCCGTCAGGCCGATGGCTCGAACGGTCTTGTGGGTGAGGGAACCTTTGACCGCATCGTTTCCACCGCCGCCTTTTCCGCCATGCCGCGCTTCTTCACTGAGCAGATCGTGTCCGGCGGTATGATGATTGCCCCGATCATCCTTGAAGATGGGCGCTGCGTGATGACCCGCTTTTCAAAGACCGGCAGTCGCTTCGAGCGCGAAGAGCTTTTTGAAACACCCTTCCTGCCAATCGAATCCCACATCGCAACCTATCTTTAGAGCCTGTCGCGTGAAACTGTGCAGCGGTTTGGGGTGACATCATCCGATCAAAGCGTATGAGCGAAGCTCAAGGTCGCGACACGCCCAGATCACTTCAGAGTGGCTAAAAAAGAGCCGGCTTACACCGGCTCCCGATGATCTTTGACCTGTCTTGCTGCACTTACCCGAAGAGCGCGAAGCTGCTCTTCAGGGTAACCCATACACCCCACAGGAGCGGGAGGCCGACTGCGGCCCAGGCGAGAGCCGCCTTACCATCGAAACCGCCTTTGCCGATGCCGAAGGAGCCTGTAGGGCCGGCATTGGCAGCTGCGGTCTTTGCCTGAAGCGAGGCAACTTCCTCGTCTGACATGAACCACTTGTCGGAGAGTGGCTTGACGAAGGCGTTGGCGATGAGGCCGAGCGCCAGCATGCCGGCTAGGATATACATCGTGCTGGTGTAGAGAGCAGGGCCCGGTGCGACACCCGCGGCGATCTGTGCCTCACGGATGTAGTTGACCACGACGGGACCAACGATACCAGCCGTTGCCCAAGCCGTCAGCAGGCGACCATGGATGGCGCCGACAAACTGTGTGCCGAAGATATCCGCGAGATAGGCCGGGATGGTGGCGAAACCACCGCCATACATGGACAGGATGATACCGAAGGCAAGGACGAAGAGAGCCTTCGAGCCCATCAGCGCAAGCGTCGGTGCAAGCGCATAAAGCACGATGCCCAGAATGAAGAAGCAGAAGTAAGTGTTCTTTCTGCCAATCTTGTCTGACATCGAGGCCCAGAAGAAACGGCCACCAATGTTGAAGAGCGATAAAAGCCCGGTGAAGCCAGCTGCGATCGCCGCAATCTGTGCCTTTTGCGCTGCATCGAGGTCTGCGAAGGCGACACCTGGCGCTCCGATGAGAGAACCGGCGAAGATTTCCTGCAGCATGGGAGAAGCCATGCCAATCACGCCAATGCCAGCAGAGACGTTGAGGCAAAGAACCGCCCAGATTAGCCAGAACTGCTTGGTTTTGTGGGCGTCACGCAGATGCACGTGGCGCGTGGTGATCATCGCGCTTTTGGAAGCAGGCGGCGTCCAGCCTTCCGGGCGCCAGCCAGCGGGTGGGATGCGGTATCCAAAAGCACCGGCCATCATGAAGACGAAGTAGATCAGCGCCATGACGACGAACGTCTGCCAGACGCCAACGGTCGTATCGGTCTTGAAATGGCCCATCAGCAGGTTGGCGAGTGGAGCGCCGATCATCGCGCCGCCGCCAAATCCCATGATGGCCATGCCCGTCGCCATGCCGCGCCTGTCCGGGAACCACTTGATCAGCGTCGATACGGGCGAAATATAGCCAAGGCCGAGGCCCACGCCACCGATGACACCTGCACCGAGCCACATCAACCACAACTGATGGGTCATGACACCGATCGCCGCGACGAGAATACCGCCGCACCAGCAGCACGCGGAAACGAAGCCGGCTTTGCGCGGGCCGACACGCTCCAGCCAACCGCCCCAGATGGCCGCAGAGCAGCCCAAGAGAACGAAGAACAGAGTGTAAATCCACCCAAGATCTGCCACGCGCCAGTTACAGGCAGTCGTGAAGAGGGCACCGATCAGCGTCAAGCTCGAGCAGCTTGGATCTGTGGCGGGAAGAGCCTTCGACAAGGGGAGCCAGAATACGCTGAAGCCGTAGGCCATACCGATGCACAGGTGAATGGCCAGTGCGGCGGGCGGAACCAGCCAACGATTGAATCCGGGTTTGGCGATGATTCGCTCTCGATCGAGAAGACCGGTCCCCGCCATGCCTCCTCCGCTTACGCCTGTAACTGCCATCGACAATACCTCCCTCTTGGAATGTCAGGACTACTCTAATGATGGTCGCTCAAATGCAATGAGCGACAATCAATGAATTGAAAATCTGTGAGAAATCGGAGAGCCAGTGGTCTCCATTTGTTTTTCAACGGCATTGTGACAGTAGGTGGACCCGGTGACGATGCCCTTCACTCTCATGCTCCACTTGGTGGAATGCTGGGCTCCGACAGCGACTCTCCCGCCACTACTCCCTTTCCACCCGGCGCGCCCCTTGCAGCATCTGAACCAAGTCCGACTGCCTGCGACGTCGAATCTTCTGGACGCTTGATCTGTTTGGCTGCGGTCAAAACCAGCGGCAGAAATCCTTCGTGGCTGCCATCGATCATCTCGAAGAAACGCCGCCGCATGCGCGGCTCCCAGAATTTGTTGATATGAGTGGCGACACCGTCCACCTGCACGTCCTGTGGCTGCGAGAGGAAGAAGGTGGCAATCTGGTTCGCCATGCGAACGAGTTTTTCATCTGTGTGACTAAGCGACATGACTGGTCTCCCCCGATGCCAGACGATCGGGTCTGGTAAACACTTCAAATTCATCGGCGCGTGCAATGCCGATGAGGCTGATCCCGGATCCGTCTGCTGTCTCAATGGCGAGCGCCGTCGGCGCCGAAATCGCGACCAGAACAGGGCAGCCGAGGAGAGCCGTTTTCTGAACCATCTCCACGGAAAGACGACTCGTAACCACTACAATACCTTCGAGTGGAGACAGCCCCGATCGAAGGATCGCGCCGGACAGCTTGTCCAGAGCATTGTGCCGCCCGACATCCTCACGAATGGCGACAATGCCGCCTTCCGGTCGGTAAAAACCCGCGCCGTGAACGGCGCGAGTCTCGCGATTGAGGCTCTGCCCGTCTGCCAGCATGCGGATGGCCTCGCTGACCTGTCGCGGCTGCCAGCGCGATGCTGGGTCGTTTACCGTTCTGACAGAGCGGGTTGCCTGGTCGATCGACTCAATGCCGCACAAGCCACAGCCGACTGGTCCAGCCATACGCCTACGGCGCGCTACAAGCGCATCGGCAGTCGCGTCCCGCAACGTGATCTGCACGTCGATCCCGCGCCCAGCCTCGACTAGCTCCACCTCCAGAATATCCTGCGCCGAGGTTACGATCTCTTCGGCCAGCGAGAAGCCATATGCGAAGTCGACAAGATCCGCAGGCGTTGCCATCATCACGGCGTGCGTGGAGCCGCCGTAGGAAAAAGCGATCGGCACTTCTTCCGGAACAATGCGGTGACCCGCCTCGATCCGTCCCTGCCGGAAGCGCCACTCTTCGATCGTTCTGCTGGGGGTTCGCTGCATCCCCCGTCCTACTCCGCAGCGTCCAGTTTCGCAACGATACGGCGGGACTGGCGGGACAGCTCTTCATATTCCTCCTGCCATTGCGTCGGACCGTTAGAGGGCGAGACCTGGACCGCCGTTACCTTGTACTCCGGACAGTTGGTTGCCCAGTCGGAGAAGTCGGTGGTGATGACATTGGCCTGAGTGTCGGGGTGATGGAACGTCGTATAGACCACACCCGGCGACACACGATCGGTGATCAGCGCGCGCAGCGTCGTATCGCCCGACCGGCTTGCAAGCTTGATCCAGTCACCATCGTTGATGCCGCGCTGCTCCGCATCATGCGGGTGGATTTCCAGCCGGTCTTCTTCGTGCCAGACGACGTTCTCGGTCCGCCGTGTCTGCGCACCGACATTGTACTGCGACAGGATGCGGCCCGTTGTCAGCAGCAGCGGGAAGCGTGGCCCCGTGCGCTCGTCGGTCGCCACATATTCCGTGCGGATGAACTTGCCTTTACCGCGCACGAAGCCATCGATGTGCATGATGGGCGAGCCGAGCGGGAATTTTTCGTTGCAAGGCCACTGAACGGAGCCGTGCTTCTCCAGATAATCGTAGGAAACGCTCGCAAAGCTTGGCGTCGTCGCCGCGATTTCATCCATGATCTGAGACGGATGAGTATAATTCCAGTCCAGCCCCATCGCCTGCGCGAGTTTCTGCGTCACTTCCCAGTCCGAATAGCCGTTCTTCGGGCTCATGACCTTGCGCACGCGGTTGATGCGGCGTTCGGCATTGGTGAAGGTGCCGTCTTTTTCAAGGAACGTCGATCCCGGCAGGAAGACATGCGCGTAGTTGGCGGTTTCGTTCAGGAACAGATCATGCACCACAACGCATTCCATGGCAGCCAGTCCCGCGGATACGTGCTTGGTATCCGGGTCCGACTGGAGGATGTCTTCGCCCTGCACATAGAGGCCCTTGAAGGTGCCTTCGACAGCGGCATCCAGCATGTTTGGAATACGCAGACCGGGTTCGTTATTGAGTGTGACACCCCATAGTTTCTCGAAGATTTCGCGCGTCGCGTCATCAGAAATGTGCCGATAGCCCGGCAGCTCATGCGGGAAGGAGCCCATATCGCACGAACCTTGGACGTTGTTTTGACCGCGTAGCGGGTTCACGCCAACGCCCGGACGACCGATGTTGCCGGTCGCCATTGCAAGGTTTGCAATCGCCATGACAGTGGTGGAGCCTTGGCTGTGCTCGGTTACGCCCAGGCCGTAATAGATTGCGCCGTTGCCGCCGCGCGCATAAAGCCGTGCGGCGCCGCGCAGGTCCGCCGCCGGAACGCCGGTGAACTTTTCGGTCTCTTCCGGGCTGTGCTCCTCTTCCGACACAAAGGCTGCCCAGTCCTCGAATTCAGACCAGTCGCAGCGTTCGCGAATGAAGGATTCGTCGAAAAGCCCTTCGGTAATGATGACATGCGCAAGCGACGTCAGCACCGCAACGTTCGTGCCGGGCTTGAGGGGAAGGTGGAAGGCAGCTTCCACATGCGGCGTGCGCACAAGGTCGATGCGGCGTGGATCGATGACGATCAGCTTGGCGCCCTGGCGCAACCGCTTCTTCAGCCGAGAGCCGAAGACCGGGTGTCCATCCGTGGGGTTCGCGCCGATGACCAGCACCACGTCGGAATGCTCGACGCTATCGAAATTCTGCGTGCCGGCAGAGGTGCCAAAGGCCTGACCGAGGCCGTAACCGGTTGGCGAATGGCAGACGCGGGCACAGGTATCGACGTTGTTGTTGCCGAAGCCAGCGCGGATCAGCTTCTGAACCAGATAGGTTTCTTCATTGGTGCAGCGAGAAGAGGTGATGCCGCCGATCGATTCCTTGCCATACCGGTTCTGGATGCGACGGAATTCGGATGCGACATGCGCGTAGGCCTCTTCCCAAGTGACTTCGCGCCAAGGATCGGAGATCTTCTCGCGGATCATAGGGTTAAGGATGCGGTCTTTGTGGCTGGCATAACCATAGGCAAATCGACCCTTGACGCAGGAATGGCCACGGTTTGCCTGGCCATCCTTCCATGGAACCATGCGAACCAGCTCTTCGCCGCGCATTTCCGCCTTGAAGGAGCAGCCGACGCCGCAATAGGCGCAGGTGGTGACCACGGAATGTTCCGGCTGACCGATGGCGATCACCGACTTTTCGGTCAGTGTCGCGGTCGGACAGGCCTGCACGCAGGCACCGCACGACACACAGTCGGAATCGAGGAAGGCTTCATGCGCCCCGGCTGAAACGCGGCTGTCGAAGCCGCGGCCCTCGATGGTCAGCGCGAAGGTTCCCTGCACGTCTTCGCAGGCGCGAACGCAACGCGAGCAGACGATACATTTCGACGGGTCATAGGTGAAGTAGGGGTTAGACTCGTCCTTCGGCATCCATTGCGCGTTGATCGCTCCATCGGTCGAACGGGCCTTGACGTGGTTGTCGCCCTCATAGCCGTAGCGCACATCGCGAAGGCCGACAGCGCCTGCCATATCCTGCAATTCGCAATCGCCATTGGCAGCGCAGGTGAGGCAGTCCAGCGGGTGGTCGGAGATGTAAAGCTCCATCACTCCCTTGCGGATCTGCTTCAGCCGCTCCGTCTGGGTGTGGACGACGAGGCCTGGCGCAACCGGCGTGGTGCAGGAGGCGGGGGTGCCGTTTCGGCCCTCCACCTCGATCAGACAGAGACGGCAGGAGCCGAAAGCATCCACCATATCTGTGGCGCAGAGTTTGGGCACCTGAATGCCTGCTTCCATGGAAGCGCGCATGATGGAGGTGCCAGCGGGCACAGTAATGTCTCGGCCATCGATGGTGAGCGTCACCATTTCGGTGGATTTGGAAGCCGGTGTGCCATAGTCGATTTCTGGAACGAGGGTCATTGTATCACTCCGCCGCTTCAACAAGTGGGGTGGGTGCGAAATCCTCCGGGAAGTGCGTCATCGCACTCATCACCGGATATGGGGTGAAGCCGCCCAGCGCACAAAGCGAGCCGAACTTCATAGTGTTGCAGAGATCCGCTAAAATTTGGCGGTTCTTTTCGGGCTCGATCCCTTGCGCGATCTTATCGGCAGTTTCGACACCGCGTGTCGAGCCTATGCGACAAGGCGTGCATTTCCCGCAACTCTCGACCGCGCAGAATTCCATCGCGAACCGCGCCTGGTTGAGCATGTCGACACTTTCGTCGAAAACGACGATCCCCGCGTGCCCGATCAGGCCGCCAGCGGCGGTGAAGGCCTCATAGTCAAAGACGGTGTCGAAAAGCGATGGCGGAAAATAAGCCCCGAGCGGGCCGCCCACCTGGACTGCCTTGACCGGACGACCGGAGAGAGTTCCGCCACCGATATCGTTGACGAGCTGGCCGAGCGTCATGCCAAAGGCGGTTTCGTAGAGGCCGCCATGTTTCAGGTTTCCGGCAAGCTGGATCGGGATTGTGCCATGAGACCGGCCAACGCCGTAATCGCGATAAAACTGTGCACCGCGATCCATGATCACCGGAATGGACGCCAGCGACATAACGTTGTTGACGACGGTGGGTTTGCCGAACAGTCCTTGAAGCGCAGGCAGCGGCGGCTTGGCACGGACGATGCCGCGCTTTCCTTCCAGACTGTTCAGAAGCGAGGTTTCCTCGCCGCAGACATATGCACCCGCACCCATGCGAACTTCAAGGTCGAACGCATAGGTCGAGCCCATCACGCAAGCGCCGAGAATACCGGCATTACGGGCGATGCGGATCGCCTCTTCCATGACAGCGATTCCATGCGGATATTCCGAGCGCGTGTAGATATAGCCTTTGGTGGCACCCACCGCGATACCGGCGATCACCATGCCCTCGATGAGAACGAAGGGATCGCCTTCCATAATCATCCGGTCGGCGAAGGTGCCGCTATCGCCCTCATCCGCGTTGCAGACGATGTACTTTTGATCGGCGGCGGCGTCCGCGACCGTTTTCCATTTGATGCCTGTCGGAAAGCCAGCGCCACCGCGTCCGCGCAAACCGCTGTCAGTGACCTGCCGGACGATATCCGCAGGCGCCATCGCAACGGCCTTTTCCAGTCCCTGAAGGCCGCCATGCTGGCGATAATCATCCAGAGACAAAGGATCGGTGATGCCGCAACGGGCGAAGGTCAGCCTCGTCTGGCTTTTCAGAAAGGGCATTTCTTCTGTGAGGCCGTGGCAAAGTGCATGCGCACCTCCCGCCAGGAAGCCCGCTTCGAACAGAGAAGGAACGTCGGATGCCTTGATTGGCCCATAGGCCACGCGGCCCTGGTCGGTCTCCACCTCGACAAGTACTTCCAGCCAGAGCATGCCGCGTGAGCCATTACGCACGACGCGGATCGAAGTGCCACGGGAGGCTGCTTCACGCTCGATGGCTGCTGCGACCTTGTCGGCGCCGACGGCGAGAGCCGCTGCATCGCGGGGAACGAAAACGGTGATGGTCATTTGCTCACCTCCGCCACGATGTCGTCCAGACAGTGTTCGTCCAATCGCCCATGAAGTTCTCCATCCAGCATGGCTGCGGGAGCAGAGGCGCAGAGCCCTAAACAGAAGACCGGTTCCAGCGTGACCGAGCCGTCAGGTGCAGTCTCATGCCAGTCGAGGCCGAGCTTTGCCTTCGCCCGTTCGGCTAGCCGATCGCCGCCCATGGACTGACAGGCTTCGGCGCGACAGAGCTTCAAGCTGTGACGTCCTGCCGGTTGATCGCGGAAATCGTGGTAGAAGGTAACGACGCCATGGACCTCGGCGCGCGACAAGTTCAGCGCGGAAGCGATCAACTGCTTGGCGCTTTCTGGAATATAGCCGAACTCCGCCTGCACAAGATGCAGGATAGGCAGCATGGGCCCTTCCAAGTGACAACAGTGATCGATGATCTCTGATATCCGGCTTGCCTCAGTAGCGGCAACCGCTCGAATGTTCATGGTCAGTCCTCCCAAACCGACGCAAGATTGGCGAAACCTCAAACTCTGCCAACCCACGCTTTCGGTAAACGACGACCGAAAGCAAATGCGCAAGCCGTTAAATTGGCTCTCGTCAAAGATGACGAAATTGACTGGATCAGGTCAATAACGCCTTCGCGTCGATCGATAGAAAATTTCTATCAAAGGCGGATGCCGCAGCGCGCGACCTTGCTTCGTGCAGGAGCGCTGAGACAAGGGGGGTGTGCGGTTCCCGATGGGTCGCAACCAGGCCCACAAGATGCTCGGCATCCGGCTCGGAAATCGGAATCATTCTGATTTGTTCAGGAAAGCCAAATGATTCCGCTACGTTACGTGGCATGATCGAGGCCCATTTGCCTGTTCGTATGTGAGAAAAGAGAACGATCATTGAATTGGATTCGAGCGTTGGCTTCACCGGAGCGCCGGCTTCCGCCATGTGTTGATTGATAATGCGGCGGTTCTGCATGTCCGAGGTCAATAGGCAAAGCCGAAGGTCCGATACCTCTTTCCAGGTCACGACTTCGCGATCCGCCAAGGGTGTGCCAGCAGCGGTGATCAGGTGATAGCGTTCTGAATAGAGAGGAACCGTCGTCACGCGACCGAGTGGCTCATTATCGAGATAGGTGATTCCCGCATCTATATCGAGATTTTCAAGCTGGCTGAGAACCTGCAAGGAGGTACGGGAGGTTACCGAGAAGGTAACGTCGGGATGCCGCGCTTGAAAAGGTTCCGTCAACCTCGGGACCATGGCCAGCGCAGTAGGGATGACGGCAATTCTAATATGTCCAGCAAGACCTTTTCTTGCTGCGCGCATTTCTTCACGCATGGTGCGTGTATCGCCAACGATCCTTCGCGCCCACTCGAGAACGCGCTGGCCCTCCGGTGTCAGGCCTTGGTAGCGCGACCCGCGTACGACGAGAACGACGCCAAGATGATCCTCAAGCTGTCGGATCGCTGCTGAAAGCGTCGGCTGCGAAATCCCGCATTCTTCCGCGGCCCGTCCGAAGTGCCCGGCTCGGGCAAGCGCGATGAAAAATTCCAGCTTGTCGATCATGAGTGCTCCTCCTTCAACCGCGCTGCGGGGATTTGGGGTGGACGATGGCCCGTCGTCAACTGGCGATGGGTGGAGGAACCCGCCTTGTCGTTACCGGTATCATTGGCGGAAGCAAGGCCGTGTTTTTGATGCGCCCATTCCGTCATGGTTATCGAAGTGTCAAAAAATATGCGAAGTGCTTAACGTTTTAACGGCGTGGTAACACTAACGCGCTTTAATCATCTCCATCGACGCATGGTTTTTCCGTTTCGGAAGAGGGGCCTTGCAGAGTTTGTTGAGCCGGATCGATTCCGATGCGGCGTTTGCGTCAGTGTAGATCGAGTCATGCGTATGAGTCATTCGCCTAAAATCGGAAAATCAATCGCAAAGATGTTCGCAGCGGCATTGCTGGCAAGCGTCGCAACGGGTTGCAGCTCGGATGCGACACGCTTCTCCGGACTCTTTTCCAGCAACAATACGGACCAGATGACGACCGCGTCCATTCCCCAGCGAAACGGTGCCGGTGCCTATGGCCAAGCCCCCGTTCCACAGGGGGATATGAATGGCGGCGGTTATGCAACCGCACCGCAGGGCGGTTATGGGAGCCAGAACGCAGCCACAAACCAGCCCTATCCGGCTGCCAATGGCGGTTACGGTTCGGTTCAGCCATCGGTGGCCCGCGCAGCATCGTCCGCCGCGCCGGTTCAGCGCGCTGAGCTTTCAGCCCCATCTTCAGCAGCAGGCCGTGATCCGGCTACGAGAACCGAAGCCATGGCGCAGCCATTGCCGTCTGCAACCGCAAACCGTGCGCCATCCATGGCATCGGCACGCGTACCGGCCAATAATGGCGCCGACACGCTTTCAACAGGAACCGTCAAGCGCGATAGCAACGGCTGGCATACCGAGGGAGCATCTTCCGTCACGCTCAACTCGGGTGAAACCATCGCCACGCTTTCCAGACGCTATGGCGTTCCGGAAAAGGCGCTACTCGACGCAAACGGTCTTAAGACGGCATCGGCCGCACGTCCCGGTCAGTCGATTGTCATTCCACGCTTCGGTCAGCCACGCAACGCTGCGCGCGCTGCGTCCGACAACATTGATCTGAGCAAGAACAACGCACCGGCTCCGGCTCGTGGTCCTGAGCAGAATGTTGCGGTTCTGCCGGCGCAGACGGCGGCGCGCGACAAGGCTTCGGCTGAAAGCGGCAAGCTGACACCTCCAGGCGGCAAGGGACTGCCGCCAACCGGTGGCTATAAGGTCAAGCCGGGCGACAGCATTGCCAAGATTGCCCGCGAAAACGGCGTCTCCGTTGCCGATCTGAAGGCTGCCAACAACATGGCGGACGGCAATATCCGAATTGGCCAGACACTGACCATTCCATCTGCCGGAACTGACGGCATCAAGACTGCTTCGGTCAAACCACATGAAACTGCGCCTGCAGCGGCTGCAAAGGCTGTCGAAACGCCAGTTGCCAAGACGGAAGCGCCAAAGGCGCCGGCTGCCGAAGCAAGTGTCAGCGATGTCGAGAAGAAGTCCGACGTCGCTTCGATTGCACCGGAGTCTACAGGCATTGGCAAGTACCGCTGGCCGGTTCGCGGTGCCGTCATCTCCGGCTTCGGCGAAAATGTCGATGGCAATCGTAATGACGGCATCAACATTTCCGTGCCTGAAGGTACGCCGATCAAGGCTGCCGAAAACGGTGTAGTCATCTATGCCGGCAACGGACTGAAGCAGCTCGGCAACACGGTTCTGGTTCGTCACGACGACGGCAAGGTGACGGTGTACGGCAACGCCGCAAACCTCGACGTTCAGCGCGGCCAGAAGGTCCAGCGTGGCCAGACCATCGCGACGTCGGGCATGACTGGCAGCGCCAAGCGTCCACAGGTTCACTTCGAAGTCCGCAAGGATGCAACGCCGGTGAACCCGTCCTCTTTCCTTGAATAGTGTAATGTGCGTATCAAGGTAACAGGAAAAGCCGGGTCGTGAGGCCCGGCTTTTTCATTTCGGTCAGGTTTTTATTTCGCCGGTTTCTTCATGTCGATGGACGCTCAAGTCCGACGGTTGCCTCGATGAAGTCGGCGATCCGGACAGTGTCATCGAGGTCGAAGACCGGAAGTGTGCTCTGCGGGATCAAGTGGTCGGCAGCGATTGCAATGATATGCGGATCGTGCGGCGCCAGCGGTTCTGTTTTTGCCGCGTCTGTTCGGCGGGCCTCGATTTTGGGTACGGGCTCGTATTTGTACCCTTCGATCAAAACCAGATCGCAGGGTGCAATCCGGGACAGAATTTCTTCGAAGGAAGGTTCAGGCGCGCCGCGAAGCTCATGCATGATGGCAAATCGGGTGCCGGAAACGATCGTCACCTCATGTGCGCCAGCCTGCCGATGCCGCCAGCTATCCGCGCCCACCTTGTCGATATCGAAATCATGGTGTGCGTGTTTGATAGTGGAGACCCGGTAGCCGCGCGCAGTCAGCTCAGAGACGATGCGAACGGCGAGCCCTGTCTTACCAGAGTTCTTCCAACCGGAAATACCGAATACTTTTTGACGCGTCATGCAGACAGGCTCCGAAGGAAAGTCTCAGCCTGCGCCAGTTCTTCGGGCGTATTGACGTTGAAGAACGGATCGATGGAACTCGTGGCGCTTTCGACTGGCGGGAAAGAAACGCCTATCGTGGGGTGGCGCGCCAGGAAGCTTCGGATGCGCCGGTTATTGTCGTTTGCGAGCCATTGTTCCAGATCCTCCACAAGAGCAAGGGGCCAGAGAGCAAAGACCGGATGGACCTGTCCTTTGGAGGCCGCGATGACAATGGAGTTCTCGTCAGGTAAATGATCCAAGAGCTTCGAAGCAAGATCATCTGGAAAAAACGGGCTATCTGAAGGCACCGTCAAGATGTGGCTTGCGCTGGAAGGGTGATCTCTAAAATGCTCCAAGCCAGCGAGAATACCGGCGAGGGGGCCTGCGTGACCGATCTTTGTGTCGGGCACGAGAGGCAGGTCAAAGCCTTTTCCCCATTCGCCGACGGCGTTAAGCGCCAGTGTCGAAACCTGCGGCGCAAACTTGTCGATGACGTGGTGCAGAAGTTGTTGTTCGCCTAGGGGGCAGAGAGCCTTGTTGGAGCCCATACGCCGGGAGAGACCGCCCGCCAGTATGAGGCCGGGGAAAGCGCGCACCGTGCTCGTCATGCCTCACCTCTCGGAATATGCTGTGTGTGGCGACGTTCCTGTCTGCCCGCATAAGCGCTCGTCGCAACGGCAAGCACGCCATTCACCAGCATGACGAGGAGGAGATGTGTCGTACCGGCTTCTTCCGATAGGAGGGAAGAGGCGATAACCGACAGCATTGCTCCACCACCAATTGTCAGCGCTCCGCCAAGCCCGGAGGCGGAGCCTGCCAGATGAGGTTGGACACTCACCATGCCTGCATTGGCGCTGGGCAGTGTCACGCCGTTACCGACGCCGATCAGGGCCAGCGGAATGAAGAACTCATAGTGACTGTCGAGCTCAAGATGAAGCAGAAGATATGCGATGGCGATGCCGCCAAGCGCTATCACATTGCCGGTCAGCATCATCACTGGGATACCGATTCGGCTGGCATAGCGGCCGGAGACGAAGTTGCCCAGCATGTATCCTGTCGCCATGAAGAAGAACTGCATGCCCAGCACCGCAGGCGTCAGCCCGTAGAGCACGCTGCCGACAAAAGGTGCGCCACCGAGGAACGAGAAGAACAGGCCGGAGGAGAGCGTGCAGGTTAGCGCATAACCCCAGAAACGAGTGGAGCGAAGAAGTTGCGGCCATGCTTTGAACTGCGCTGCGAAACTTGCTGACTTCTGCCGGTTGGTTTCGCCCATGTCGAAAAAGACGAGCAGCAGAACCGCAACGGCGGAGAGGCCGACAAAGGCGAAGCTTGCTTGCCAGCCAGCGAGATCATTGAGAAAGCCGCCGACGGTGGGCCCGACCATCGGAACCACCGACATTCCCATTGTGACATAACCGATCATCGAGGCGGCCTGCTCGGCCGGTACCATGTCGCGGACGATGGCCCTCGCCAGCACGAAGCCCGACGCGATCGCCGCCTGCAGAACGCGGCCGATCATGAAGACGGTGATATTCGGCGCAAAGGTACAGATGAGTGTGGCAACAATCATCAGCAGGATACTGACGAGCATCACGGGCCTGCGCCCGAAGAGATCGGAAAGCGGTCCGATCACAAGCTGGAGCACTGCCGTTGCGGCAAGATAGCCTGAGACGGCGAATTGCATCACGGTGTAGTCGGTGCCGAAATAGTTCGACATTGCCGCAAGCGACGGCAGGAAGACATTCATGCTGAGCGCTGCGACACCCGCCACGAGGACGAGCGTGATCACATGCGGTGGGGTCGAACGATCGAGGAAGCGCGCCTTGTTCATTCGATACCCACAGCCTGCTTGGCGATCGGCTCACGGTGACGCCTGCTTTCACGGTAAAATGTGTAGAGCCCGGAGGCGACGATGATGGCTGTGCCGGACAGCGTCCAGACGTCCAGATGCTCACCGAAGAAGAAAAGACCGATGGAGAAGGCCCAGATCATGCTGGTGTAACGGAAAGGTGCAACGAACGAGATATCGCCGCTGCGCATTGCAGTAATCACCGCCTGATAACCGATGACGACCAGAAAAGCGGCTGCGATAAGGTGCGACCAGACGTAGGCGTTCATCGGCTGCCATCCACCGAAGGGCATGATCAGTGCGGCCCCAAATAACGTGTTCACGACAGTCGTCGTCATCGTCACGGCCATGGATGGAACATCGGTATACATGCGCCGGGTCAAAAGGTCGCGTCCGGCGGTCACGAACATCGCAGCCACCACAAGCAGTGCGCCCGAGGTGAAGCCCTCTGGACCAGGCCTCAGAATAACCAGAACACCAAGGAAGCCGACGAGGATGGCGGTCCAGCGCCGCCAGCCCACAGGCTCTTTCAAGAAAAGCGCTGCACCAAGCGTCACAGCGAGAGGAAGCGACTGCATGATAGCCGCCACATTGGCAAACTCCATCAAGCTGAGTGCCTTGAGATAAAGAATGGAGGCCGCAACCTCGCAAAGACAACGCAGCAGAATGATGGGCCGTAGCATGGTTTTCAGAGGGCGCAGCGCCCCCATGTGGCGCGCGATTACGTATACTAGCACGCAGGTCATCACGCCACGAACGAAGAGGATCTGTCCGGTATTGATGTAGGGCGTGACGGACTTGGTGAAAGCGTCGTTGATCGTGAAGCTTGCCATCGCCAGAGCCATGAGCAGCGCTCCGCGCGTATTGTCCGTCAATGCCATGATGTGATCCCAAGAACGACGTTGCGATGCTTTCTTCCGCAGCAGCAGCGCGAGTCCGTTCACTCCTCCAGTTTCAGAGTCGTGACATGGCGGGCGGTCGAATTCAATCCATTTAATGTAAGGGTATCAAATAATAAGCGAGCACTTCATTTTGCGCTCTTGGACGCACGAAGGATCATCGTTCTTCGGCGGCTCCTCGCGTCATGCTGTGCCAAGATCGGTTCCGATTCTGGGCCCGACGCTAGAGTGGAGACATCAGCCGCCGGTAACGCTCATGTGGCGAGCGACAGCGGGACGCTTGCGATCCCGGTCGATGATGAAGTCGTGGCCCTTGGGTTTACGGAGAATGGCGTCGTCGATTGCCTGTGACAAAAGCACGTCGCCATCTGAGGCGCGTAGCGGCGCTCTCAGATCCGCCGCATCGTCTTGGCCAAGGCACATATAGAGTGTGCCGGTGCAGGTAATGCGCACTCGATTGCAGCTCTCGCAGAAATTGTGTGTCATCGGCGTGATGAAGCCAAGACGTCCACCGGTTTCCCTGACCTCGACATAACGGGCTGGGCCGCCGGTCTTGTAAGGAATATCGGTAAGTGTGAACCGTTCTTCGAGCGATGCGCGAACTTGCGAAAGCGGCAGGTAACGATCCGTGCGGTCTTCTTCGATCTCGCCCATCGGCATGGTTTCAATGACCGTGAGATCCATGCCACGCGCGTGGGCAAAACGCATGAGTTCGGGAATTTCGTGCTCGTTGAAGTCTTTCAGCGCCACTGCATTGAGCTTGATCTTGATGCCTGACGCGAGAGCCGCGTCAATGCCGGCCATCACCTTGGAGAGATCACCCCAACGGGTGATCTGTCGGAACTTCTCCGCATCGAGCGTATCCAGCGACACGTTGATCCGGCGCACGCCGCAATCATAAAGCTCGGCGGCATGGGCACCAAGTTGCGAGCCATTGCTGGTCAGCGTCAGCTCTTCCAGTCGGCCGGTTTCAAGATGGCGACCGAGATTGCGGATG
Source organism: uncultured Agrobacterium sp. (assembly GCF_913777885.1). Taxonomy (NCBI): domain Bacteria; kingdom Pseudomonadati; phylum Pseudomonadota; class Alphaproteobacteria; order Hyphomicrobiales; family Rhizobiaceae; genus Agrobacterium; species uncultured Agrobacterium sp. Next base: position 224,430 of record NZ_CAJYTV010000018.1, on the reverse strand, counting down.
AGATGCATGATGTTCTTGCGCACTAGGGGTTCACCGCCTGTCAGGCGCAGCTTGCGCACGCCCTTGGCGATGAAGGCGGAACAGAGCCGGTCGAGTTCTTCGAGCGTCAGCAGATCCTTCTTCGGCAGGAAGGTCATGTGCTCCGACATGCAATAGGTACAGCGGAAATCACACCGGTCCGTGACCGAAACACGCAGGTACGTTACGGCCCGGCCGAAGGGGTCGATCATGGGAGCCCTGACTTCAGAGAGCGGACTTGCCGTTGTGGGAAAACCGGTGACGCTGTTCATGTCCAGAGTCTGGGGATGCGACTGGCTAACGTCAAGTCGAAACTCCGTATTTGCGTTTCGAGTGGCTATTCTTGTGTCACAATCCATCGCTATCGATCAGGGCAAAGCATTTCATTCACATTAGAGACCTCCAATGCAGCTTTCATAGCTTGGCGACCGCATTTGTATCCTTGGTCCTTCAAACAGCGGAAAATCCACGCTTGCAGATGCGATCTCGCGTCAATGTGGTCTTCCCGCGTTCCATCTCAATCAGTATTATCATCTTCCAAATACGGACTGGATGCAACGTCCGTTTGATTAGTTTCGTTATCTTCATGATAAAGCCATCCTGGGAGATCAATGGGTCATGGGTGGCAACTACCCCAAGCTCACGCCGCAGCGCTTCGCGCGTGCGACCGGCCTGACCGTTCTCGAGGTTTCGACGCTGGTTAGCCTTACGCGGTATGTTCGCCGGTCTCTCTTCGAGGCTGATCGGCAGGGCGCGCTGGAAGGCGGCCGCGATAGCGTCAAATGGAACATGATCCGCGACATCGTCATCACTACTCCCAGCGATCGGCGTCGCTACGCCGAGCTTTTCGAGCAATCGACGCTACCCAAAATTAGGTTGGCGTCGCTCTTTGCAGTCAATCAAGCCTACAAAGATTGGGCGCTACTGAGGTGATGGAAGTACCTCAAAAAAAACCTTCTGGCCTCGATAGTGCTGCGGCTTGGATTGCGGGGCCGGTGACCGGCCCCGATCTCAGGTTAAATCAAAACAAGCTTCGCTCATCGCTCCTTAGATCACCTTCAATCTGGTGCGGCCCGTAGAGATTGTTGCGAACCTGTCTCCGCCATGACCGCGCAAGACCTTCAGGGTTCGTCTGGATTTCCGCGACCGCAATGGCAGGTTGACCATCCATGGGGCATTGAACCGCCCATTGCCCGTCCGGCGAAGCGATACCGGAGGGAGCCCCGGGACTCTGAGGCGCGAGCGTAGAGAAGCTGATCCAGTAGCTGTTGCTCGCAGCATGGCCGAGCGCCTCTGCCGCGAAGGCGGGAGCTCCCGACGGTGCTCCTCCTGCGGTGGAGAACAGGACACAGTCGACCCCAAGCGTTTCGTACTCAACGAAGATTTCCGGGTAGTGCACCTCCATGCCCAGCGCGCACCCGATGCGCACGCCATCGACCTCAAACGTCACGGGGTTCCTGCCGGGTGAATACATGAAGGAGATTTTCGTGTTCGAGAGAAGGCGCTCGTCATAGCGCGTCACCAACTCTCCACGATCGGAAAGGACATATAGGCTGTTGTGTGGTCGGTGCGGCGAAGTCAGGCGATGAACAGACCCGAACACGATCCAAAGCTTGAGTGCGCCGGCCAGTCTCCTGGTTTCCTCCAGTTCCTCGCGCAGCACGTCCCATTGGAAGCGTGTCCAATCGGAAGGCCCGATGGAGCGCGGCCCCGTTTCGGACATGATGCGCTTGCCGGGCCAGCAGGTAGTGCCCTCCGGAAAATGGAGCAGGCGAGACCTTGCTTGATGGGCATCACGCATGAGGCGACGCATTTCCGCTCCACTGGCGCGAAGTACCGAAACATCGCGAGGATCGTCAAAGAGAGACGTTTGAGCCACAGCCAACCGCAACGACCGGAGTGCGGAACGGTCTGGCTGCTGGCGGATATTATGAAGTGCGGCAGTGTAGGATTCGCCGGTTTTGGCGGCACGGGCACGCACGCGGCGTTTGAGATTTCCATTCTGGGTCATGATCTAGCCTTTCACGTCCCGGACAGGGTTCCCCAGCAACCATCCGGCACGATCGGACCAAGATGAGCGACCCGAGACGAAAGTCCCTCTGCCTCGGTTGAAGACCATGCTGGGGAAGGTCTGAGAGGTTGGGCGCAGGCCACGCCGAGATCAAGATGTCCAGTGACCCTCGATTCGTCAAGCTGTCTCAAGGGTCCGGCAGAAAATGGAGTTGAGCACTTCCGGCTGCTCGATCGGCACATAATGCCCGCACTCGGGTGCTACATACACAAGACCATTTCGAGCCATGATAGCTTGCTTCTGGCTGATCTCAATCCCTGGTGCAGTGTCCTCTCGATCGTCTCCGGCGAAGCTACGCGGGAAAGCAAAGGACTCCAGGATTTCTGCCATGCGAATTCCAGCCCTTCCTCGTTCAGCATCTTGAGAACGGAAGAATGATAGGCAAGGTCTCGCCTTCGCCACGCCTTGGTTCCTATGAGGATAAGGGCTCGGACCCGCTCAGGCGCCAAAGCGGTAACCTAAAGTGCACATGATCCAACGACTGAGCAACCAACAACGACGAGCCGTTTGGCCGTTGTGAGCGACAGTGCGTTTTCTGCCCATGATCCGATATTGTCTCCAAAGTCATATAGCGTTGGAGCATGGGTCGCTCCGGGGAGTAGGTCCATTTGCTTGGTCCACGTTGTCCCGTCCAAGGGCAGCGCTTGTAACAGCAGCAGTTCCATTCCAATGCCTATCTTGGCCCCACCATGGCCGTAAAAAATTGTGGCACATTGTGAGCAGGAGTGTGAGTAGGTTTTGCAATCTTCTCGAACTATAGGCCTGCAAGCAAGATCGCGTGGACCTGCACTTCAAACCGATGGCCTCGCGCGATAGCCATTGTTGCCACAGGCTGCTATGACGAACCAACGGTCGGTTAACGTGCCGGGCGTCAAATCTTCACACCTCGATAGAACGATCAGAAATCATGAGCAGCAGCGACAATCAAGCATGGCCCACCGAATTGCGGGTTTCCAAAGATCGCAAACACCTGACTGTGGTGTTCGATAATGGTGTCTCTAACACGCTCCCCGCCGAGATGCTGCGCGTTCTATCCCCTTCGGCGGAAGTTCAGGGACATGGTCCCCGGCAGAAAGTCACGGTGCCGGGCAAGCGCGATGTCGCGATCCGCAACGTGGTCGCTACGGGCAACTATGCCGTGCGCATCGCATTCGATGACGGGCATGACAGCGGCATTTTTACCTGGCGCTATCTCCAGGAGTTGGGCGAAAAAGGAGACGCACTGTTCCAGGCTTACGAACAGGAACTGGCGGAAAAGGGCTTGAGCAGGGAGCCGCGGTTCCGTTAGGGAAGTTGCATATGATTTCAACTTAGAGGTGACACTTGGCCGTCGAGGGAAATGCGAATGATCTGGCCCAAGTGGTCGTCCTGCTCGCCGCCGGTGTGGTGGCGGCCCCCATTTTCAAGCGCATCGGTCTCGGCTCGGTTCTTGGGTATCTCGCAGCGGGCCTCGTTATCGGTCCTTTCGGACTAGGCGCATTTTCCGATCCGCAGGCCATCATACATATCGCCGAACTCGGCGTGGTCATGTTCCTCTTCATCATCGGTCTCGAGATGCAGCCATCAAGGCTGTGGTCCATGCGAAAAGACATTTTTGGTCTAGGCGCCCTTCAGGTCATAATCTGTATCGGCGGTCTGACGATGATCGGCGTGGTTTTCGGATATCCGGTCATTTTCTCCTTTGTAGCGGGAACTGGATTTGTACTCACATCGACGGCCATCGTCATGCAGATGCTGCAGGAGCGCGGCAGCCTTTCCACGCTGAAGGGGCAACGGATCATCGCCATTTTGCTCTTCGAGGATCTGGCAATCGTGCCGCTATTGGTTCTCGTGACGTTTCTGGGCTCAGGCGGCGAAGAAGTCGCGATGAGTGAGCGGCTCCTGTCTTTCGGCATCGCGCTAGCTGCGACCGTTGCTCTGGTTTTCGCCGGACGCTATCTGCTCAATCCTCTTTTTCGTCTATTGGCCGCTTCCGGTGCGCGTGAGGTAATGACGGCTGCGGCGCTGCTCGTCGTGCTTGGATCAGCGCTTCTCATGCAGGTCAGCGGGCTTTCCATGGCGATGGGAGCGTTTCTTGCTGGCGTTCTTCTCTCGGAATCGGCTTTCCGTCACCAGTTGGAAGCCGATATCGAGCCATTCCGTGGCATTCTGCTTGGCCTGTTCTTTCTCGGTGTGGGCATGGCGATCGATCTTTCGGTCATTGCGACGAACTGGAAGATCGTTGTCGTTGGCGTCTTCGCGTACATGCTCGTCAAAGCTCTGTTGATTTACAGCGTCGCGAGGGTTGTGGGCACCTGCCGGCGTGAAGCCATCGAGCGTGCAGCGCTGATGGCGCAGGGCGGTGAATTTGCGTTCGTTCTTTATTCCGCCGCAGCGACAGCCGGTATTCTGAACGCAGAAGCAAACGCGGTGCTAACTGCGATGATCATCATTTCGATGATACTGACGCCGTTGATGGTGATCGTCCACGATCGTGTCATGCCGGCTGCAAAGCCCAATACGGACGGCCTTGAGCTTCCTGAAAATGTCGAAGGCAGTATTCTCATCATCGGCTTCGGCCGGTTTGGCCAGATCGTCAGCCAGCCGCTTTTGGCACGTGGCTACATGTTGTCGTTGATCGACAAGGATGCGGACTTCGTCCGCGATGCGGCTGATTTTGGTTTCAAAGTCTATTATGGCGATGGTGCGCGCTCGGAAATCCTCCATGCAGCAGGAGCAGCGACGGCGCGTGCCGTTTTGATCTGCGTCGATGACAAAGAGGCGGCGGTTCGTATCGCGGAGATCGTCAAGCATGAGTTTCCGCTGGTGCCGGTGCTGGCGCGCGCTTTCGATCGCGGTCATGCCATCGACCTCGTCAAAGCAGGCGTCGATTATCAAATCCGCGAGACCTACGAATCGGCACTCGATTTCAGTGAGAAGGTTTTGGCCTCCGTCGGCGAGAGGCAGGAGATTGCGGAAAGTCTGGTCGAAGAGTTTCGCGATGTCGACGCGGAGCGTTTCGCCATGGAAGTTGTCGGCGGCATTTACGCGGGTCGCTCGCTCGTGCGCGGCAATGCGTCACCTGCCGATCTCGTAGCGGCAAGGACGGCGCGTGAGCGCGCTGAACGTGAAGCGCGCGAAGAAGCAGAGCAAAATGGCTGACTTCAGTCGAAAAATGGCGTTGCTTAACATGGTCGTCGCGAAAGTTTGCCGCAGTTCAGACGCCGACATGCTATCGAACACAGCAGGATGGGGAGCGCCGCGAGAGATCGCAGAGCGCTCTGAAAAGGAGTAAGAAAAAATGGGAGTTATTCGCTCGGTCGAGGAACTGAAGGCCATCTATGACGGCTGTTCCGAGGCATCTTTGATCAAGGTGACGTCGCATCTCACCCCCGAATATCGCCAGATGATCGAAGCAGCGCCGTTTTTGGCGCTTGCGACGGTTGGACCGGAGGGAATGGACTGCTCCCCACGTGGAGACAAGGGTGGCGTCGTTCGGGTTCAGGATGACAAGACCGTTCTACTTCCGGACTGGCGGGGCAATAATCGAGTGGATTCGCTGATGAATATCGTACGTGACCCGAGAGTTGCGCTGATGTTCCTCGTGCCTGGTTCCACCACGACCATGCGCATCAATGGAAGCGCCGTTGTCTCGGCAGAGCCCGCTCTCCTCGAAAGCTTTACGATGGATGGAAAACATCCACGCACCGTTACGGTGGTGACGATCAATGAAGTCTACTTTCAATGCGCCCGCGCCCTGATCCGTTCAGAGCTCTGGCATCCGCAAAACTTCATCGATCCGGCGTCGCTTCCGACGCCAGGTGCATTGCTCAAGGCAGCCAAGACGGATTTCGATCAGGACAGCTACGATAAGGAATGGCCGGAAAGGGCTGCAAAAACAATGTGGTAGGACGTCCGGATCACGCAGATCAGGTCCGGTAGATCAGCCAGCCTTTACCGGTGTAATTCTTCTGCATGCCTTCTTCGAACAGGATCGTGCGGTTGCGGCCGCTGCTTTTCGCATTATAAAGCGCAACATCGGAATTCGTGTAAAGATCGACCGGGTTTTGGGCCTGTGTTGCTATTGCATAGCCGATTGAAATAGTGATCTGACCGTAATCGATACCAGTCTTCGAGTTTCTGAACGGGGTTTTTTCAAGCGCCACTCGGATACGCTCGCACATTTCCCTGACTTCATCGGCATTCATCTTCTCAGCTATGATCGCAAATTCCTCGCCGCCTGTGCGTGCAACGAAGAGTTCGCTTCGAACGGACTTGCGAATGACGGAGGCGACGCTTGCGAGGATTTTATCGCCGACGGGATGACCATAGGTGTCGTTGATGCGCTTGAAGTTGTCCACGTCCAGCAGCACAAGGGAGGAAAGGTGAAGACCGATGCTCGTATCATACACACCCGCAAGCTTCTCATCGAAGGCTCTGCGATTGGAGAGGCGGGTCAGAGAATCTGTATTGGCGATGCGCTTGTATTCGTCCAGTTCGAGACGGACCTGCTGCATCTCTTCAGCATGCCGATTCAAGTCCTTGGAACGTGTCTCTCCTTGGGAAATCTTGTTGCCCGTGGCTTCTGCAAGAATGGATATCGCTGCGCTGACGATAGAGGTGCTCGTCGCGCTTTTTACCGAGATGCGTTCACGGGTTTCGTCCAGAACACGGTTATATTTTTCCAGGCTCGATTGTTCCTGTTTCAGGACCGTCAGCAAAGCTTCCAGTTCTAGATGAAGCCTCTCGTGGACGTTCTCGATAATCCTGCTGTGGCCTTGGTTGAAAAAGCGAGCACCAAGTTCATCCAGCTCTTCCTGAGTTACCGTACTGCCAAATCGAAGCAGTTCTTTCGAAAGCGCAGGGTTTGAGCCGATAAACGCCTCGTAGAAAAGGTTGTAGTTACGCGGAATTGGTGCAACGCCCATGTTGCGCATGGCAAGAAGAATCTGACTGGCAACATCAGCGCCGGGCATGGTCAGTGTCGATCCCGTACTCATCAGGCGTCCCCATGTAATCTTGTTGTAACCGGCGCATCCTCAACGACAGTTCTCCCAAACTTACCGTTGATGCTGCATTGACAGGCCGGCCCGTTCTCAAGTTCAGCCTCTTGCGGGAGTCGCTGGAGAACATAGTATTGCTTTATAAGCTCACCAAGATTTTATCTACGAAAATTATTGTCTGTAAACAGGCATTTCGTTGGGCAGTAGACAGCACGAGTAGGTCAGACAACGGGACATGCCCGTTGTCTGACCATAGTCGTTATTTGGGGCCGATCATGTTCTCGGGACGAACATACTGATCGAACTCCTCGTTCGTAAGATATCCACCGCCGACAGCCTCTTCACGCAACGTCGTGCCGTTCTTGTGAGCAGTCTTGGCGATCTTGGCGCACGCGTCGTAGCCGAGTTTGGTGTTGAGTGCTGTGACCAGCATCAGCGAGTTTTCCACGCCCTTGCGAATGTTGTCTTCGCGCGCTTCGATGCCCACAACGCAATTGTCGGTGAAAGACACCGCTGCATCGCCCAGGAGCTGAACGGACTGCAGGAAGTTGTAGGCCATCATCGGATTATAGACGTTGAGCTCGAAATGGCCCTGCGATCCAGCAAAGGTAATGGCAGCCTGGTTTCCGAAGACGTGAGCACAAACCTGCGTCAGCGCTTCGGACTGGGTGGGGTTGACCTTGCCCGGCATAATCGATGAACCCGGTTCGTTCTCCGGCAGCGACAGTTCGCCAAGACCTGCGCGCGGGCCGGAACCAAGGAAGCGGATATCGTTGGCGATCTTGAAGAGTGCCGCAGCCGCAGCGGCGATCGCGCCGTGCGAGAAGACCATTGCATCATGCGCGGCGAGTGCCTCGAACTTGTTCGGTGCGGTGACGAAGGGCAGGCCTGTAATGGCCGCAATTTCCTCGGCAACTTTCTCCGCGAAGCCGATGGGTGCGTTCAGCCCGGTGCCGACGGCGGTGCCACCCTGGGCGAGTTCGCAAAGGCCCGGCAGCGTCAATTCGATGCGCTTGATCGACGAGGCGACCTGCGCTGCGTAGCCGGAAAACTCCTGACCAAGCGTCAACGGCGTCGCGTCCTGTGTGTGGGTGCGCCCGATCTTGATGATGTGGGCGAAATCCTTCGCCTTCTTGTCGAGAGCAGCATGAAGATGCTTCAGTCCGGGCAGGAGATGATGGACGATTTGTTCGGCGCATGCGATGTGCATGGCCGTCGGATAGGTATCGTTGGACGACTGGCTCATGTTGACATGATCGTTGGGATGAACGGGCTTCTTGGAACCCATCACGCCGCCGAGCATCTCGATTGCGCGGTTGGAGATCACCTCATTGGCATTCATATTGGACTGCGTGCCCGAGCCCGTCTGCCAGACGACGAGCGGGAAGTGCTCGTTCAGCTTGCCATCGATGACTTCCTGAGCGGCGTTGATGATAGTGTCGCCGAGCTTCGCATCCAGACCGCCCAGCGCCATGTTGGCGCGCGCTGCGGCCTGTTTGACGATGCCAAGGGCACGGATGACGGATGTGGGCTGCTTTTCCCAGCCGATCTTGAAATTGCCGAGCGACCGCTGGGCCTGCGCGCCCCAATAGCGATCGCTGGCGACTTCGATCGGCCCAAATGTATCGGTTTCGGTGCGTGTGGCTGTCATCGGTCCTGCCTCTCCATTGTGTTCCTTCAGCAGGACGCTATCTCCGCTCGCCCTGCGCGCGCAGACATATAGAGCTATCCCGCAAGCGTGGAAAGCCTCAGTCGCAGCGGGGCGTCAGATTTCGTCGCAGATTCGAAAGTCGATCGGCGTGACTTTTGGGTGACGTTTTTGAAGCGGTCACTCTCACCATTGAGACCCCATGCCTCACGAAAAAACATCTTGCTGCAATGCTGCGAAATTAAAGAGAAATTTAACTATTCCTGCCAAAAATTAAGGAGATTGCCGGAGATTTTTTTGACGAACGGCAGAACGATTCTGGCACGAGATCGGACTTTGCGCGTTTTCTTTCCAAGCGAAGCTCAATCCGCTAGACAGACAATGGTTTATTCGCGCTTCGATGGATGCGGGCGCTGGACGCAATGAGGAACAAATTGCAGATCACTTCAGGAAAAAAATCGGCGGCGTTCATACTGGCTCTCGGTGTTTCCGTCTCTGCGGGCATTCCCGCTCCCGCCAGCGCAATCACTCTCATGGATCTGCTTCGCGGCGGACCTGGTAAAGTGGAGCGCGAACGTCAGGACCGCGGTCTTCCTGGCGTCGCGCAGCAAAGCGCGCCCGCCGGGCGCGATATGGATCCTGAGCCTGCACCGCGTATCTCCGGTCCGCGCTATTACACGTATAAGGCCGACGGCACGCTTGCGGTCGACACCTCCAAATTCGGACCTGATTACGCAGGCGTAAAGCTGTCGGCGACACCGGAAATCGCAAAGGCCTTGGAGGCCTATTATGCAGGCGGCGCGAAGCCGATCTGGGTGTCCAATGGGGATATCAACGAGCGGGCTTCTGCCGTGCTCGCTTTCTTTGAAACCGTAGGCGAAAGTGGTCTGGATCCAGCGGATTACGGCATCTCCGCGCCATCTTCCGACGTGACCGCCAGCATCGGCGACGAGCCACAGGCAGCCGTGCAGACGGTTAGCGTTGCCGAAACCGAAACAAAGCCAGTCAACCGTTCGATGATGCAGTTCGAGCTGGCACTTTCGGCGAAGGTTCTCGGCTATGTTCAGGACACCACAAGGGGCAGGGTCGATCCGAACAAGCTGTCCGGCTACCATGATTTTAAGCGCAAGGCCGTCAATCTGGCGCCGGTTTTGAAGCTTGCTGCTTTGAGCCCGGACGTGACGGCCTATTTGCGGTCTCGCGAACCGTCCAACCCGGAATACAAAGCCCTGAAGGCTGAGCTGGTAAAGCTTCTTGATGAAGACAAGTCTGGTGAGGGCAAGATCGCCGTTCCTGCCGATCTGGTTCTGAAACCTGGCGAGGATAATCCCGAAGTGGCGAATGTGGTGAAAGCCATTCAGCATCGCTCTTCCGAGGCGTTGAAGAGCGAGCATGCTGCCGCACTTTCCGCCTCGCAGCAGTCCACACAATACACGCCGGAACTGGTGGAGCTGGTCAAGGCATTCCAGAGTGAAAACGGTCTTAAGGCCGACGGTGTGATCGGCCGCGCAACTGTTAGGGCGATGACCGGCGACAGCAACGAGGCCAAGATCGCCAAGCTTCAAGTGGCGATGGAGCAGGTCCGCTGGCTGCCTGCCGATCTTGGTGACCGCTATGTGCTCATCAACCAGCCCGCCTTCATGGCTTACTACCATGATCAGGGCAAAGAGCAGTTCGGTATGAAGGTGGTCATCGGGTCAAAGACCAACCAAACTTACTTCTTCCAGGATGAAATCCAGACTGTAGAATTCAACCCCTATTGGGGCGTTCCACAGTCGATCATCGTCAACGAAATGCTGCCGAAACTTCGCAACGATCCGTCCTATCTCGATCGTCTTGGTTATGAAGTTACGGTCAATGGCCGTGCCGTGTCATCGTCAAGCGTCAACTGGTATGGCTCGACCAAGGCAATCTCGGTTCGTCAGCCACCCAGCAGCGACAATGCGCTGGGCGATCTCAAGATCCTCTTCCCCAATAGCCATGCCATCTACATGCATGACACGCCATCGAAGAGCTTCTTCAATCGCGATATGCGCGCTCTGAGCCATGGCTGTATCCGCCTTGTTGACCCACGTCGCATGGCGGCAGCGGTTCTCGGCACGACGATCGACAACGTCAGCAAGCAGATTGCTGGTGGCGAAAACCGTGCCGTGTCGGTGCCTGTCAAAATTCCGGTCTATGTCGCCTATTTTACCGCATGGCCCGACAAGGATGGCAAGGTGCAGTATTTCGACGACGTTTACGATCGTGACAGCTACGTGATGAAGGCGTTCGCCATCACCACAAAGGCACGTTCAACCTCCATCTAAGGCGGTCACACATCTAGCAAAAGCGCCCCACGGGCGCTTTTTCTGTATCGGGGCAGGGTATGCAGAATATTCAGACGGTCATCGATTCCATCTATGACGAGATGAAAAACCATCTCGGTGAGGGGAAGGTCGCGGATTATATTCCCGAACTTGCCAAGGTTGATCCGAAGCAGTTCGGCATTGCCGTCACCACAGTCGAAGGCGAGACCTTCGTTGCAGGCGACGCCGTCGTGCCTTTCTCGATCCAGAGTATCTCCAAAGTCTTCATGCTGACTCTTGCACTCGGCAAGGCCGGTGAGTCCGTCTGGAAGCGCGTTGGCCGAGAGCCTTCCGGCTCATCGTTCAATTCTATCGTTCAGCTGGAACATGAACACGGCATTCCCCGCAACCCGTTCGTCAATGCAGGCGCAATCGTGGTCACCGACATGGTACTTGCTGGACATCAGCCGCGAGAAGCTATTGGTGAACTCCTGCGCTTCGTTCGCTATCTCGCCAATGACGATACGATCTCGATCGATAACACCGTCGCCAAATCCGAGCAGGCAACCGGTTTTCGCAACTTTGCGCTCGCAAACTTCATGCGCAGTTTTGGCAATATCCATCATCCGGTGGACCATACGCTCGGCGTTTACTTTCACCAGTGCGCGCTCTCGATGAACTGCGTGCAGTTGGCGCGGGCAGGGCTCTTCCTGGCCAATCGCGGACGCAATCCACTGACGGGGCATTCGGTGGTTTCTGATCGCAGGGCGCGTCGTATCAATGCCCTTATGCTCACTTGCGGCCATTATGATGGATCGGGCGACTTTGCTTACCACGTCGGTCTTCCCGGCAAGAGCGGCGTCGGCGGCGGTATTCTGGCAATGGCGCCCGGCAAGGCTTCAATAGCCGTCTGGTCGCCGGGTCTCAACAAGGTGGGCAACTCCGCGCTTGGCTCGGATGCGCTCGAAATGCTGGCGAACCGCATGGGCTGGTCGGTATTCGGGGCTTGATCTTGCGCCTATATGAGGGCATTCCCTGTCCCTAGCCGCTTCAATGCGGATAGGACAGCGAGATGACCATGACCATTGCCGCCAATATCGATGACATTCAGGAAGCCGGCGAGGTCGAAGAGGCTGGTGGTGCCCATCCGCTCTTTGCCGATGCGCCGCGTTCGGTCTCCTTTAACAAGCTGCGCAAGCGGTTGTTGCGAAACGTGCGACAGGCTTTCGATGATTTCGGCATGTTGAACGGGCAAAAGCGCTGGCTGGTTGGTCTTTCCGGCGGCAAGGACAGCTATGGTCTTCTCGCGCTCCTGCTCGATCTCAAGTGGCGCGGTCTTTTGCCGGTTGAGTTGATCGCCTGCAATCTCGACCAAGGGCAGCCGAACTTCCCAAAACATATCCTGCCCGACTATCTGACGAAGATCGGGATGCCGCATCGCATCGAATATCGCGATACCTATTCGATCGTGAAAGAGAAGGTCCCGGAAGGAGCCACCTACTGCTCCCTCTGTTCGCGTCTTCGTCGTGGCAATCTTTACCGCATCGCACGGGAAGAGGGCTGCGACGCGCTGCTGCTCGGTCACCACCGCGAAGACATTCTGGAAACCTTCTTCATGAATTTCTTCCATGGTGGCCGGCTTGCCGGCATGCCGGCGAAGCTGATGAATGATGAGGGTGACTTGATGGTGCTGCGCCCGCTCGCCTATTGCGCCGAGGACGATCTGGCGAAGTTTGCCGCTGCGATGGAGTTTCCCATCATACCCTGCGACCTCTGCGGCTCTCAGGACGGTTTGCAGCGAAATGCCATGAAGGACATGCTGGCCGATATCGAGCGCCGCATGCCGGGCCGCAAGGACGTGATGTTGCGCGCTCTCGCCCACGTCAATCCTTCGCATTTGCTTGATACGAAACTCTTTGACTTTTCCGGTCTAACTGTCACCGATCCGTCATCCTAGAGAGGTAGGTGAGGCACATTCCTCACCTTTTCAGATTGCCTTCGATGACCCTTTCCGATTCAGATGTTGATTTCCTCGTCGCGACTGTCGCCGATGCTGGCGCGAGTGAAATCATGCCACGCTTTCGCAATCTCAGCGCTTCTGCCATTTCCGAGAAGACGTCGGCTGTAGATTTGGTTACGGAAGCCGATATCCTTGCTGAACAGCGCATCACTGCAGCTTTGTTGCAGCGATTTCCCTCTGCTCATATTGTTGGGGAAGAAGCCTATGATGCGGATCGTTCCGTCATCCCCGCTCTGCGTGATGCGCCGCTTGCCTTCGTGATCGACCCGGTCGACGGTACGTTCAACTTTGCGTCTGGCTTTCCAGCCTTCGGAACGCTTCTTGCTGTGACCGTCAAAGGTGAAACGGTCGCTGGCATCATTCATGATCCGGTGATGGGCGATAGCATAGTCTCGGTCAAAGGCGCCGGCGCCGTGCTGATGCGCGAAAACGGCAGCGAAGCGAAAATGCGAGTCGCCGAGGCGGTCGGTCTTACGGATATGGTCGGTATTTTTTCTTGGGGGCACAGCCATCCGGACCGCCGGCCGATGATCGCGGCCAACATGGCGAAGACGAAAATGGCGCTGTCGTTGAATTGCTCGGCGCACGAATACTGGTTGGTGGCAGCCGGCAAGCTGCATTTCATCGGTCATGAGAAGCTTATGCCTTGGGACCATCTGGCAGGCGTGCTAACCCATCAGGAAGCAGGCGGCCACACGGCAAAGCTCGATGGCACGCCCTATCGTCCGGGAGATACCGAGGGCGGCATCCTCTCTGCACCCGACAGGGAAAGCTGGAAGATGCTGCGCCGAGAAATTCTCGGTCTTTGATCTGAATATGTAAAGGAACCGTCCATGTCCGTGGAACTCGACATCGCCTCGCTGGCCAATGCCCTTCAGGAAGCCGCAGCGGTGGAAATCCTGTCGCGATTTCGCAATCTCGGAGAGGGTGACGTGCGGGTAAAAACCGAAGCGATCGATCTGGTCACGGAGGCCGACGAGGCGGCGGAGCGTTTGATCCGCGCCCGTGTTGCCGAGTTCATGCCCGATGCTCTTTTCGTCGGCGAGGAAGCGGTTGCGGCAGATCCATCGCTGCTGGACAAACTCGGCGACGCTGACCTTGCCGTGGTCGTCGACCCCATCGACGGAACCTATAACTTCGCTGCCGGATTGCCGCTGTTCGGTGTGATGCTGAGCGTCGTCTCGAAGGGTGAGACGGTTGCGGGTATCATCTTCGATCCGATGGGCAATGACTGGGTGATAGCGGAAAAAGGCTCTGGAGCCTGGCTTTGCAGTGCGGATGGCTCCCAGACCCAGTTGCAGGTGGTTCCTTCGCCGGAACTGTCGCAGATGGTCGGTATTGCCAATACAGGATACTTCGACGTCGAAACGCGCCGTCGCATCTTAAACAATCTCGCCGATGTCCGGCTCTTCACCAGTTATCGCTGCGCAGCGCACGAATACCGCATCTTCTGCGGCGGCCACATGCACTTCCTGATGTACAACAAGCTGATGCCTTGGGATCATCTGGCTGGCACACTGATTTCGCAGGAAGCGGGTGCTTACGCTGCCCGCTTCGACGGTTCTCCTTATCTGCCAAACCATGTGAGTGGCGGCTTGCTGCTGGCCCCGGATAAAGAGACGTGGACAGTTCTGCGCGAGCGGATTTTTACGGTGTGATCTGCTGACACGTTGCACGAAGATGGGCGCGGTTGTTGTGACAACCGCGCCCTTTTTCGTTGAATATTCAACTCAGTGCGTTGGTTTGTTGTGAGCCTGGAACAGCTTGCCTTTTTCACCGATCAGCACGAAGACCAAGCCTATTACGGAGACGATGAAGAAGCCGCTGACCATGGGTAGTGCGGTACCATTGAAAGCCTGCCCGATGCTTGCACCAATCAGCGAGCCGCCTACCGTTCCCAAAAAGCCGATGACGGAAGACGCCGTTCCCGCCACATGGCCAAGTGGCTCCATGGCGAGCGAGTTGAAGTTCGAACCGATCAGGCCGAACTGGAACATAGACAGACCGAACATCACGATAAACAGCGCGAAGGGCAATGGATGGGGCCCGAAGACCATCATCATCAACCAGATGAAGTTGATGGTGATGAAGCCGAGCAACGAACCATGCGACAGCTTGCGCATGCCGTAGCGCCCAACCAATTTCGAGTTCAGGAAGGACGACAGCGACATGAACAGTGCGACCGCGGCAAAGGCTGCGGCAAACCATGCACCGAGATCGTAGATGCCCTTATAGACCTGTTCGGCGGAATTGATGAAACCGAACAGCGCGCCGAAGATGATCATGCTGGCGATGGTGTAACAGAGCGCCACCCGATTGGTCAGGACGATCTTGAAGCCCGCCAGTACGGATGAAACCGTCAGGGGGCGCATGTCTTCCGGACGCAGTGTTTCGGGAAGACGCGTGTACATCCAGATCGTTACGATGGCCGCGATTGCTGCCATGAAACCAAATATCAGGTGCCAGTCTCCGAAGAACAGGACGATCTGGCCTGTCCCCGGTGCAATGACCGGCACCACCATGAACACCATCATGATCAGCGACATGACTTCGGCCATCTGACGCCCGCCATAAATGTCGCGAACGATAGAGACGGTGATGACGCGTGTTGCGGCTGAACCGATACCCTGGATGAAACGCAGCGCCAGGAGGCCGGCAAAACTCGGCACAAAGATCACTGCGATAGATGACGCGATATAAATACCAAGGCCGAACAGCATCGGTTTGCGGCGACCAAAGCGATCCGCCAGCGGGCCGTAAAAAAGCTGGGCGATGCCGAAGCCGAGCAGGTAGGCCGAGACGACATACTGGCGATGGTTCTCATTATCGACGCCGAGTGAAGCGCCGATCTCCTGGAGGCCCGGGAGCATGATGTCGATGGCAAGAGCATTGAGCGCCATCAGCATGGCGGCTAGGCCAATGAATTCCGTGCGCCCCATAGTGCCTGCGGGCGAAGCGGTCGTTTGTGGAGGATTTGTCACTGGATTGCCTCAAAAGAACGGCAAAGGCGTTGCATGACGCAACGCCTGGCATAGTTTTCTGACAATCAGGGTGGGCCGGATGAACCGGCCGAAATCAGGCCGCGCCGCGGACGCTGATACCCTGTTCTTGAAGGTGGCTTTGAAGTTCGCCGGATTGGAACATTTCTCTTACGATGTCGCAACCGCCAATGAACTCGCCCTTGACGTAAAGCTGCGGGATCGTCGGCCAGTTGGAATAGTCCTTGATGCCCTGTCGAATTTCAGCATCAGCCAGAACGTTGACACCCTTATAATCAACGCCAAGGTAATCCATAATCTGGACCACCTGTCCGGAGAAACCGCACTGCGGAAACTGGGGCGTACCCTTCATGAAAAGAACGATATCGTTGCTCTTCACTTCGTTGTCGATCATGTCGTGAATGCCGCTCATGGCTGAATTCCTTTCACATGCGGGTCAAGGCCGCTGCTTCGTTCGCTCTTAAATAACATGGAATGTCGTTATTTCCAGTCGCAAAGGCGAAAAAACGGCGAGCGTTCGGAATTGAAACAAGCAGTCATGGTGCTGCCCTGAAAATGTGGTGCGCTGATGCTCCATTCAACCAAAGCCGGGACAAGACATGCGAAAATTTGGTGTGTGGATTATCGCAGCGCTGGTGGTGGTGCTCTCGGTTTTCGGGTTATTCCAGCTAAGCAAGGCGCGTGGCTATCAACTCTTCGGAACGATCGTTCCACGCGTGGAGACAAGCGAGCCGCTTGTGGCTTTGACGCTCGATGATGGTCCCACGCTCCGTTATACGCGCGATGTGTTGAACCTCTTGGATGAGAAGAACGTCAAGGCGACCTTTTTTCTCACAGGTAAAGAGATGGAGGAAACGCCAGCGCTCGCAGCCGACATCGTCCGTCGTGGACACCAAGTCGCCAATCACTCCTTCTCGCACTCCAACATGAGCCTGATGGGCCTCGCCAAGGTGCGCGACGAAATCGAGACAACGGATCGTGCCATTCGCGCCGCGGGATATCAGGGAGAAATCTACTTCCGCCCGCCTTACGGAAAGAAGCTTTTCACCTTGCCGTGGTATTTGTCGCAAACCGGGCGCACGTCGATCACCTGGGATGTAGAGCCGGAATCCTATCCGGATATCGCCGAGGACCCCGATGCGATCGCGGAGTATGTGTTACAGAACGCGAAGAGCGGCTCGATCATTCTGCTGCATGTCATGTATCGAAGCCGCGAAGCGTCGCGCCAGGGTCTACCCAAGATCATCGACGGTTTGCGTTCGCGTGGCTTTCAATTCGTCACAGTGTCTGAACTGATGAAGCACCAGCAGACGTAACGAGGACTATAGGCTTACCGCGCCCTTTGCTTGCTGCGAGCGGCGGCTGTCCGGCGTTTGCTGACTTGTTTCTTCGCAGGCGCTCGTCTTGTCTTTCGTGCGGGCTTCTCGCCGAGTGCCGCCTCCAAAATCCCGCCAAGGATGCCACCCCCGAGGGATGTGCCAGATTTTGCCTTGCCCCGCGCGCGTCGCGTTTTGCGTACACCTGTCTTGGACAGGATTTCCGACATGGCACCCTTCACCACATTTCCGATGATCTGATCAACGATTTTCGACAAGATCTTCTCCGCTCCGCAACAAAATCCACCAGCTCGCTTATGATATAAAACATAATTAAGCCACGGTCTTTACTATATGGGCGACACCCATTGTATCAAGCGATCCTTTTGGGCTCTTCGCAACCTTCAGGTTTTGAACCCTTGGCTCGTTTTATGGCGTCTGTCTCTTCACGTCTCGTTTTCTACTTCCCCGGCTTCGATCCCCTGGATGCGGCGGCCCATCACCGGCGCTATGAGCGCAGTGCTGCTCAATCCGGCAAGACTTTTGGTCTCGATTATGCCGTCGGCCCGGTTCAAGAAGTTGAAACCGGTAGCCGAATGGAGGTGGTCTCGATCTCCAACGGTCACGAAACGAAGAGCACCATCTATGTGCATGATCACAACAGTATCATTTCAGATCTGAGAGCGCCTCCCATCTGGAAACAGATTGCGCTTGGGTTCAAGGCGGGCGCAGAGATCATCACCAGCGGTGCGGCCTTCAGGTATTTTCGTCACGCCTGGCGGTTCGGCCTCTTCTTCCTCTTCCCCTATCTTCTGATCTTCACGGGTCTCGTCTTTTCGACGTTGATTGCCGTGTCGCCGCTGCTGCTGAATGTTCCACCGTTTCTCTGTCTTTTGAGTGTGCCGGCGGCGTGGCTGTTCTTCTACAAGCTGGTTATCCCGTTTTCTGCCCGGTTCCATACCTTGCATCTCTTTGCCGACTGGCGCTTTGCATTGATGGTGGGCCGCGACGAGCCGGTTGCGCGTGCCTGGATCGAGGACAAGGCGCGCAAAATCCTGCTCGCTCTCGAAACACCGTCGGACGAAGTGCTTTTCGTATCCCACAGCATGGGGGCAAGCCTGGCGCTTGCGGTGGCTGGCCGTGTGCTGGAGTTGAAGCCGGGCGCCTTTGATGGACGCAATATCTCTTTCGTCACCTTGGGCGGTGCAGCACTTCAATGCGCGTTCATTTCAAAAGCGGATCGGTTGCGCCAGAGCATCGGCACACTCGCACGCGATGCACGGATCGTATGGTTTGATATCCAGTGCCTTTCGGACCCGATCCACCTCTATAAATGCAACACGGCGCATCTGACCGGGCATGCGGATGCCGCACAGCCCAAGATCGTGCGTATCAAGTTCAAACACTCGCTGTCGGATGAGCGCTACCGTAAGAACAAGTTCAATTTCTTGCGCATGCATCGTCAATACGTGCTGGGATCGGACCGTAAGTCCGGCTTCGATTTCACGCTGCTGACGGCAGGTCCGCTACCAGCGGCGTCATTTGTGGGCCTGAAGTCCGACGAGCCGCCCCTGACATTTCGGTGAACCGAGAGCAATAAAGAAAAAGGCCTGCGTGATGGGGATCACGCAGGCCTTTTTGCTGAGCGAAAGCAGTTTATTCGGGGGCGGAAGTCTGCAGCGCCAATGCATGCAGCACGCCACCCATATTGCCCTTTAATGCGTCATAGACCATCTGGTGCTGCTGAACGCGGGTCTTGCCCTTGAAGGCATCGGCCACGACTTCAGCGGCATAGTGATCGCCATCCCCGGCCAGATCGCGGATGGTGACCTTTGCTCCGGGAATTCCAGCTTTAATCATGTCTTCAATATCGCCGGGCTTCATGGGCATGGTGTCTACTCCTCAATTCTTATTCTGCTGCGACGAGTGTCTCGCCGTCCATGAACTGAGGGAACCATGATTCATGGGCGTTGCGCAATTCTTTAATCTCGACCCCGCGCGCCTTACCCAGCTTTACCGAAGAGCCGCCGGTTTTACCGATAACAGCGAGCGAAACGCCCGCGGAAGCGGCTTGCGCCTTAACAGCTTCGAGATCGGACTGCTTGACGGTCAGTACGTAACGTCCCTGATCTTCGCCGTAGAAGGCCAGGATCGGATTGTTGCCGGATACCGTTTCGATGGTCGCGCCGATGTCCGATGCCATCGCCATTTCGGCAATCGCTAGAGCAAGGCCACCGGAGGAGCAATCGTGAACCGCGCTCGTCAGGCCTTCTGTGATGACGGTGCGAACAAAGTCGCCGGTCTTCTTTTCGTTGTCCAGATCGACATGCGGGGCAGGGCCGTCGATGCGGCCATGAATGTCGCGCATGTAAACCGACTGGGCAATGTGGGTACCAAGTCCCTCAGGCGCGCCGGCGAGCAGGATGACCTCGTCAGCTGCAGCAAAGCGAATACGTGCCATTTTCGACCAGTCCTTCAGAAGGCCGACGCCGCCGATGGTCGGGGTCGGCAGGATGGCTTGGCCATTGGTCTCGTTATAGAGCGAGACGTTGCCTGATACGATCGGGAATTCGAGCACCTTGCAGGCTTCGCCGATACCCTTGATGGCATGGACGAGCTGGCTCATGATCTCCGGCTTTTCGGGATTGCCGAAGTTCAGGTTGTCGGTTGCCGCCAGTGGCAGTGCGCCGGTGGCGGTGATGTTGCGCCAGCATTCGGCCACAGCCTGCTTGCCGCCTTCGAAGGCGTCGGCTTCCACGTAGCGCGGAGTGACGTCTGATGAGAAGGCAAGCGCCTTCGTCTCATGGCCCTCGACGCGCACAACGCCCGCGTCGCCGCCCGGCAGCTGCAGCGAGTTGCCCTGGATCAGCGTGTCATATTGTTCGTAAACCCAGCGGCGTGATGAATTGTTGGCAGAGCCGACAAGCTTGATGAGCGCATCTGCAATATCGGTTTCCGGAATGTCGTTTTCGGAAAGCGGCGCGGAGACCTTTGCCGGTGTCCAAGGACGGTCATATTCCGGTGCCTGATCGCCCAGTTCCTTGATCGGCAGATTGGCGACTTCCTCGCCATTGTGCAGAACGCGGAAGCGCAGATCGTCGGTCGTCTTGCCGACGATGGCGAAATCCAGACCCCACTTGACGAAGATCGCCTTGGCGACCTCTTCCTTGGAGGGCTCGAGAACCATGAGCATACGCTCCTGGCTTTCGGACAGCATCATTTCGTAGGCCGTCATGCGCTCTTCACGAACCGGAACCTGATCGAGGTTCAACTCGATGCCGAGATCGCCCTTGGCACCCATTTCGACCGCCGAACAGGTGAGACCGGCAGCGCCCATGTCCTGAATGGCGATAACTGCACCCGTCTTCATCAGTTCCAGGCAGGCTTCCAGCAGGCACTTTTCGGTGAAGGGGTCGCCGACCTGAACGGTGGGACGCTTCTCTTCGATGGATTCGTCAAATTCCGCGGAGGCCATGGTCGCACCACCGACGCCGTCGCGGCCGGTCTTTGCCCCGAGATAGACGACCGGCAGGCCGACGCCTTTGGCTTCCGACAGAAAGATCGCGTCGGACTTTGCAAGGCCTGCGGCGAAGGCATTGACGAGGATGTTGCCGTTGTAACGCGGATCGAACTCGACTTCGCCGCCCACGGTCGGCACGCCGAAGGAGTTACCATAGCCGCCGACACCGGCGACGACGCCTGCCACCAGGTGGCGGGTCTTCGGGTGGTCGGGAGCGCCGAAACGCAGCGCGTTCATCGCGGCGATCGGGCGCGCACCCATGGTGAAGACGTCACGCAGAATGCCGCCGACGCCGGTTGCCGCACCCTGATAGGGCTCGATATAGGAGGGGTGGTTGTGGCTCTCCATCTTGAAGACGACGCAGTCGCCATCGTCGATGTCGACGACGCCAGCGTTTTCGCCCGGTCCCTGGATGACGCGCGGCCCCTTGGTCGGCAGCGTCTTTAGCCACTTCTTCGAGGACTTGTAGGAGCAGTGCTCGTTCCACATGGCCGAGAAGATGCCCAGTTCGGTAAAGCTCGGCTCGCGTCCGATCAGGTCGAGAATGCGCTGATATTCATCGGGCTTCAGCCCGTGGGATGCAACGAGTTCCGGGGTGATCTGAATATGATTTGGAAGTGTCATAGGTCTCACGGGGTTCGAGCCGGTACGGGAATTTCCGGTTCTTTACCCTAAGACATGCTCTCTTGCGATAGGAAAATGCCCTTGCGGGCCTTCAATTCAGCGTCTTGCGCGCCTCTACTCGATGCTGTCGTAGCCCGCGGACCCATTGTCGAGGAGCCTTCTCAAGACACTGAGCCCACGTTTCAGCTCGTCATGGGTCTTGGGTAGCGAAAAGCTGATGCGCACTCGATGAAATATTCGATCGGTTCTGGCGGGTTTGAACTCATCTTCATCGTCAATGAGAACATTCTCGTTCATCGCGGCATTCCGAAACGTACCTGAAAGCCAGGGTTCGGGAAGCTTCACCCAGACGAACGCAATTCCCGGCGCGCTACTGAAATCAACGCCCTTCAAAGTTTCGCTGACGATACCTCGTCGCGTCTCGATTTCACTGATGCATGCCTTGCGGATGGAATCCGCATCGCCGCTGATCACCAACCTCGCGGAAAGCTCCGCCATCAGGAAGGGAATGCCACCGGTAAGCATCTTGTGCGCCACCCGAATGCGCGTGACGAAGGCTGGCGGGCAGGCGACCCAGCCGCCGCGCAAGCCGGCGCTGACCGATTTGGAAAGACCGTTCACCAGGAACGTTCTGTCAGGCGCAAGCTCGGCGATCAAAGGCAATTCGTTGCCTGTCATCGCGCCGTAGAGATTGTCTTCGACAATCCAGACATTGTGGCGGTGGGCGATCTCGACGATTGCCTTGCGGCGTTCAAGGGGGAGTGTCGAACAGGTCGGGTTTTGGCCCGCAGGCATCAAGAAGACGATCTTTGGGTGTTGCTGTGCGCAGATGCGTTCGAACTCATCCGGGATGATGCCGTCGGCATCGATGTCCACAATCGAGATACGGCGGCCGGAAAGGGATGCCGCACGGCTGATCTGCGAATAGGTCACCGGTTCGAAAACAATCCGGTCCCCAGGAGCTGTCATTGCGGTGATGATGCTCATTACGCCCGCATGGGCGCCAAGTGTCGTGACGACATTTTCAGGCTTGGGAGACCAGCCTTGATGAGCAAGCCATCTGGCACCCGCTTCCGTCCAGAATGACGGAAAGGTGCGTGTGTAGTCCATGATCTCCGAAGGCTTGTCCTTGACGATCTCAGTCACATGGGCGGCGATAATGCCTTGTTGGCCGTTGTCCGGTGCAGCGGTGCCGTTGAACGAGATCTGGCCAGGGGCAGCCATCGATACCCGTGTTCCGCCGAACGGACTTTCCATTGCCCTGGATATCGCTTCTACGGGTTTACGATCATTCACATAGGTCCCGCGCCCGACCTCGCCGCTGACGAGGCCACGTTCATGGATGAGAGAGTAGGCACGGCTGATCGTGCCGATCGTCACGCCAAGATCGAAGGCGAGATTACGTTGCGGCGGCAACTTCGTACCTGGTGCAAGCACGCCCTCTGCAATCGCGGTCTCGATGTGATCTGCGAGACGCACATAGATTGGGCCTGAGCCTTCGGTGATGTTCGGAAGCCAATTTGTCATGGTGACAATATATGAATTGTATCCCTGTCGATGTCAATTGTATTGATTGTCTCGAGATTGATCGCAAGCGCTGAATTCAAAATAGGGTACAATCATGCGCAAGATGGAAGAATATCTGGCTTCGACGGATCAGAGCAGTGGTGATTCACATCGGGTAATGTCCGTCCGTGACCGGATGACGCCCGCAAGGCCTTTTGCGCCGGAGGAGGCATCAGGCTTTCTGGCACGCATGTTGCGGCGCGTGACGTATTGGCACGCCAAACGCCAGAGCCGCCTTAGCCTTTACGATCTTTCTACCGAACAACTTGCAGATATCGGCCTCTCTCGCGCAGAGGCCTATGAAGAAACAAGCAAGGCTATTCTATCGCGCTGGACACGCTCGCTTTGAGCACCCACGTCTCGACGGTAATCCATCGAGATGAGAAGCCCGCAGCACCCGTCCCAACCGGTGCCGCGGGCTTTTTTGCAATCGAACAAGCTTTTGTTTTGAATAGCCAATCCTTGTTTTTCAGGGCTTTGCGGGCGTGATGTCATTTTTTTGTCAAATCGCGCATTTTACCGCTTGCGGTATCGAAAACCTCTGACTATAAGGGCGCCACAAACCAAGCGCACGCGCCCTTCGTCTATCGGTTAGGACGTCAGATTTTCATTCTGAAAAGAGGGGTTCGACTCCCCTAGGGCGTGCCACTTGGCTTCGTATCCTCCCCTAAAAATGCCTTTGACAGCGTCTACTCTTCACAGTTTCTGCCGCCTGCAGAAATAGTACGAGGGAGCCAATGACTAATCGCTTGTTTCTCATCGGCGGACCATCCCATGCGGGAAAATCGACACTGGCCGCTGCCGTTGCGGAGTGCCTCAATTGTCGCTGCATATCGACCGATAGTCTCGCCAAGCATCCCGGAAGGCCTTGGCGCGATCCGCCCGAGCAACTGCCGCCGCATGTCGTCGAACATTACCGCGATCTGTCGCTGGATGAGATGATGCAGTCGGTACTTACTCATTATCGATCCATGTGGACACCGCTGGTTCTGCCGCTGATCGAGGGAAGAGAACGTCTGGTGCTGGAAGGTTCCGCACTCTTGCCGGAACTGGTTGCGCAGCTGGACACGCAGAATATTAGCGCAACTTGGCTCGTGGCTGCCGAAGGTGTGCTGGGGCGTCGCATCAAGGTAGAAAGTGATTACGAGGCGCGTGATCCTGATAAGAGATTTCTGATCGACAAGTTCGCTCAGCGTGCCCTCGCTTTCAACCGCTTTATCAATGAGGAGGTATCACGCCTGTCTCTGCAAAAGCTGGAGGTAGGTTGCGAGACCTCTGTGGACGATCTGATGGTGCGACTCGGCGTTGCCGGTTCTCCGTGAGGTTTTGCGGTTGACCCCGCCCGCAATTGCGTGATGGTTGTTGCCGTCAGTTTGGGAGGATCTTTCGTGACATCGCATGTGCCGTTTTCGCTCGTGGGGATCGACCACGTCGTGCTGCTGGTAGACGATATGGAAAAAGCGCTCGCCTTTTACCATGATGTTTTGGGCTGCCGACCGGGTTACTCCTACCCGGCACTTGGCATGGAGCAGGTTTGGTGCGGCGCGTCGCTGATCGTTTTGTGGGATATCACTCACCCAGGCGGCCAAAAGGCTGCGCCACCGGTGGCCGGTGGACGAAATGTCGACCATGTCTGCATAGCGACGGGACCGTTCGAGCATGATGCCTTGCGAGCACATCTGGAGCATCATGGGGTGACCATCGAGCGTGAGGCGATGCATGGCGGCGCCCGTGGCATGGGGCATTCCTTTTATATCCGCGATCCTTTCGACAATTTGCTGGAGGTGAAGGGACCGGCGGAATATCCTGATGGACGCTCCGTGACCTCCTGATCCTCTTCACCATCTTGTTGATGCAACCGCTTTGGCAAGCCGAGCGTTTCCGGCGAAACTTTGGCGGAGAACCAGCATGAACACATTGCTTCGATGGGCCAGCGCAGGCCTCGTCTCGTGCGCATTGGGCACCAGCGTCTTTTCCCCAGCGCAGGCAGAGATGGGGAAAGCGCCAGCGGTTGCGCAGACGGACATGTCGCATTATCGCGGGAAGTGGCTCGAAATTGGCAGAACGCCCATGTGGCTGACGGATGGCTGCGTGGCTGGCTATTCGACCTACAAGCCCGGCTCTTCGCCCGGCCAGGTGGTGATTGAGGATGGATGCCGCGAAGGATCGCCGACCGGAAAGCTCAAGACGATCGAGGGAATTGGCACGATAACGGACGCAAAAACGACCATGGCGAAGATGCGGGTTCGCTATCCGCTCTTTATCACCTTCAATTACTGGGTGCTCTACAATTCACCGGACAAGACGTGGTTCATCAGTGCAACGCCGGACATGGAGAATCTGTGGATTTATTCTCGCTCCGTTCCGTCCAAAGCCAAGCTGGCTGTGATGGTCAGGAAGGCAAAGGAACTCGGCTACGATACCTCGAAGCTCGAATTCCCTGAGTTTTGACGTCGCGATCTTGGGTCGCGTTCAAGTGCTTGATCAGATTGATGTGAGGGCCGCTTCCGCGGCCCTCAGACTTTGGTAGTGGATTAGGCTGGTCGCACCAGAATGTGCTTCTTCTTGCCAAGCGAAAGCTTGATGACGCCATCTGCCGTCACTTCGCCCGAGCCGATAAGTTTGCGCTCATCCGAAACGCTCTCGTCGTTGATGCGCACCGCACCACCCTGAACGTGACGACGGGCTTCGCCGTTCGACGCGGCAAGACCGGCACGCACGATCAGCGAGAGAAGACCGATGCCCGCTTCCAGGTCTGTCTTTGGCACTTCGATGGACGGCAAATTATCGGAAAGGGCGCCTTCTTCGAAAGTCTTGCGAGCGGTTTCGGCAGCCTGTTCTGCGTTTTCCCGACCATGAAGCATTGCGGTGATCTCGGTCGCCAAGATCTTTTTGACCTCATTGATCTCCGATCCGCCGAGCGCTGAAAGCCGAGCGATCTCGTCCATCGGCAGCGTGGTGTAGAGCTTAAGGAAGCGGGAAACATCCGCATCTTCGGTGTTGCGCCAGTACTGCCAGAAATCATAGGCCGACAGCATATCTGGATTGAGCCAGACCGCGCCGTTGGCCGACTTGCCCATCTTTGCACCTGATGAGGTCGTCAGAAGCGGCGAGGTCAATGCGTAAAGCTGCGGCGTTCCCATGCGGTGGCCGAGATCGATCCCGTTGATGATATTGCCCCACTGATCCGAACCACCCATCTGCAAACGGCAGCCAGTGCGCTTGTTCAGTTCCACGAAGTCGTAGGCCTGAAGGATCATGTAATTGAACTCGAGGAACGACAGCGACTGCTCGCGGTCGAGGCGTGTTTTCACGCTTTCGAAGGACAACATGCGGTTGACGGAGAAATGGCGGCCCACGTCGCGCAGGAACTCGAGATAGTTTATCTCGCGCAACCAGTCGGCATTGTTGATCATCAGTGCTGGCTTTTCGGCGCGATCATAGTCGAGGTAGTTCGAAAACACGCGCTTGATCGAAGCGATATTGCTCTCGATCGTGTCAACGGTCATCAATTGACGCGCTTCGTCCTTGAACGACGGGTCGCCGACCATGCCGGTGCCCCCGCCCATCAGCGAAATCGGTTGATGTCCGGTCTTCTGCATCCAGTGCAGCATCATGATCTGGATAAGGCTGCCCGCGTGAAGGCTTGGCGCGGTCGGATCATAGCCGATATAGGCAGTCACGGTTTCCTTGGCGAACAGTTCGTCGAGACCTGCCTCATCGGAGATCTGGTGAATGAAGCCGCGCTCATCGAGCGTGCGGAGGAAATCGGACTTGAACCTGGACATAACCTTTTACTTTCTGGATTGTCGTTAACTTCACTGCATTTCAGTGAATGGCAGCGGCTTTATCATTGTTTTTTGAAAATTACACCCGTTTCGGCCATGAATGTTGGCTTGGTTGTGCTGCGTTTCACGCGGACGGCGGGAGAGAGCGGTGAGGAAAAGGGAAGGCAGAAGAATGTACGAGGAAGTCATATTCGAGACCGAGAGGCTGAAAGTCGCTATGTGGGCGCCTGGCGACGTTGCCCTTGTCCATAAACTGCACTCTACAATCGAAACGACACGGTATCTGACGGGATCGGCACCCTGGAGCCTGGAGAAGTGCGAAGAACGGCTGTCGCGCTGGGTCGAGGATCACCACCGTTATGGCACCACGAAGTACAAGCTTCTTTCGCGTGACGACGATCGTTTTCTCGGGAGGGCCGGTTTTTCCTTCTTTGGGGGAGAGAGGCCCGATTTCGAACTAGGCTACTCGCTGTGTCAAACCGACTGGGGGAAGGGCTATGCGACGGAAATTGGAATGGCGTTTAGAGACTGGTTCTTCGACCGGAAAATCGCCAACAAGTTCATTGCTTTTACCCACCCGAACAACATTGCCTCGCAGAACGTCCTGACCAAGATCGGGATGCGCTTGTGCCAACCCATGACCATTGAGGGGCTTGTGTGTCCGACATTTGAATATACTGCCGTCATGCACGATCAAATCGCAGTACGGTCAAGTTGATGTGAACTGAGCCGGGTCACAGTGACACATTAAAATGGCACATTGCCATAATGAAAAAAGCCGCCGGAGTGACCGGCGGCTTTGAATGTCTTGTCGATCTTCAGCGAATGCGCTTGGCCGCTGGCTCCGGCACCAGTTCGCCGTTCAGGCGGCGGTCGAGATAGTCGCCGCATTCGCTCATCAACTCGTCCACCTTGCCACTGAAGAAGTGGTTGGCACCAGGCACGGTGCGGTGGGTGATGAGAATACCCTTCTGGGTTTTCAGCTTTTCGACCAGGCCGTTGACGTCCTTTTCAGGTGCAACCTTGTCCGCATCGCCGTTGATGATCAGGCCAGAAGACGGGCAGGGGGCAAGGAAGGAGAAGTCGTAGGTGTTCGGCTGCGGCGCAATCGACATGAAGCCTTCGATTTCCGGACGGCGCATCAGAAGCTGCATGCCAATCCAGGAACCGAAAGAGTAACCAGCCACCCAACAGCTCTTGGAATCAGGATGCAGGCTCTGCACCCAGTCGAGTGCAGACGCAGCGTCCGACAGCTCGCCCGCACCGTGGTCGAATTCGCCCTGGCTACGGCCGATGGAGCGGAAGTTGAAGCGCAGCGTCGTGAAGCCGCGCTTCTGGAACATGTAGAAGAGCTGGTAGACGATCTGATTGTTCATCGTGCCGCCGAACTGCGGATGCGGATGAAGAATGATGGCAATCGGGGCGCTTTTTTCCTTGGAGGGCTGGTAGCGGCCTTCGAGACGACCTGCGGGGCCGTTAAAAATGACTTCGGGCATAGATACTCCGGTCGGTTCTTATGTTTCTGACGCTTTCACCGGCAAGAAGACTTGACGTAGATGGTCAGCTTTTCTAAAACCTAGTTTAGAACTGTTCGAAACTTGTGTTCCGTGGCGCTGTTGGTGGTGTCATAAGGCAAGGGTGACGGAAATTTCAAGGAAAATGCGCTCTAACGCGCGAATGATCGGGATAAAGGCACGATTTGCGCCATGGGCACAGCGGAGCGTACATATCTGGACTGGAATGCGACAGCACCTTTGCTGCCAACCGTCCGTGATGCGCTTGTCTCTGCTTTCGATCTTTCCGGCAACCCATCCTCCGTCCATAAGGAAGGCCGTGGGGTTCGCGCCGCAGTCGAAGCCGCGCGCCGCGATGTCGCCGCTCTGGTCGGTGGGCAAGCCTCGCACGTCGTCTTTACCAGTGGCGCGACCGAAGCTGCCAACCTCGTGCTGTCGCCGCGCTTCAAGATGGGCCGTGCGCCCCTGACGGTAAGTCATCTCTATGTCTCGGCAATCGAACACCCTGCCATTCGAGAAGGCGGGCGGTTCGACAAGTCCGCCATGACCGAAGTTCCGGTGACCGCGCACGGGATGCTCGATATCGAGGCGCTCGGACATCTGCTGTCCCAGCATGATCGAGCATCGGGCCTTCCCATGGTGGCGCTGATGCTAGTGAACAACGAAACCGGTATCGTCCAGCCTGTGAAGGAAACGGCGCAACTGGTTCATGCCGCTGGTGGATTACTGGCCGTTGATGCCGTTCAGGCTGTCGGGCGGATCGCTGTCGACATCGATGCGCTGGATGCGGATTTCCTGATCGTTTCGTCGCACAAGATCGGCGGCCCGAAAGGCGCGGGCGCGTTGATTTCCCGTGGTGAAGTGATGATGCCGCTGCCACTCATCCATGGTGGTGGGCAGGAAAAGGGTCATCGTTCGGGCACGGAGAATACGCTTTCCATTATCGGCTTTGGCGTTGCCGCCAAGGAGGCAGCGGTGATGCAGGAAACAGAAAGCGCACGCTTGGCGACGTTGCGGGCGCGGCTTGAAGATGGAATGCGCGCCAACGCTTCGGATGTGATCATTCACGGTGCCGATGTGACGCGGGTTGGCAACACCACCTTCTTCACGCTTCCCGGGTTGAAGTCGGAAACGGGGCAGATCGCTTTCGATATCGAGGGCATCGCTCTATCAGCTGGCTCTGCGTGCTCTTCTGGCAAGGTCGGGGAGAGTCACGTGCTGACTGCGATGGGGCAGGATCCAAAACTTGGTGCCCTGCGCATCTCGCTGGGGCATGCTACGACGGAAGACGACATTGAGAAGGCCGTTGAGGCCTTCGGCAAGATTGCAGGGCGGCGCAAGCTGTCCGGTCAGGCAGCCTGAGGGCTGGAATAAACTGCGAAATGTCAAAATTTCGCTTGCGGTGCGGTGGGAAAAACGCCAACCCGCTCTTAAATAAACGCATGAAAGCGCTGGCCTCGAAAGGCCCTTGCATTTATGTGAAACGCGCATGAAGGCGGGGTTTCCGTCTTGATACGTTGACAAGCCACCGGACCTTGTATCCGGCGAGATTGGAGAACGACAATGGCAGCGGTTCAGGAAACGATCGATCAGGTTCGCCAGATCGATGTGGACCAGTACAAATATGGTTTCGAAACCGAGATCGAAGTCGACAAGGCGCCGAAAGGCCTGTCGGAAGAGGTGATCCGTTTCATCTCCGCCAAGAAGCAGGAGCCGGAATGGCTGCTTCAATGGCGTCTTGATGCCTATCAGCGCTGGCTGACGATGGAAGAGCCTACCTGGGCGCGCGTCAATTATCCGAAGATCGACTTCAACGATCTCTACTACTATGCCGCGCCGAAGAGCACGCCTGGTCCCAAGTCGCTTGACGAGGTCGATCCTGAGCTCTTGAAGGTTTATGAAAAGCTCGGCATTCCGCTGAAGGAACAGGAAATCCTGGCCGGCGTGGAAAACCGTCGCGTGGCGGTTGATGCCGTGTTCGACTCGGTCTCTGTCGTCACCACCTTCAAGGAAGAATTGAAGAAGGCGGGCGTGATCTTCATGTCGATCTCGGAAGCCGTGCGCGAGCATCCGGAGCTGGTGAAGAAGTATCTCGGTTCCGTCGTTCCGACGACCGATAACTTCTATGCGACGCTGAACTCCGCGGTGTTTACCGACGGGTCCTTTGTGTTCATTCCGAAGGGCGTGCGCTGCCCAATGGAGCTTTCAACCTATTTCCGCATCAATGAGAAGAACACGGGCCAGTTCGAGCGCACGCTGATCATCGCGGAAGAAGGCGCTTACGTTTCCTATCTGGAAGGCTGCACAGCACCGCAGCGCGACGAGAACCAGCTTCATGCAGCTGTCGTCGAACTGGTTGCACTCGATGATGCAGAGATCAAGTATTCCACCGTCCAGAACTGGTATCCGGGCGATAAGGAAGGCAAAGGCGGTATCTACAACTTCGTGACAAAGCGTGGCGATTGCCGCGGTCATCGCTCGAAGATTTCCTGGACGCAGGTCGAAACCGGCTCGGCGATTACCTGGAAGTACCCGTCCTGCATTCTGCGTGGCGACGACAGCCGTGGCGAGTTCTACTCGATTGCTGTCTCCAACGGTTACCAGCAGGTCGATTCCGGCACCAAGATGATTCATCTCGGCAAGAACACGTCAAGCCGCATCATCGCCAAGGGTATCGCGGCAGGCTTTTCTGAAAACGTCTATCGTGGTCAGGTCTCGGCCCATCGCAAGGCGACCAATGCGCGCAATTTCACGCAGTGCGACAGCCTTCTGATTGGCGACAAGTGCGGGGCGCATACCGTGCCTTACATCGAAGCAAAGAATGCCTCTGCGCATTTCGAGCATGAAGCAACCACATCCAAGATTTCCGAGGATCAGCTGTTCTACTGCTTGCAGCGTGGCATTCCGGAAGAAGCCGCGATCGCTCTGATCGTCAACGGCTTCGTCAGGGACGTTATCCAGCAACTGCCGATGGAATTTGCCGTCGAAGCGCAGAAGCTGATCGGCATCTCGCTGGAAGGTAGCGTCGGATAATGAAGGTGCCCCGCTTGACGAAAAGCTCACGCTTGATGGTGTTTTGCATTTTCGTTTCAATGGTCGGGGTGTTCATTGAAGTTGGTGGGCTGATGGCGGGCCGTGAGTTCGCCAAGCCAATTTTAATCGCAAGCGCGACCGGGATGATTGCCATCTTTTGGCTCTCCGACGCGCTTCAACCATTTGACCGTTTCTCTTCGCGCAAGAGAAAACTAGATTGAGAGATAACAACATGCTTGAAATCATCGACCTGCACGCAAAGATCGCCGATACCGAAACCGAGATCATTAAGGGTTTGAACCTGAAGGTTGCCGCTGGCGAAGTCGCGGCCATCATGGGTCCTAACGGCTCCGGCAAGTCCACGCTGTCCTACATTCTTTCGGGCCGCGAAGACTATGAAGTGACCTCTGGCGACATTCTCTATAATGGCGAGAGCATTCTGGAGCTGGACGCTGCCGAGCGCGCTGCCAAGGGTATCTTCCTCGCCTTCCAGTATCCGGTCGAAATTCCAGGCGTTGCGACCATGCAGTTCCTGAAGGTTGCGATGAATGAGCAGCGCAAAGCACGCGGCGAAGCTGAACTTACAACGCCTGACTTCATCAAGAAGGTGAAGGAAGCGGCTGGCGACTTGAAGATCGACATGGACATGCTGAAGCGTCCGCTCAATGTCGGCTTCTCCGGCGGTGAGAAGAAGCGTGCCGAGATCCTGCAGATGGCGCTGCTTGAGCCGAAGCTCTGCGTGCTGGATGAAACGGACTCCGGTCTCGACATCGATGCTCTGAAGATCGTTGCTGACGGTGTCAACGCGCTGAAGTCGCCTGATCGCGCCACCGTGGTCATCACCCACTACCAGCGCCTGCTCGATTACATCGTTCCAGACAGCGTCCATGTTCTCTACAAGGGCAAGATCATCCGTTCGGGCGACAAGGCACTGGCGCTGGAACTGGAAAACAATGGTTACGCCGACATCATTGGTGAAGCGGCCTGATTAACGGGCCAGGAGACCATGTCCATGAATATTCAAACGACAAACCGGCTGACACCTGCGGAGACCGCACTGGTTGAAGCCTTCACGGCCAAGTTCAGCGAGCTTCCCGGCAATGGAGACGTGGTTGCTGCGCGCGACGTGCTGTTCGACGATCTCAAGACTGCCGGTCTGCCGACCCGCCGCATCGAGGCCTGGCACTATACCGATATGAAGAGCCTGCTGCGCAGCATTCCTGAGGATGCCTCCGCGCCGCTGATCGAGAAGCGTGATCCTGCGGTTGCTGGTTCGCAAGCGATCTATCTGCTCCACGGTAAGTCTGTAGACGCCGACATTGCTGGTTTCGAAGTCGAAAGCTATGCAGAAAGCCTGCTGGATGGCACGGCTGCCGCCGCACTCGTGGCCGCTGACAAGGACGACATGATCGGTCGCCTGAATGGCAGCTTCGTACGTGACGGCTATTCCGTTACCGTTCCGGATGAAGCCGACATCGAGCAGCCGCTTGAGCTTCAGGTGATCCACGGCGCCGGGCAGGTTCATAGCCGGTCGCCGGTTCGCTTCGGCAAGGGCTCCAAGGCAACGATCATTGAGCGTCATCTATCTGTTTCGGCGGAAGCGGCTCTCGTCACGCATGTCACCGATCTTGAGGTACAGGACGGCGCGGAAGCGACCTATATCCTGCTGCAGCAGCAAGGTGCAGCCGATACGCATCTGGCGCAGTTGCGCATTAAGCTCGGTGCCGAGGCAAATCTTCGTCTCTTCATCATCAATGCCGGCGGCAAACTGGTGCGCCAGGAACTGCGCATCCATGTCGAGGGCGAAGGCACGGATCTGTCCGTTCGAGGCGTCAATCTGCTGGGCGGTGAAACCCATACCGACGTGACGATGGTTCTTGGCCACAACGTGCCGAACACGACGTCAACGGAAATCTTCCGCAATGTCGTCTTCGATCGTGCGAAGGGCATCTTCCAGGGCATGATCCGGGTTGCACCCGATGCTCAGAAGACCGACGCCAAGATGGCCTGCAACACGCTTCTGATGTCCGACGACGGCGAGTTTTCGGCAAAGCCGGAACTTGAAATCTTCGCAGACGACGTTCAGTGCGGCCACGGCGCGACGGTTGCCGATATCGACGCCAAGCACCTCTATTACCTCATGGCACGTGGTGTGCCGCGGGCGAAGGGGCGCGCGATGCTGGTAAACGCGTTCGTTGCGGAGATTGTGGAAGAACTGGAAGATGACAATCTGGTAGAGGCGCTGGAAGGTATCATTTCCAGCTGGTTGGACGCTCATGCCTGATTTTAGCGAACGCGCCGTTAAAGCGGGCCCCTACGATGTCCAGGCCGTGCGCAAGGATTTTCCAATCCTGTCGCGCGAGGTCCATGGCAAGCCGCTTGTCTATCTGGACAATGGCGCGTCCGCGCAGAAGCCGCAGGTGGTCATTGATGCGGTGTCGCATGCCTATTCCAACGAGTACGCCAATGTGCATCGCGGCCTGCATTTTCTCTCCAATGCGGCAACGGATGCCTATGAAGCATCGCGCGAAAAGGTGCGGCGCTTTTTGAATGCCGGCTCGGTGGACGAGATCGTCTTCACCAAATCCTCCACCGAGGCGATCAACACGGTTGCCTATGGCTATGGAATGCCGAAGGTCGGCGAGGGCGATGAGATTGTCCTATCGATCATGGAGCACCATTCCAATATCGTGCCTTGGCATTTTATTCGCGAGCGCCAAGGCGCCAAGCTCGTCTGGGTGCCGGTGGATGACGAGGGCGCGTTTCATATCGAGGCTTTCGAAAAAAGTCTGACGGAGCGCACTAAACTCGTTGCCATTACCCATATGTCGAATGCGCTCGGTACCATCGTGCCGGTCAAGGAAATTTGCCGTATCGCGCATGAGCGCGGTATTCCGGTGCTGATCGATGGCAGCCAGGGCGCCGTTCACATGCCGGTCGATGTACGCGATATCGATTGCGACTGGTATGTCATGACCGGGCACAAGCTCTATGGCCCGTCAGGCATCGGCGTTCTATATGGCAAGGCCGACCGCTTGAAAGAGATGCGTCCCTTCCAGGGTGGCGGGGAAATGATCCTCGATGTCTCCGAAGACGAGATCACCTACAATGAGCCGCCGCATCGTTTCGAAGCCGGGACGCCGCCGATCGTTCAGGCAATCGGACTGGGTTATGCACTGGACTATATGGACAATCTCGGGCGTGCGGCAATTGCCGCGCATGAAGCGGATCTTGCCGCCTATGCGGCAGGGCGGCTGCGGGACATCAATTCGCTCCGCATCATTGGAAATGCACCGGGCAAGGGCGGCATCTTCTCCTTCGAGCTCGAAGGCATCCATGCCCATGACGTCTCGATGGTCATCGACCGGCGAGGTGTTGCCGTGCGTGCCGGTACACATTGCGCCATGCCGCTCTTGAAACGCTTCGGCGTGACCTCCACATGCCGGGCATCATTCGGGCTTTACAATACCCGCGCGGAAGTGGATGCGCTGGCCGAAGCGCTTGATTATGCCCGCAAATTCTTCGCCTGAGATCGGATAGAGGATCAGGACCATGAGCACCGACACGACTGAACAGCCACAGGATCTGGCACAATCGCCAGCGCAAGAGGCTGGACCTGCCCCCGCTAAAACCTCCAGTCTTTCTCCGGATGAGCTGGCGCGCCTCAGTGACGATGTGATCGCAGCGCTGAAGACTGTCTACGACCCTGAAATTCCGGCCGATATCTTCGAATTGGGTCTCGTCTACAAGATCGACATCGAAGACGACCGTATGGTCAAGATCGTCATGACGCTGACAGCACCTGGCTGCCCGGTCGCTGGTGAAATGCCGGGTTGGGTGGAAAACGCGGTCGGCGCTGTCGAGGGCGTATCCGGCGTCACGGTGGAAATGACCTTTGATCCGCCATGGACCCCGGATCGCATGTCGGAAGAAGCGCAGGTTGCGGTTGGCTGGTACTGATCGCGGTCGATTAGACAGCGGGCACGTCTTGATACCATCGCCACGCAGGACTAGATTTGAGTCCATAAACATCGGGCCTTGAACCCGACTGTCGAAGGAGTGAGGAGCCCATGGGCTTTGCAGTGATGACAATGACGGAGGCTGCGGCCTCTCGCGTCAAGGCGATCGTCGATAATTCCGGTGCGGACGCCAAGGGCGTGCGCGTCGGCATCAAAAAAGGCGGCTGCGCCGGGATGGAATATACCATCGATCTGGTCACGGAGCCTGATGCCAAGGATGATCTGATCGAGCACGACGGTGCAAAGGTCTGGGTGCAGCCTTCCGCTGTGCTGTATCTGCTGGGCACGCAGATGGATTTCGAAGTCACCAAGATGCGCTCCGGCTTCACCTTCAACAATCCGAACCAGACATCTGCGTGTGGCTGCGGCGAATCCGTCGAACTGAAGGCGGCAGATCTTGCAGCGCTCGCTAAACAGCGCGAGGCCGAGGCAAGCGTCTGATAGGTGCCCGTGGCATTGCGGTAATTGTCCTCAAGCGCCGCCTCTGTTCGTTTTCCAGCAGCATTCAGGCAGACTGCCGCTCTAACAGGGCTTCCTTCGTGGCGATTTTCGCCATCATCATCGCGGCTTCTCGCGTCTTTGCCGCTGCAATGAAGCGACCATTGTGGCAGAAGGTTGCGCCTTCGACACCACTTGCCCGCTCCAGATCGCCATTGGTCAAACCCGCCCAGGAAACTGGAAGATCGGCGCGAAGTTCGAAGCCTTCTTCAGCACGGCGGATGCCTGTTACGCACCAGTCCTTATCACGCGGGTGAACGACGAAAAGTAGGTGGTCTGCACCGGCTTTTACGATGGCCGGGCGGAAGGGCATTCCGATCGGCAATTCCAGAATGCGGCCTTCGCCGGTCTGTTCTATGGCTTTTAGAACAAGCGTTTCTGCTCTGAGTTTTGCCGCTTTCTTCTCGATCCCGGCTTCAACAAACGCGCGAGCAATCGTAAGCGCGCCATGAAATGCTGCGTCATCGGCGCCTGGTTCACGGTTGTCGAACGAAGGCTTCAGCGTTTCTAGCAATGACGGCAGGGTAAGGCCCGCGAGTTCTCCGGCAATGGCAGGACTCAGCGCCCCATTATCTGTGAGGTCGATCGGTAGCACGAAGCTTTTGTCGAAAGACGCGTGGACGTCTTCGATGTCGGCTGCAGGAATGCCAAGCGCGGTGAGATAGTCGCGACCGTAGTGCTTCCACACAAGGCCGAATGAGCTATAGGGCTGGCCGTTCTCACGCAGCGGCGCACCGCGCTGATGGTGATCGAAGATCTGCGCCTCTGCATCATAAGCGCCGCCGACATCATAGATGATCCGGTCTTTTGAAGGCGTGATCCATTCCGGCGCGCGGCTCCGAACGATTTGCGCCCCTGGATAAAGGCGGGTGAGGATGACGCTGGAAAGCAGTTCATCGGCATGGAAGCCGCCGGAATGAGTGACGAGGAATTCCAACGCCATGCGCAGTAAACCTTTTGCTGAAAGTCAAGTAACAGGGCAGTTACCCGTTATTTCAACCTCCTGCAACTGGTGGCCTAGTGAATGGCGGTTATTTCCAGTTCTTGTCCGCCCACCGTGGCAATATCACCAACAGCCTTGCCATTTAGTGCACGGGCAACGGGTGAAACGTAGGAAATGGATCCCGCCTTCGGATCTGCCTCGTCCTCGCCGACGACACGATAGGTTTGGACGCGACCATCTTCACGAGTGAAGGTGACGGTACTTCCAAAAGAAACAATCTCGGTCGTTTCTGGGGCGGGCATTAACTGGGCGGTGCGCAGCCGCTCCGCAAGATAGCGGATATCTCGGAGGTGCGGCGCAATCTGGCGCCTGCGTTCATTCACATCCTCTACCGCATTGGCAATCTCGTGTGCCGCACGGGCAGCTTTCATCTGTTCTTCGAGGCGCTTGAGACCTTCCTCAGTGACGAGATTGGGATGTTGGGAGATGGGGCGATCCGGCAGTTGGGTTTCCGCTGCAGTCTCTGCACTTTCTTCTTTTACAAAGGCAACGCTCACGGTCCTACTCCCCAATTCGCATCTCATTCATATGGAGAGCGAGAGGCGATTTAGCAAGTTTGAGAGGGAGGTCGACTTTCGCAATCTCGTGCTCAGCTTTCCCGTGTGGCAAACCAGTTCGCCAGTCATGCGCCGATGTTGTGCCCGGCACTGAAAAATCGCGCTCAGGACGTCTGCCGGTGGCGAGAAATACGTGTTGTCCAGCGCAGCGTCGAGCCGCAAATTTTTCATGCCGACTTCGATTGTGATCGCTTTGCGTTTAGCAAGCGTCAGCCCGACTGTCTTTGCGGCAAACAAATCAATTGGAACGCCAAGACCCTTATGCAGGATTACCATCCCGGAAATCATGATGCCTCACTGGACAATCGAGGCTTTGGACCCGCCTACCACAGCGGCAGCACCGGAACGGCTACTCTGATAAAGGATGGAAGCAATTTCTAGAGAAGCGCACCGAACGCCAGTCGTATGACGACCGCTTGATGATGCCCATGAACTTCGCCCAGCCATGGACAGGCTAGTGCTAGCTGGCAAACCCAGACCAGGGGAGGCGTGATGATCGGGGCCGCAGGTGTCGTTACCGATGGGCAGACGACCGAAAGGGCAACATCATCTTTTGAGAGGTAGGTCATGACATTCGAGAACGTGCCGCTGGGGCGGCAACAACAAGTATAACGCTCGCGACAACTTTCCGGGGCGTCGGGATGAGTTTTATCGACGAAACTGCGAGAAGCGGCATGATCAAAAACCAGCCCGCCAAGCCGAACGTCACATCGAAAGGCCGTTGCACGACCTCAAGAAAATCATCCAGCGAGATGGTCGCTCCCGTTCCCAACATGATGACCGACAAAAGCGTGACGATCCAATTGATTGAGGCACACGTGCCGCGGATGGAGGCGACGATTAACAAGGGGCCGCGTAGATGATCGATGCATGGATCGCGCGGCGTCAGCGTTGATGCTGCTTTTAGGATAGGCGGGGTGGGATCCAACGAGAAGAAAACGTTATCCGAAGATCTCTATCCCCACCTGTTTTCTGGTGAGGGATCGTGTGAAATTCACATTGAGAAATCAATTACTTGTAAAGTGTATGGCGACCCCTGCAGGACTCGAACCTGCGACCTACTGCTTAGAAGGCAGTTGCTCTATCCAGTTGAGCTAAGGGGCCACTTACGACGCCGTGAAGGCGCCGGAAACGGTTAGTGCGTCCAAGGCTGCGTGCGGGTGTAGCGGAAATTGTCCGTGTAGGAAACCGTCTGCCGCTCTGCTTCCTTTGGCTGGATCACGCGGTACTCGATGCCCTTGCGCTGCGCGTAGGCTTCTGCCTGTTCCTGCGTCTCGAAGTTGAGCTTGACCTGCTGCTTCATGTCCGAGGAGGACGTGTAGCCCATGATCGGGTCAATCTTGCGCGGAACCTCGGCGTCGAATTCCAGCACCCAGATATTCGTCTTGGCTTTTCCGGACTGCATGGCGGTCTTTGCCGGACGATAAATTTTTGCAGACATTTCAACTGCTCCAGTCGTGCGCTCAAGCGAGATGACGCTCTTTCTACGCGGCCTTCCGTAACCATTGTATTACGGTCGGCATCGGAATTTCACTTGGACCGACTCATGCGCGAAGTCAAGCCGGTAGGTTGGTAGATGCTACAGCATCGGTCTTAAAATCGTAATCGATTTTCTGAAAGAGCGGTGCATGGGTTCAAGGACGATAGAAGCATGGCACCCCACCGAAAGATCGCAGGCTTCGACAACAGAAAAAAGCCAATGGCACGCTTGAATGAGACACGCGAAGCAGATTGTATCGCGGCGACCAAGAGGAGACACCGATCATGAGCGATAACGTCATCAAGTTCCGCAAGCCGCAGCCGTCGAAAAAACCCCGTCCTCCCGGTCAAGGCAAGGTTTTGGCGGTCGTCATAGGCGGCGTAGCGCTTTGCGTCTTGATCTGGATGCACTCTCAATTTGGAGTATGACGCCTGACATGCTGAATTTGCTGAGCTAAGGGCAAATCGATCTTGGTCTCCCAACAATAAGCGGTGCCTGACTCGCTCAAGGCTTGAGATCGCGATTCGATGCGTGATGAGCGGCTTTCTGGAATTGACACTTCAGCAAGCCGCGAAATTCCGAATATCGAAGTCCGTTCTGCTCTCACAAAAAATAAATCGTAGGCAATCAATAAAACTCAGACAAATCATTGATTTGTCGAATGGTCGGAGTGGAGAGATTCGAACTCCCGACCCTCTGGTCCCAAACCAGATGCGCTACCAGACTGCGCTACACTCCGCCGATGTCGTGAGCGGGGAGATACACGGTTACCGCAGACCCTGCAACAGCTAAAATCACCTTTTCGTTTGTTTTTTCTCGATCGCCGGGCGGTCACTTCCTTAAAGCGCTGTCGGAAGCCGGGTCAGATTACGAAGTTTTCACTTCACCCATCCTTCTGGCTGTGCCAAGCGATCCGGCAGACGTATTTTAGCAGTTGCGGTAGCGGCCTTCGATAGCCACCTATCAAGCCTTGAGACTTCTGCAATCGCTCATGTAATGGGAATGAACGAGTTGGATGCCAGTAGCGACAATACGAACAGCCAGAACGCGAAGCCGGACCTTCGCGACATCCTGACGTCTTCGAAAACGGGCAAGAAGAAATCGAGACGTTCGCTCTATATCGTTCTTGCGCTGCTGATGATCGCAGGCGCAGCGACCTACTATTTTGCCTTTGCGGGTACGCGGGTGGCCTATAGCTACACGACGCAGGAGGCGAAGCGGGGCGATCTTTCCGTCATTGTCACCTCGACCGGTTCGGTTCAGCCCACCGACCAGGTGGATATATCGAGCGAACTCTCCGGTACTATTCGCAAGGTCAATGTGACCTTCAACAGTTCCGTCAAGGCTGGAGACGTGCTGGCCGAACTCGATACCAACAAACTCGAAGCCGATGTGCAAAGCGCGCGCGCCAAGCTCGCCTCAGCAAGAGCCAGCGTTGCGAAGGCGAGGGCAGATCTCGGTTCGGCTAATACATCGCTCGAACGCTTGCGCTCGCTGGTGCAAAGCCGTGTGTCCAGCCAGCAGGATCTCGATGCCGCGCAGTTCAACCGCGATGCTGCGGCAGCAACGTTGGAAGTCAATGAGGCGAGCGTGCTTTCATCCGAGGCGGATTTGCGGCTTGCGGAGGTCAATCTCAGCAAGGCAAAGATCGTTTCCCCTATCGATGGCGTCATCCTCACGCGTGATGTCGATCCCGGGGCGACCGTGGCATCGTCTTTGAACGCGCCTGTGCTGTTCACTAT
The DNA here is from genome assembly GCF_913777885.1 of uncultured Agrobacterium sp. Lineage (NCBI taxonomy): Bacteria > Pseudomonadati > Pseudomonadota > Alphaproteobacteria > Hyphomicrobiales > Rhizobiaceae > Agrobacterium > uncultured Agrobacterium sp. The sequence goes on along the minus strand of NZ_CAJYTV010000018.1, from coordinate 183,744 downwards.
TGCAGGAGATTTGCGCCGCATGGAGCTTCAGGTTTCGATCGATGAAGCGGATGTCGGCAAAGTCGAGGCTGGTCAGGAGGCGACCTTCAATGTGGATGCCTATCCTGAGCGCCGTTTCCCAGCAAAAATCGAAACCGTTCGTTTTGCTTCGGAAACCGTATCCAATGTCGTGACCTACAAGGGTATCCTCACCGTCGATAATGCAGAGCTGTTGCTGCGCCCTGGCATGACGGCGACCGCAAATATCGTGGTCGAGCATGTGAAGGATGCGCTGCTGGTACCCAACGCTGCCTTGCGCTACACACCGCCCCGCGAGAATGCGTCGCGAGGTGGCGGGCTCATGGGCTTGTTCCGGCCTCCGCGTATGAACAGATCGCGCGGAGGCAGCGCCGAGCAGGCTGCAGCGGGCAAGCGTCAGGTGTGGGTATTGCGCAACGGCACGCCAGTGAGCGTCTCTGTCCAGGCTGGCTCTACCGATGGCCAGTTCACCGCCGTGACTTCGGAAGAGTTGAAGCCCGGCGACCAAGTGATCACCGACGCAACCCAACGCAGCAGCTAGGCCGGAGTGAAAGCATGAGCGCGCCGCCTCTGATCGAATTCCGCGATGTGGTGAAACAATATGGCAAAGGCGAAGCGGCCATCCGGGCGCTGGACGGCGTCAGCCTGTCAATCAAGGAACACGAATTCGTCGCCATAATGGGTCCGTCCGGCTCCGGAAAATCCACGTCGATGAACATTATCGGCTGCCTGGATACTCCAACCGCAGGGGAATATCTGTTTCAGGGTGTGCCGACCAGCGGCTTTGACAATGAGCATTTGACGCTGCTTCGCCGCCATATGCTGGGCTTTGTGTTTCAAGGCTTCAACCTGCTGTCACGCACCTCGGCTGTCGAGAATGTCGAACTCCCCCTGATCTATCGCGGTATGAAAGCCGGGGAGCGGCGCGTACTTGCCATGGAGGCCTTAGCGCAGGTGGGGCTTAAGGGACGTGAGCACCACACCACTCAGGAGCTTTCCGGCGGCCAGCAGCAGCGTGTGGCGATCGCGCGCGCCATCGTTACCAAGCCGGCACTGCTTCTTGCAGACGAGCCGACGGGCAATCTCGACACGAAAACCAGTATCGAGATCATGGAGCTGATTACTTCGCTTAATCGCGATCGCGGCATTACCGTCGTAATGGTGACCCACGAAGAGGACATCGCCGCGCACGCCAAACGTCTGCTGCGTTTCGTCGATGGCCATCTGGATTCAGACAGCGCCGCCGAGCCGATGAGGGAGGACGCGGATGTTCTTTGAAACCGTCAGGCTCGCCATGCGCGCCATCAGCCGCAACATGCTTCGGTCTTTTCTCACCGTGCTTGGTGTTGTTATCGGTGTCGCAGCAGTCATCGCCATGGTCACAATCGGTAACGGCACAACGGCGCAGGTTAAGTCGGAGCTGTCGCGACTCGGCACCAACATGCTCTTCCTCAGGCCCGGACAATTCGGCCCGGGTCGCGCCAGTGTCGATGCGAAACGTTTTACAGATAGCGATGTGCAGGCCATCCGTGAACAGATCAGCGGTGTGAGGGCCGTCGCGCCTTTGAACAGGTCATCCGCGGCAACGGTCATCTATGGCGGAAAAAATCATCAGACAAGTGTCGTGGGAACCACCAACGACTATCTGATTGCCCAGGACTGGACGATAGCGCTTGGCCGCGAGTTTCTGCCTGCTGAAGATCGCGGTGGGCAGATCGGCTGCATCATTGGTGAAACTGTTCGCCAGGAACTGTTCGGTTCATCCGATCCCGTGGGTCAGACGATCCGCGTCAGTAATATCTCCTGCCCGGTCATCGCGGTTTTGGGGCGCAAAGGGCAGTCCGGGCTTGGCGATGACCAGGATGACACCGTGATCATGCCGCTGAAAATCCATCAGCGCCGCATCGGTGGCACGACGACCATTTCTTCCATCATGGTCTCGGCGCAGGATGGGGTGTCGACGGCCAAGGTGCAATCCGACCTGGAAAACCTGTTGCGTGAGCGCCGGCGCATCGGACTTGGCCGCCAGGACGATTTCACCGTCAATGACATGGCTCAGATCGCGTCCGCGATGACCGGAACCACGACGCTGCTGACGGGCTTGCTCGGTGCTGTTGCCGCCGTCAGTCTTCTGGTCGGCGGCATCGGTATCATGAACATCATGCTGGTTTCGGTGACTGAACGAACACGCGAAATCGGCATACGGCTTGCTATCGGCGCCTTGGAAAAACAGGTGCTGACGCAGTTCCTCGTCGAGGCCGTCATGCTCTCGGCCTTCGGTGGCATTGCGGGAATTTTGACAGGCCTTGCACTGGCCTATTCGGTTGTGAGCTTCCTCGGGGTCCCTTTCGTCACGAGCCCGACGATCATTGCCATCGCGTTTGCTTTTTCGGCCGCCATCGGCGTGGTGTTCGGCTATTTCCCTGCGCGACGCGCCGCAAGCCTTAGCCCGATCGAAGCTCTGCGCCACGAGTAGCCGTCGGTCAGCTGCCCCCACCGACAATATTGAGATCAGCTTGCTTTTGCCGAGGCGCGAACAAGTTCGACGATAGGTTTGAGCGGCGATTTCGCTCCATTCGCTTGGTCATCTCATTGGCCAGAATCCGGAGCCTCTTACATTCTGCCGTCGCTCTTGCCGTTGACCCGATGACATCCCGCGCTTATCCGTGAGAAATGGCCTCACCAACAAGAACCAGAAGATCCATGCCGTCTCGTTTAGAGATTTTGCAGATGAAGTTGCGCCGCGTCGAGCGCGGAGGCGATAGGTGGGCGCTTCGCTGGCAAGCGGCGCTCGCCGTGATCGATGTGACGATCATTTCGTTTTTCATCTTCGGACCGTTCTTGCGAAGCGGACCTTCCTATCTGATCATCGACTACATGATCGCGGTTTGGATTTTTGCCGAATTGCTGGCGCGGATCTTTGCTGCTGGTTCGCTGCGCGCCATTCTCAAAAGACCGATGACCTGGATCGATCTTGTCATTCTTGGAACGCTTCTTTTTCCCAACGCTCTTTTCAACTTCGCCTTCCTCAGAGCGATGCGCCTCTGGGCCATAGGTGAGAGTCCGCTCTTCGCTGTCATTTTGAAACGGTTGGGCTGCCATTCCTACAGGGATGTGGTGCGGGCATCCCTCAACTTTCTGGTGTTCCTGTTTATGGTGACGGGGTTCGTGTACACGACGTTTTTCTATCACCAGAGCGGCCTTGTCGGGTTTATCGACGCTCTTTACTTCACTGTCGCGACCATGACCACGACAGGGTTCGGGGACATAACGCTTCCTGGTCCGTTGGGCAAACTTACATCTGTCGTAACCATGATCGTCGGCATTTCACTGTTTGTCAGGTTGGCCCAATCTATCGTCCGTCCGTACAAAGTGCTCTATCCCTGCGAGGCTTGTGGGCTTCAGCGCCACGAGGTGGACGCCGTCCACTGCAAGGCGTGTGGACACTTGCTGAACATTCCCAACGATAACGACTGATTAAAGCGCTTTCTCAGCGCACTGGGGTTTCTGGTAAAAGTGATCGATAAAACGCTGTCTATGCTGTTGGACCGGATGAATGCGCAGCGAAAACTTTGATGCTTTCATCGAATCTACTGTTCTTACTCTCAGGGATCGTACGCGGAAAACTCCAGGCCAAAATGGCCTGATTTTTTTGGGGGAGGAACGTCAGCAGCCGCCACGGACGCAAGCTGCCGATTGGCCGAGCTTTGATGGCGTAAGCGGATTGTATTTTACTCGACTATATCATTGGACCGGCAAAAAGCATTCAATCGTGAGGTCTAGTTCTGTTGCGCTGTCTTTAAGTGCGGCGAGATGGCTCGATGCGCGAGATCTCAGCAGGCAGATGCGCACCTCTGGAACGCATCGAAAAATTAGGGTGAGATGGTTCGTGGGACTTCATCGCGATCACCGGCACCAGAAAGGACATGAACAATGGCGGGAACGATAAGCCTGGATGGCCAGTATGATTACGTGATCGTCGGTGCCGGAACGGCAGGCTGCGTGCTGGCTGCCCGCCTGAGCGAAGATCCATCTGTGCGTGTCCTGCTGCTGGAAGCAGGGGGCTCCGACCGCTATCATTGGGTGCAGATCCCCGTTGGCTATCTCTATTGCATTGGCAATCCGCGGACCGACTGGATGATGCGCACAGCACCCGAAGCGGGCCTCAATGGGCGCAGCCTTGCTTACCCACGCGGCAAGGTGCTGGGTGGCTGCACGTCGGTCAATGGCATGATCTACATGCGCGGACAGGCAGCCGATTATGACGGCTGGCGTGAGCTCGGCAATGAGGGCTGGGGATGGTCAGACGTTCTACCTTATTTCAAGCGATCAGAGGATTATCATGGTCCGCAAGGTGAGATGCACTCGACCGGTGGTCCATGGAAGGTCAATCGCCAGCGGCTGAAATGGACAATACTCGAGGCAGTGCAGGCGGGCGCAGGTGAACTGGGCATCAAGCCACGCCCAGATTTCAATGATGGTGACAATGAGGGGTCAGGTTTCTTCGATGTGAACCAACACAAAGGCGTGCGCTGGAACACGGCACGCGGCTTCTTGCGTCCTGCACTCAAGCGCCCCAATCTTCGTGTGATCAAGCATGCGCTGGTGGAGCGACTGACCATGGATGGAAACCGCGTCACAGGTGTTGAGTATCGCGCATCCGCAGGTTTTTTCCATGTAAAAGCCAGCAGCGAGGTGATCCTGGCAGCCGGCGCCATCAACTCACCGAAGCTTTTGGAGCTTTCCGGTATCGGCGATCCGGAGCGTCTTCGTTCGCTCGGAATCGAGGTCAACCTGGCAAGACCGGCTGTGGGCGAGAACCTACAGGATCATCTGCAAATTCGCACCGTCTTCAAGGTGAAGAACACCGTTACGCTCAACCAGCTCGCCAACTCCTGGCGAGGCAAGATCAAGATCGCAGCGGAATATGCGCTGATGCGCTCGGGGCCAATGTCGATGGCGCCGAGCCAGTTCGGCATGTTTACGCGGTCCACTCCGGGCGCGAACCGTCCGGACATTGAGTACCATGTGCAACCTCTGTCCACCGAAAAGCTTGGCGATCCTTTGCATTCTTTCCCGGCCATTACCGTGTCGGTCTGCCAGTTGCGGCCGAGCAGTGTCGGGACATGCCACATCACCTCGACCGATCCTGACCGGCAACCCGAGATCAGGCCGAATTATCTGTCGACAGACCACGATCGTTCGGTTGCTATCGCGGCAATCCGTCAGGCCCGGCAAGTAATGGCGACCGATGCCCTGCGGCCCTATGAGCCAAATGAACTCCTTCCCGGCACTCAATTCCAGGACGATGATGAGCTCTTGAAAAAGACAGGCGATATCGCCACCACCATATTTCACCCCGTCGGTACCTGCCGTATGGGAGTGGACGCTGACGCCGTGGTCGATCCAGCGCTACGTGTAAAAGGTGTTCAGGGGCTGCGCATTGTCGATGCTTCGATCATGCCGCGGATCGTCTCCGGCAACACCGCCTCACCGGTGGTGATGATTGCGGAAAAAGCAGCGGCTATGATGCGCATGGAACGGAAGAGTGGCCACTAGACTGCCCACAGTCGGGCTCGACGCTGTCACTCCTTGCCGGGTCGCACCTTTTCAAAATCCGAGACGCCTCGGAAGTCGCATTGATATTGGCGACTTAAGTTTCGGTATCTGGACGGAGCTTTCGGCGCGATACGCGCATCCCAGATGAGCGGTGACAGTTAGGATGATCGATAGAATGGTAACATTGACAATTCCACGCGTCACCGACGCGGCAATGCATTAAGTTCTTGATTTCATAGAAAAATTGGTGTCCACGAGAGGATTCGAACCTCCGACCCCAGGATTCATACCACTTCGGCTTTCGCCGCCGTCCCGCCTTTTTGGGTGGGAGCGTTCGTGGTCTGGACTGTCCCTTCACCATGGGCTTTGAAGCCTTTAGGTGCTGCCCATCCAGTCTCTACACCTTCAACGGATTTCTCCGAAGCTTGGCTCGGGATTGGCATGCTGAAAGCACAGCGAAGCGTTCCCCGACTTTGAGCAGATCGATCGCGTCGTTTCCGGTCGCGACCCCCAATTTCTCTAGGAATCCTGTGCTCTATCCTGCTGAGCTACGTGGACACACAGTGGCGCTTTTAGCCCACCGCGCTTTAAGGATCAACCGCGTTCTAGCGGCATGCAGTCGCTGTGCCCAGAAATTTGCTGTCTCAGCCCTGCAAGCGTTGCTCCGCGAGTTTTACCCAATAGGAAATGCCGTAGGCGATTGCTTCGTCATTGAAGTCGTAGCTTGGGTTATGAAGACCGGCTGTATCGCCGTTGCCGATAAAAATGAAAGCGCCGGGGCGCTCATTCAGCATATAGGAGAAATCTTCCCCCGCCATGGATGGATCGACATCCGCATCGACGTTGGTTGCCCCAACGACATCGCGGGCGATCTGAGCGGCGTAGTCCGTTTCTGCCGGATGATTGAACGTCACGGGGCAATAACGGTGATACTCGGCTTGCGCTTGGGCGCCGTTGGCGAGAGCAATACCCTCGGCGATCTGGCGAATTCGCGCTTCAGCCATGTCGCGGACCCCCTCATCGAGAGTGCGCACCGTGCCGGCGATCATCGCCTCGTTGGGAATGATGTTGTGGCTGGTCCCTGCCTGGAAGCGCGTCACCGATACGACAACCGAGCGTACCGGATCGACATTGCGAGACGCGATCAACTGCAGATTGGTAACGATCTGTGCGCCAATGGCGATAGGGTCGGCGGTGCGATGTGGCTGAGCAGCATGGCCGCCTTGCCCCTTGACGATGATAGTGAACTTGTCCGGTGCGGCCATGATGCCACCTTTGCGGATGGCGAACTGGCCTAGCGGAATACCCGGCATATTGTGCATTCCATAGACTTCGTCCACGCCGAAGCGGTCCATCAGCCCGTCTTCCACCATAGCAAGCGCGCCGGCACCCCCTTCTTCCGCAGGCTGGAAGATCACCACGACGGAGCCATCGAAATTGCGGGTTTCGCAAAGATATTTCGCAGCGCCAAGCAGCATGGCCATATGCCCGTCATGGCCGCAGGCGTGCATATTTCCGGGCGTGGTCGATGCCCAGGGCTTGCCGCTTTCCTCAAGTATCGGAAGCGCATCCATATCGGAGCGCAGAGCGACGGTTCGGCCCGTCTTGCTACGGCCATGGATGACGCCGACCACGCCTGTGCGGCCGATTCCATTGACGACTTCATCCACGCCGAAGGCGGTCAACTGCTCGGTAATGAAGCGGGCGGTCTCATGCACGTCATAGAGAATTTCCGGGTTCTGATGAAGGTGACGCCGCCACTGCGTCGCTTCTTGCTGTAACTCGGCGGCTCTATTCAAAATCGGCATTCTCTCGGTCCTGACTTCCAAATCGGCATGCGTGAATCGTACTGGTTCTGTCTTGATATTGCGCCGCATAATTGACGCAATCAATGGAGTTTGCCATTGCTAGGCCATATATGGTGAATATTGCCAATCCCGCCAAGAAGACGGGAATTTGAGGATACGCCTTGCAAGACGATCGCAGAACACGCCGCGCCGCCGGACGACTTTCAAAAACAGTTGCCGCTGTGGCTGCCAGCATATTGGCGATGACATCGCTGGCTCATGCCAATCCAAAGATGGTGGTGGATGTCAAAACCGGCAGGGTGATCGCGCATCAGGAAGCTTTTCGCAAATGGTATCCGGCTTCGCTGACCAAGCTGATGACGGCCTATATCGCGTTCAGTGGGATGAAATCCGGCAAGCTCAGCCCCGATACGCCCGTCGTCTTCAGCAAGCATGCGTCCGATCAACCTGCCAGCAAGATGTATTTCAAGCCCGGTTCGAAGCTTACTCTCGATAGCGCGCTGAAGCTATTGCTGATCAAGTCGGCCAATGATGTCGCTGTGGCGATTGCCGAAACTATCGGTGGCACCGAAGGAAATTTCGTCGCTCAGATGAATGCGCAAGCTGCGCGCCTCGGCATGTCGTCTACGCATTACATCAATCCGAATGGTCTTCCAGGTGCCGGGCAATATACCACGGCGCGCGATCTCGCCCTTCTGGCGCTCGTCATCAAGCGGGAGTTTCCAGAATATTCCGGTTACTTCTCTCTGGAAGGTGTGACCACGGGTAAGAAGAATTACGCCAACTACAACATGCTGGTCGGCCGTTTCGATGGGGCGGACGGCATGAAAACCGGCTTTATCTGCGCTTCCGGGTTCAATCAGGTTTCCTCTGCCAAGCGCGACGGACGGCAGGTCATTTCCGTGGTTCTTGGTTCCGACAGCCTCGCCGGGCGGACCGATGAATCTGCCGAATTGCTGCAGCTCGGCTTGACTTCGCCTGCGGGGCAGGGGGTATCGCTTGCCTCTCTCGCACCATATGGCGATACGGTTGCGGTGAACGATATCAGCAAGGATATCTGCAATCCGAAAGCCGCAAAGGTACGCAGCGAAAGCCGCGACGAGGCAGGGCGCATGATCATCAAGTCGCCCTATGTTCGCGAGATGACACGTCCGCCTGTCTATTCCTTTGCGGGCCTTATTCCGGGCACCGAGCCGGTCGTAGCAGCCGAGCCCAAAGGTAATGGTGGCAAGGAAATGGCAAATGTGCCGGTGCCGATACCGCGCCCTGCATTTTAAGCGTCTAACGAGCTCACAACGGCCCGCGCCACCGAACGACGATCGTAGGCTTTCTTTCTTGGCTGACACTGTGATACATCGGGCAGAGTTGTAATATTATAACGAAAAGGTGCCTCATGGCATTCGAACGCATACCGGTTTCCATTCTCACTGGCTTCCTCGGCGCGGGCAAGTCAACGCTGTTGAACCGGCTTCTCAAAGATCCTGAAATGGCTGATGCGGCCATCATTATCAACGAGTTCGGCGATGTCAGCATCGACCATCTGCTGGTGGAGCGTTCGGGCGATGGTATCATCGAGCTGGCCGAAGGCTGCCTTTGCTGTACGGTTCGCGGTGAACTGGTAAATACACTTGCCGAATTGATGGACGGCATTCAAACCGGGCGCCTGAAGCCGGTCAAACGTGTCGTCATCGAGACCACCGGGCTTGCCGACCCCGCGCCAGTGATGCAATCGATCATGGGAAATCCGGTCATCGCGCAGAATTTCATGCTGAATGGCGTGATCACCGTCGTGGACGCCGTCCACGGCGCGTTGACGCTCGATCACCATGAAGAAGCCATCAAGCAGGTGGCGGTTGCCGATCGGCTGGTGTTGACGAAGCGCAAGCTCGCCGCTCCAGACGCAGTCGCGCTGCTTACCGAAAGGCTGAAGGGACTCAATCCGCGAGCCGATATCGAGGATGGGGATCAGGAGATGTGGAGCGCGACCGCGTTACTGGATAACGGTCTTTACGATGCCACTCGTAAGACTGCGGATGTGGAGCGCTGGCTGGGGCAGGAGGCTACCGATCACGAGCACCATCATGGTCACGAGCATCATCACGGACATCACCATCACGATGTAAACCGGCACAATGCATCGATCCGATCTTTCTCAATTCTGCACGATCGCCCCATCGATCCGATGGCCATAGAGATGTTCGTGGATTTGCTGCGCTCCGCCCATGGGGAAAAGCTTCTGCGTATGAAGGCGATCGTGGCGCTTTCAGACAATACGGAAAGGCCGCTTGTTTTGCATGGCGTGCAGTCTATCTTTCATCCGCCGCAGCGTTTGCCCGGCTGGCCCGATCCGGAGGATCGCCGCACGCGCATGGTGCTGATCACAAAGGATTTGAGCGAGGATTTCGTGAAAGATCTCTTCGCGGCGTTTACCGGAACGGCGACGATCGACAGGCCGGATCGTCAGGCAATGACAGACAATCCATTGGCTGTGCCGGGCCTGACATTTTAATGCCAGCCAGGACGTTGCCGCCAATATTGTCGGCGCAGCCCGTCGTTTCGTCGTCCGGTCAAGACGGCGACGAGACTCGACCATGATTTCTTGTGCTTGAATCAAATACATTCGCGCCTACTAATAAATAGGCACTTCATTTGGTTCGAGGAGAGAATTTTGCACAAAGGGGAGCAGTGGCTGAGAGAAAATGCACAAGCTCGCTTGGCGCTCTTCGATTTCGCTTTCGAACATGCTCCGGTCGGCATTGTATTTCATGATGTTGATGGTCGCATCCGTCGAGCCAACACGGCCTATTCCCGACTCGTCGGCATACCTCTCGATACGCTTCAGTGTATGTCATTTTCAGATTTCGCCCATCCAGACGATATCGACCGTGACAAGACACTGTTCAATTCGGTCATCGCCGGAACCCGCGATGGCTATTCCATCGAGAAGCGCTACGTCAAAAAAGACGGAGCCGTCGTCTATGTGGTGATCCATCTGACGGCAATGCGGGACTCCACCGGAAATGTCGTGCAGTTGCTGTCGCAGGTTCAGGATATCTCCACCCAGAAGGAGAGCGAACGTCAACTGGCGGAAAAGGCGGCACAGCTTGAGCTTGCTATGGAGGCGGTGCGCGGCGGCTTTTGGCATATGGATGTGGCAAGAGGTCACTTCGAAACGTCAGATCGCCTGGCCCAGTTCATAGAGGGGCCTCAAGCCGCACGGCTCGATCTCGAGCGCTACCTCGCCAGGGTCAACCCAAGCGACATGGCCTCTGCCGATCTGACGCCTCTTCTGACCGGTGAGGTGGACCACTCCTGCGCCGAATATCGTCTCAATACCGTCTCGGGTGAGCGCTGGATACGTTGCGACCGCCGTCTTTTACGCAATCCCGACGGCACGCCGCGCCGTATCGTGGGCGTGGCCATCGACTTTACCGATGAGCATCTGCGCCTGAAGGAATTTGAGCGTCGCTCGGAGACGGATGCTCTTACAGGTCTGCTCAACAGACGCGGTTTGACAATGCATTATCCGCTGCTCTCTTTTGGGGGGGAATTGTCGGTTCTGCTGATGGACCTGGATGGCTTCAAGATCGTCAACGACGTTCATGGTCACTCGGCAGGCGACAAGGTGCTGCTGGAAACCGCTAGACGCCTCGAGCTGAATGTTCGGTCCGAAGACCTCGTCTGTCGCACGGGTGGCGATGAATTCGTGATCGTGCTCGCCGGTGATCTCGGTATTGCCGAGCAGATTGCCGCCAGGGTCGTGGAGAGCATGCGCGCGCCGGTTGATATAGGCGGGTCCATGGTCGAGGTTCGCGCCACCATCGGCGGCGTTTGGACCGATACGAAAACGCCGCTCGATGAGCTTGTGGCCGGTGCGGATGGGTTGCTTTATCAGGCGAAAGCGGCCGGAAAGGACCGATGGTTGCTTGCAAGTTGTGCCTGAAGCGCGGCAACCAAGTCTGGTTCTCAGAGCCGCCGCACCCCGGTTATCGAACAAATTTTAGAAGAAGGACGATGGAGCGCGCTCTTGATGCGCGCTCCATCTAACGTAATACCAGTGGCTTACTGCGCCGCTGCCTGGATATCGACCTTGTCAAGCAGAAGCATCGGGTCCTGGGATGCGGCCATCAGATCGAATACGCCCAGACCGTTGGGTGCGTTCGATTTGGCAGTGACGGTGAGTGTTCCCGGTTTGGAGACGAAGGCTGCGAGCGCATCAACGACGCTCTTGAGCTTTGGCCGCTCCTCTGCAACCTGCTGCAGTATGACGGTCGTTCCAAGTGACAGTGTGGCGCGCGCCTCCGCCTCACTGACGTTATTTTCAAGAGCGTAGGCCTTCATCATCAGGTCCATGCCGCCTTCATCCTTAACCGTCAGCTTCAGTTCACGGGCCGTCAAACCCAGAAGCGCAGCTTGAGCGTTGGTTGCGTCCAACGAGAAAAATTGTCTGGTAACGCCGCTCAACAGGCCAGACATCTCGATGCTGCCCATGTCCTTGCCGCTGAAGTACATCTTTCGAATGACAAGATCATTTTTCGGCTCGTCCCAGAAGGTGGAAAGAGCATAGGAGGAGGTGAATGACTTCAAGCCGAGGGAGCGCGCCATGGCGAACTCCTCAGAATTTTCAGCGAAGGGGATGGTAAGGTCTTCCAGCGTGGTTTCGACGTCGGTCGGTATGCCGTTGATGGGCTTTAACATCACCGACTCGAATTTTCCGAGCGTGAACTTGATCCGCTCAGGAGCGCCCGCCTCTGCGTCCTCGGAGGATTCGGGTGCAGATGTATCGAAATCCAAACCGCCGAACCGCATGCGGCCGAATGCCGGCATCAGTCGCTTGTATTCGAAGGTTGCTATTTCTTGGTCGCCCAATCCAGCGAACTCGCGAATCCCTTCGGCAGTGGAACTCCAATCGAAGTCATTGATCGCGATCTCACCGACCACGACTTTATCGCCACCATTGAGTACCGACAAACCATTGATACCGAAATCGATCTTATAGCCGTCGATTTTCATATCCATGTTTTCTATGACGAAATCGGAATCTTTGCCCTCAGAGCCCGATGCTTTATCGACATCGTGAGCTTTCAGGCCTTTCATCCGAATGTCGCTCGTGCCCATCATGTCGAAAATCGAGAGGGCTTTGGAGAAGAAAGCTTTGCGTTCCGCCGGTTCAAGCGCGCTTGGATCTTTCACCTCCGTCAATGATGCCAACGTTTCCACAAGTGGCTCGGTCGGCATCTTTGCGCTGAATCCAGTGCTGCTAAGCTCGTCGTAGCTTATCCGTGCCTTTTGATCGAAAATCGATACGTTTACGGCCGACATTGGGCCATAGACCTGCTTTGCCTGCTTGTCATCGGGACCGGCCCGTTCGGTATAGAGCCTTGCGATATAGGGGACATCGACATCTTGACCTTTGATCTCACCGGTCGACATCTTCATTTGCGTGGCTTGACCCGCCCCATCTGCGTCAGGTGATTTCATCGAGAAATCCATATTGGTCTTCTCGATCGAATATCGCGCTATCCGGCCATCGACGATGTCCGAAAACGTTGTGTTAGAATAAACGATCTTTTGCTCGCCACCGGCCATTGCCGGCTGGGTAAGTGTCAATTCCGGCATGGAAACGCTGCGGGCCGAAAGGCGTTCAAGGCGCTGGGACAGCGTTTTCGCACCTTCGACCTGTTGGCCGGAAGATTTGATTTCTCCATTATCGATGCGAGCGCTTGGAACAACGACCTTTGTTTTGGCGATATCGAAAGAAATATTGCTGAGTTCCAACGCGCCATCAAAGAATGGCAGCTTCGGGCGTCCATCAATTGCTGCGATGCGCAACGTTTCGTCTTCCTGGATCGGCAAGGTCAGATCACGAATATGGACTCGCCCCTGAAAATCGACATCGACCGAAGCCGCTGTGGCTCCACTTTGAGCGATGAGTTCATTGACTTTTGCTTTATAGAACGCCTTACCGCCTACCGCGCCTGCTGCAACAATGGCAATCACTGCCGCTGCTGCCCATAGAGCCTTGTTTCGACGCTTGCCGGTTTTGGTGTCTGCCTGCTCCAAGATGCCTGTCCTCTCATGGAAAAATTCGATCAGGCACGTTTTAGGCACGCCAAGGTTGCCGCGCAAGCCAGCATAGCTAGCTTGCCGTGACTTTTGGCGTTGTTTTTCAACATCCAATCGGCAATTCTTGTCCGGCTCCCAGGTCACATGTCTCAAACCCGATCGGGAACAGGAAATGTCAGCGACACTCGTACGCCGTCGCCTGGTTTTGAGGCGATACTTGCATCGCCGCCGCTCTGGCGCATGAAGCCATAGACCATGGCAAGGCCTAGGCCCGTTCCTCCCTGCTGAGAACGGGTCGTGAAGTAAGGTTCGAAAGCCCTGTCCACGGCATCCTGATCCATTCCCTGTCCATCGTCTTGGACGGAGACGTCTAGAAGATCGTCGCGCATTCTTGCAGAAATGGAGATGGATCCGCCGTCTGGCATGGCGGCAGCTGAATTCAGGCAGAGGTTCAAAATCGACTGTTCGAAAAGCGCCGCATCCAATGCGAGTTTCGGTAGACCATCTTCGATGTCGAGGCTGATCTGATTGCGCGGACCTACGGCGATTTCCAGAACATCCACCATCCCTTTCAGCAGAGCTCCGATGTCCGCGCAGGCTGGGTGGATGGGGTGCTGGCTGCCAATGGAAAGCATACTGCTGGCAAGTGCCCGACCTCGATCCGCCGCTTTTCGAATGCGATTGATGTTGCGCTGTTGGCGCTCGCTGAAGCCCGTCTCGCGTTCCAGAAGCCCGAGGCTTCCTGTAATGATGCCGATCATATTGCCGACTTCGTGGCTCAACTGATGGGTCATGCGCATGATACCGTCCAGGCGCTGGACTTTTGCAGCCTCCGCCTCCTGCCGGTCAAGCGACGTGACATCCCGCGCGAGAACAACGATGCCGCCATCCGGCTGACGGGAAAGCGCTATTTCTGTGACCTGCTGATCCTGGGTTCGGTGGCGCAGGGTAAGTCGCGTGGCAAGCTTGCCGGGGTCTCCGTCACACGGCAAAAGGGCCGGGTCGATTTCAGGGATCGTTTCTATGAAGTTGCGCAACGGGAGCTTGCGCGACGATCCGCCACGTCTGCCGACAAGCTCGATGACGCGTCTATTCATGGTGATCGGCTGGCCCGAAACATCGAAAAGGGCGATGCCCTCATTCATCGTCCGGAAAGTGGAGCGGATCGTCCGCGCCGCAGCTTCCGCTGTGCGGCGAAGGCGAGACACGCGGTCGACGCTGTCCTTGAAAGCATGGAAGGCGTCCGATAGGCGGATGAGCTCTGTTTCCGATCCGCGATAGGCTGGGAGCGTGACCTCCTGCTCGCCTTTGGCCAGGGAATTCATGCCTCCTGATAGCGCGGTGATGCCGTTTGACACCCGCATGACGGAACGGATCGACAAAGTCGAAAGAATGACGAGAATCACGAAGGCAATGGCGACCATGACAATCAGCCGGGTTAGTGCCGCAGATGCCGAGGCGAGGCCATCGGTCAATCGGCGTGCAACGGCTTGGCTTTGCGTTTCAGTGGCGTGGGACAGGCCGCGGGATACGGCATGAAGTTTTGATGCCGACGACTGGATGGCAAACATTTCCAGCAGATACTTGGTCTGGGCATCGAAAACGCTCCTGTAAAGTGTGAGCGCTTTGTTGCTCAGATCTCCCGATCTCGTCGCGTCTTCTGCGCCGTATCCCGTCTCGGCCGTGAAGCGCCGCTGAAGTTCGCCCAACTGGAACAGACTGGCAGAATTGGCGGCAGCCTGGGCGAGGGCGTTAAGCCGACGACGAAGCGCGTCGTCTTTTACGGTCTGCTCAGCGCTGATTTTTCCTAATGTTGCGGCGGCCTCGGCCTTGTGTTGCTGGGCGGCGTCTGCGTCCGCGGCGAGTGAGAGGGTCTGCTGGCGAATGGTTTGCAGCAGGCTGACGATATCATCGTTTGGAAGCGCGACCTGGCTTTCTGCCTGCCTGTACTGCGCAATCGTTTGCAGCAGGCTGTCGACCTGCACCACGACGGCGCGGCTCTCGCTCGAAACGCGATAGGGAGACGTTGCGTTCATCAATAACGGCGCGCTGGACACCAGATCTGCTACCCGACGCGAGATCAAAGAGGCGCGCGCGAGGCTGGAAAATGCCTGCGAACTGTAGGCCGCCATTTCCGTCTTGGCTTTTTGCAGGCCGTAGATAGCCACTGCCGATAGTATAAAGACCGATGAACAGATGAAGATGATGGCGAAAGGCAGACGGAAAGCGATGGACCGAAGGAAAGGCCGGTTGATCACAATGATTGCCCGGCATTTTCGGTATGTAAAACATATCCCTTGCCCCTGCGGGTCTGGATGTGCTGAGGCAGGTCTGGGTTACGCTCGATCTTCCGGCGCAGACGCAGAACCAGCACATCGACATTGCGATCGATGAAGCGGTCGCTCTCTGCTCCCAGGCGATCGAGGATTTGCGACCGGCTGACGGGGCGGTTCGGTGTTTCCGCAAGAATTTCCAGGAGCGCGAACTCCGCGCTGGTCAGCGTCTTGCTGCGATCGGCCAAGCACATTGCCCGGCGTGCCGACAGATCCACCGCCCAATCTCCAAGTCGCAGCGAGTGAGGCTCATGTTCGCGCTCCGGCTCCTTTTCCACCTTTAGAGATGGCGCAACACGACGAAGAACCGCTTTGATGCGCGCCGTCAACTCGATAGGCTCGAATGGCTTGACCACGTAGTCATCGGCCGCCGTTTCCAAACCGAGCACGCGTTCGGTGGCGCTTCCCGCAGCGGTGACCATGACAATTCCGACATTCAATCCCAATACATTTCGAATGCGTTGGGCAAAAGTCCTACCAGATATGCCGGGTAAGTTGTGGTCCAGGAGAACCAGATGCATCTGTTCCCGGCCAAGTGTTGCGGTAGCCTCTTCCGCGGAGTGAACGACAAGCGGAGACCAGCCTTCGGCCTCAACGAGATCAGAAATAAGCTCCGCCATATCCGGATCGTCCTCGACGATCAGTATCTTGATCCTCTGGTTTTGCACGGTGTAGTCCTCCCACCAGCGATCATAGGCAAGAGTGAAGGAATATTCAAAAGGTGGATGATGATCAGCGTTGTTACATTTGTAATATTCGTAATCATCTCCGCCCTTTCGCCCAACGCATTGAAAAATCGGTAACCATTCTCAGATTGCACAAGCGCTGGCTTCTGGCATCCTGACGCACAAGATTGGAACGGGGAGGTTCCAGGGAGGATTGTCGTGAAGAGACTGCTTGCTGCATTCAGTGCCGGGCTGACCTTATGGGTCTGTGGCGCCGCCATTGCGCAGGATGGCGAAAAGCTGAGCGTTCTCTGCGCGGCGGACGAGGCGTGGTGCGCGGCTATGCAGCGTGCCTACGAGTTGAGAACTGGCGTACAGACGATCATGGTGCGCAAGAGCACGGGCGAAGTTCTAGACCAGATCAGGAGAGAGAAGGACGCGCCGACAATTGATGTCTGGTGGGGCGGTACGGGAGATACGCATCTGCAGGCGGCTTCCGAAAATCTACTGGAGGCCTATCTGTCTCCCCATGAAGCGGAGCTTCTTCCCTGGGCGCAGAACTTCTTTTCCATGTCGGGCGGGCAGGCGGCCGGTATCTATGCTGGCGCACTCGGCTTTGCCTACAATAGAAACCTTCTTGAGACAGAGGGGCTACCAGCCCCGACATGCTGGAAAGACCTGATCAGCGATGCCTACCGCGGAAAGATCATGACCGGCAATCCGAATTATTCGGGTACTGCCTTCACTACGCTCGCAACATTGGTCCAGCTTTTTGGCGAAGACGACGCCTTTCTTTACATGAAGGCGCTTGATCGCAATGTTGCGGAATATACGAAAGCCGGTTCCGCACCTGTGAAGGCTGCCGCCCGCGGGGAGGCCCTGATCGGCATATCTTTCATGCATGATGCGGTAACGCAGAAGGAGGCAGGAGCCCCGCTGGTCATCGTCGCCCCGTGTGAAGGAACGGGGTACGAGATCGGTGCGGTCAGTATCGTTCGCGGGACAAAAAACAGGGATGAGGCGCGGCGCTTTGTGGATTTTGCACTGAGCCCGGCGGGTCAGGCGACGGGGGCGGCTGCGGGGCAAAACCAGGTTCCTTCCAATGCGAAGGCTGCCTTGCCGTCTGGTGCCCCTGACCTCTCGATCATGAAAATGGTCGATTATGACTTTGCGACGTTTGGCACACCGGAGGAAAGGGGCAGGCTCCTTCTGAGATTTGACACGGAAGTTCATCCGCCCAGCCAGTAACTAAGCAAGCTTCGAATTGAAAAAAGATCGGCAGCCGACCGGATGCCGAATGGCGAAGCTTTGCCCCGAGATCAGAATTCAGACGCAAATTATGGAGGAAAACATGCGACTGACACTCATTTCCAGCCTGCTTCTGGCAGGAACCACCCTTATGGGCGTTCCTGCCCATGCCGCCGGCGATCTCAACGTCATCTGCGCTGCGGATGTGGTGATCTGCGAGCAGATGAAGAACGACTTCGAAAAGAGCCATGACATCAAGGTGAATATGGTGCGCATGTCGTCCGGCGAGGCCTACGCGAAAATCCGCGCCGAAGCCCGCAATCCGAAAACCGATGTCTGGTGGGCCGGTACCGGCGATCCCCATCTTCAGGCAGCGTCCGAAAACCTGACGCTCGAGTATAAATCGAAGATGCTTGACCAGTTGCAGGATTGGGCGAAGAACCAGGCGGAAAGCGCCGGCTACAAGACCGTTGGGGTTTATGCCGGCGCTCTCGGATGGGGCTACAACACCGACATCTTCAAGAAGAAGGGTTACAAGGAGCCCAAGTGCTGGGCGGATCTTCTGGCGCCTGAACTGAAGGGCGAAATTCAGATCGCCAACCCGAACTCATCGGGAACGGCCTATACGGCGCTTGCTTCGCTGGTACAGATCATGGGCGAAGATCAGGCCTTCGATTACCTGAAGAAGCTGAATGCGAATATCTCTCAGTACACCAAGTCTGGATCTGCCCCGGTGAAGGCCGCAGCGCGCGGCGAAACGGCACTCGGCATCGTCTTCATGCACGATGCAGTGGCGATGACGGCGGAAGGTTTTCCGGTAAAGTCGATCGCTCCTTGCGAGGGAACAGGCTATGAGATCGGCTCCATGTCGATCGTCAAGGGTGCGCGTAATATGGAGAACGCCAAGATCTGGTACGACTGGGCGCTACAACCCGACGTTCAGTCGCGCATGAAAGACGCCAAGTCCTTCCAGCTTCCATCCAACAAGAATGCCGAGATTCCGAAGGAAGCGCCGCGCTTTGAGGATATCAAGCTGATCAACTATGACTTCAAGACATATGGCGATCCTGCAAAGCGCAAGCAGTTGCTCGAACGCTGGGACAAGGATGTCGGCGCAGTCGCCAACTGATCAATGGCTCCCCGCTGCCTCTATCTCCGCGCGCCGTAATGCCGGAGATAGAGGCAGCCCTTTTCTGACGCACTCAAATTTGTGAGGTTGACCATGACCCATGGCAATCGCCGGCTGGACTTTGTTCTGGCCTTGGGACTGGCCGCGCTGGTGCTCGTTCCCTGGTACCGTATCGACAGCGGCTTTTTTGGCCTCGGCTGGCTTGCGGAATTTCCGCTGTCGAAAACAGTCGCTCCGGGCATTCTCCAGATGGTTTCGGAAGGCCGGGTCTGGCTGTTCGGTATCCTCGTGTTTTTCCTCATGGGAGCCGTGGCTCGGACGATGTCAAATGCCGACAAGCGGGCAGGCATCCTGGTAACGGCGGGCAGTCTGGGCCTTGGCTTACTCGTGCTCCAAGGACTTGCCATCGGGTTCTCAGGATGGGCATGGCAGGCGAGCGAAGGTATTTTCGGTCCTTTGTCTGATGGTCAGCCATCCATGGGCGCCGGCGCAGTGACCATGGCCTTCGTCTTCGTTCTCTTCATCTCGTTCGGACTTGCCGAACGCGGCTTCATGAAGGGCGATGCCTTTATCGTTTCGTGTATCTCCTTACTAATCTTCCTGGTCGGGGTTTTCGTCTTTTATCCTATCGGCAGCATGATGGTAGGCGCGCTGCAGGATTTCGATGGCTCTTTCAATCCAGATGGCTTCATTCGCAACATGCAGGATCCTGGCATCTGGAGTCTTGATTGCGCCATTGGTGCCGGACGATGTGGCGTTGCGTGGCGCACACTGTTTCTGGCGCTCATGACGGCCGCAGGCTCGACAATCCTCGGACTTGCCTTTGCGTTGGTCGCAACGAGAACGCGCTTTCCCTTCAAAAAGGGCCTGCGGCTGCTCACGGTGCTGCCGATTATCACGCCGCCCTTTGTGATCGGCCTTGCGCTCACGCTGCTTTTTGGCCGCGCCGGTGTCGTGACGGAATTCATGTCCAGCGTTTTCGGTGTCGAGCCCGGTCGCTGGCTCTATGGCCTGACAGGCATATGGATCGCCCAGGTTCTGTCCTTCACGCCCATTTCCTTTCTCGTTCTCATAGGCGTGGTGGAAGGGGTTAGCCCATCCATGGAAGAGGCATCCCAGACATTGCGCGCCGACCGTTGGCGCACCTTCTGGCGCGTTTCGCTGCCACTAATGAAGCCCGGTCTCGCGAACGCCTTTCTCATAGGCTTCATCGAAAGCATGGCCGACTTCGGTAACCCACTGGTGCTGGGCGGGAGCCACGGCGTTCTTTCGACCGAGATATTTTTCGCCGTCGTCGGCTCGCAGAACGATCCCTCAAGGGCAGCGGTGCTTGCCATTGTTCTCCTCTGCTTCACACTCTCCGCTTTCCTGGCTCAGCGTTTTTGGCTGGCGGGCAAGAACTTTGCCACGGTCACGGGTAAGGGCGATAGCGGGGCGCATATCGCATTGCCGAAATCGATGTCGATCGCCGTTCACGCCCTCGTGGTGCCGTGGATGATCTTCACTGTGGTCGTGTACGGCATGATCCTGATCGGTGGCTTCGTGAAGACCTGGGGCCTGGATAATACGCTAACGATCGAACATTACGTCCGCGCCTTCTCCGTCAGTATCAGCAACGGCTCCATTGCCTGGACCGGCGTTGCATGGAACTCTTTCTGGACGACACTTGAAATTGCTCTGATCGCAGCACCGCTTACCGCCGCCGTCGGTCTATTGACCGCCTACATCATCGTCAGGCAGAAATTTGCCAGCCGCAATCTCTTCGAATTTGCGCTGATGATGAGCTTTGCCATTCCCGGTACGGTTATCGGCGTCAGCTACATCATGGCGTTCAACCTGCCACCTTTGGAGATGACGGGCTCGGCCATCATCTTGATCATGTGTTTCGTATTCCGCAATATGCCGGTTGGCGTGCGTGGCGGCATCGCGGCCATGAGCCAGTTGGACAAGAGCCTTGATGAAGCCTCGCTGACACTACGGGCCAACAGCTTCCGCACGAGCAGGCTGGTGGTTCTGCCGCTGCTTCGTCCGGCCATTCGAGCGGCACTTGTCTACTCCTTCGTGCGCGCCATCACATCCATCAGCGCCGTGATCTTCCTCGTTAGCGCCCAGTACAATATGGCGACATCTTATATCGTCGGGCTTGTCGAGAATGGTGAATATGGGGTGGCGATTGCCTATTCCTCCATGCTCATCGTCGTCATGATCGCCGTTATTGCCGGGTTCCAGCTCGCAGTAGGAGAACGACGTCTGCGCCGGGAAAATCGCGTTGCCGGCGTCTCGCAAACTCCATCCATATCCAATCCTCAGGAGAAAGCCGCATGATTACCGTTAAACCCGGTTCAGTCGTTTTCCAGAATGTTCGCAAGACCTTCGGCGCATTTACTGCCATACCGGATCTATCGCTCACGATCGAGCCGGGCACACTTGTCACACTTCTCGGCCCATCCGGTTGCGGCAAGACAACGACGCTTCGAATGCTGGCTGGGCTGGAACATCCGAACTCCGGTCGCATCCTGATCGGCGGCAAAGACGTCACCATGCTGCCCGCCAATGAGCGTGATGTGTCTATGGTGTTCCAGTCCTACGCGCTGTTCCCCCATATGAGTGCACTCGACAACGTGGCCTACGGTCTTCAGTCTTCAGGGTTGAAAAAGGCCGAGGCGCTGGACAAAGCGGAAGAAGGGTTGAGGCTTGTCGGGCTTTCCGGCATGGGTCACCGTCTCCCGGCTGAACTCTCCGGTGGCCAGCAGCAGCGTGTTGCGGTCGCGCGCGCTCTTGTTCTGGAACCGCAGGTGCTTCTTCTCGATGAACCTTTGTCGAACCTCGATGCCCGACTTCGCCGGCGCGTGCGCACCGACATTCGCGAATTGCAGCAACGTATCGGCTTCACCGCGGTCTACGTGACACACGACCAGGACGAGGCATTGGCTGTGTCGGATCGCATCATCGTCATGAAGGATGGCGCTGTTGCTCAGTCCGGTGCTCCGCGCGAACTTTACGAAGCCCCGGCATCGTCTTTCATTGCAGACTTTATGGGCGAGGCGAATGTCGTACCCTGCGAAGTCGTCTCGCAGACAGGCGATGACGCGGTCGTTCGCATTGGTCAGAGCGAGCACCGAATCAAAAGTAGAGAGCCGCGATCAGGCGCTGCGAAACTTGCCGTTCGTCCAGGATCGATCCGGATCGGCGCTCCGGGTGAGGGCGGGATGCCGGGGCGTGTCCTGCATACGGCCTATCTTGGCGGCCACGTCGAATATGAAGTCGAAACGGAAGTGGGCACACTTTTTATCGTCGATCACGACATGAACCAGACTGTGAATGAAGCCAGCGACGTCACACTGAGTTTTAAAAACCGTGGCATAGCGCTCATTGACGCGTGACACTTGCGGATTGAACCAAGGATATCGGAAATGACAGAACGGAATGACGACCTCGAACAGCGCTTTGCGCTTGCAAAAGAACTGGCGGTCGAGGCCGGGGCGATGGCGCTCGACTATTTCAATAAGCGCGACAGCCTTGTGATAGAGACGAAAAGAGACCTCCAGGACGTCGTCTCGATCGCAGATCGCAACGTCGAAACCATGCTGCGGGAGCGCGTTGCGGCAGCCTTCTCCGGCGACGGTTTCCTAGGTGAGGAGCACGGCTACGACGATGGCGTGTCTGGCTACACTTGGGTCGTGGACCCGATCGATGGCACCGCTCCTTTCGTTAACGGCATGCCGAGCTGGTGCGTGTCTATCGCCGTGGTTCGTAACGGTCAGCCGGTCATCGGTGTCATCCGCGTTCCATGCGCAGACGAAACCTACGCATCTTCTGAAGGGCGGGGTGCAAGCTTGAACGGCGTGCCTTTGACGCTAGATCCCTCCAGAACCATACAGAATGCTCTGACCGGGATCGGCTGCAACAACTACGTCACCCCGGAGCGAGTCGGTCGGATTATCTGCGACGTCATGGCCCGCGGCGGCAACTTCATCCGTAATGGATCTGGTGCGTTGATGCTGGCCTATGTGGCGGCAGGTCGCCTGGTGGGCTATTACGAGCCTCATATGCGCGCCTGGGACTGCATGGCGGGTTTTTGCCTGGTGAAAGAGGCTGGTGGGCAGTTCATGCCCTTTTCACTGGAAGGTGAGAAGCTCTTCGAAGGTCAACCGGTTCTTGCCGGAAATACATCATGTTATCATGAGCTTATGGAAGTTCATCGAACAGCTTTGGCAGCTTGATAGTGCCTTAGTTCGGCGATCAACCTGACGTTCTTTATACGCAGCGGCCAGCAACATAGCCGCTGCTTTTTCCATGTCTTCTAGGCGCAATCACCCTCTTCGCTGCTGTTGTCCTGCATAAATTTTCTGCTTGGATAAAATTTAGGCTTGACGAAAGGACGTGTTCGTCATTCATTGAACCAATATTGAATTGGTACGAACCAATGAACGAAAAATCCAGCATCGTCGGACCCGAAAATGCCAATTTCGCGCTTGAGCGTTTACGCGAACTGATTGCCGTAAGTGCTTTCGGACGCGATGGAAAATTGCCGACGGAACGCACGCTCAGCGAGCGACTTGGTGCCGGTCGCAGAGAAATCCGGCGCGCTTTGGAGGTGCTTGAAGCTGAGGGCTTGATCTGGCGTCGCCAAGGAGCGGGAACCTTTCTTGGCCAAAAGCCCGATAGTTGGGGTGACCATGCAGCAAGCCTGGTACCTGGCACCGACTTCATGGAGATCATGGAGGTTCGGCTTCGCATTGAACCGCAACTGGCGCAGCTCGCTGCCATGCGGGCCAAGCCCTCGGACATTCTCCGAATGCGAGAAACATGCGCGAAGATTTATGAACGCACCGACGCAGACTGGCGTGAGCTCTGGGACGGCTCGCTTCATCGTCTGATCGCTCAGAGCGCCGGCAACCAATTGTTTCTTTCGCTTTTCGACGTTGTGAACCGAGTCCGTCAGGACCCGTCCTGGCAGGCCGTCCGGGAACGGGCGCGGCGCGTTGACGACACACTCAAGGAATCGCGCGACCAGCACGCCGAAATCATCGATGCGATTGCGGCGTGCGATCCGGCTAAAGCGGGCGAGGCTATGCGAAATCACCTTCTGACGCTCCAAGAACGTCTGATCCGCCAAACATCGATGGATCATCTCGATCATGGGGCAAAGGGAGAGACCTGAAAAACGACGAACATGGCAAGAACCGGAAAACCGGCTGCCTCAAACCGATCAGAGGAAGAACGACATGAGACAAATTGCAAAACTTTCGAGTGCTCTGCTGGCAGCGGCACTGATATCATCTTCTGCCATTGCCGCTGAAATACGCATCGGTTTGCAGGACGATGCCGATGTACTCGATCCCGCCCAGTCACGAACCTTCGTGGGGCGCCTCGTGTACACCAGCATGTGCGACAAGCTGGTGGATCTCGACAATAACCTCGCCGTGGTGCCTCAGCTCGCAACGAAATGGGCTTGGGGCGACAATGGCAGCACTCTGACGATGGATCTGCGTGAAGGCGTACTCTTCCATGACGGCACGCCGTTCAATGCAGACGCTGCCGTCTATACAATCGAGCGCAACATGACGATGCCGGAATCGCGCCGCAAGAGCGAGTTGGCTTCCGTTGCCAAGGTCGAGGCGACAGGTGAATACCAAATCAAGTTCACGCTGAAGAAGCCGGATGCCAGCCTACTCGCCCAGCTCTCTGATCGCGCGGGCATGATGATTTCTCCGAAGGCGGGCAAGGAGCTTGGTGCCAACTTCGGTTCGAAGCCGGTCTGCGCCGGTCCATTCAAGTTCGCCGAACGGATCCAGCAGGACCGGATCGTGCTGGAGAAGTTTGCTGACTACTGGAACAAGGACAACATCTTTCTAGACAAGGTGACGTTCCTGCCCATTCCGGACACCACCGTGCGTCTGGCAAACTTGCGCGCGGGCGATCTCGATATGGCGGAGCGCATTTCTGCTTCCGACGCCGCTTCCGTTAAGGAAGATCCGAAGCTCACATATGGCGAGGTCGTAGGCCCCGGCTATCTGGCGCTCTATGCCAACATTGCCAACGGTCAGCGTGCCGACAACCCTTTCGGAAAAGACAAGCGTCTACGCCAGGCGTTTTCGCTAGCTATCGATCGTGAGGCAATCAACCAAGTCGTCTTCGAAGGCACCGCGATGGCCGGTAATCAGCCGTGGCCGCCGACGAGCCCCTGGTACAATAAGGATGTTCCAGTACCGGCGCGCGATGTCGAGAAGGCCAAGGCCTTGATGAAGGAAGCCGGCTTCGAGCGCTACGAAATCGAACTGCAGCACGCCAACAACACCACACAGACGCAGATGATGCAGGTCATCCAGGCCATGGCGGCGGAAGCAGGCTTCGACGTGAAGCTGAAGGCAACGGAGTTCGCGACGCTCCTGTCGGAGCAGACTGCGGGCAACTACGTCCTGTCGCGCTCTGACTGGTCGGGCCGGTCTGATCCCGATGGCAATATCCATCAGTTCATTACCTGCAAGGGCGGTATCAACGATACCAAATATTGCAATCCTGAGGTGGACAAGTTGCTAGACGAAGCCCGTGCTTCCACCGACAACGCAGTGCGCAAGCAGAAGTATGATGCTGCGACCAAGATCCTCAATGACGATCTTCCGATCATTTATCTCGGCCATCAGGCCTATCTCTATGCCACGTCGAAAGCGGTGACGGGCTTTACGCCATCGACGGACGGTATGATCCGTCTGACCGGCGTGAAGAAAGGCTCTTAAGACCTTGATAACATAGGTTCAGGCGCCGAAACGCGGCGCCTGTTCCGTCTCCTGGCGTCCAGGCTTTCAGGGATTTCCACCATGCATATTTATATCGGCAAGCGGTTGTTGGTTGCGATACCGACACTGTTGATCATTTCGATTTTTGTCTTTTCGCTGCAGAAGCTTTTGCCAGGGGATCCCATTCTGGCGATGGCGGGGGAAGAGCGTGATCCTGCGGTCATCGAACTGCTGCGGGAGCGGTATCGGATGAACGACCCGGTCGTATACCAGTATTTCTATTGGCTCGGCTCGGTCGTCCAAGGCGATTTCGGCGTATCGCTCAGGACCAATCAGCCGGTTCTCGAGCTCATCGGGCAGAAGCTCCCAGTGACGATTCAGCTTGCGGTCATGTCCATGTTTTTCGCTTTGGTTATCGGCGTTCCGATCGGCATTCTCGCCGCGGTCAAGCAGAATAGCTGGATCGATTACGTGTCGAACATCGTCGCGCTCTCGGGTCTTTCCATTCCGAATTTCTGGCTCGGCATCATGCTCATTCTTCTGGTCTCGGTTCAACTGGGGTGGCTCCCGGCATCGGGATATGAATCGATCTTTGTCGATCCGGTGCGATCTCTCCAAACAATGATCATGCCGTCCTTCGTTCTCGGCAACGCCCTGGCTGCGACGCTGATGCGCCACACGCGTTCGGCAATGCTTTCGGTGATGAAATCGGACTATATCCGCACCGCCAGAGCTAAGGGCCTGTCCAGCTGGCAGGTCGTACTTAGCCATTCCTTCAGAAATGCGCTCCTGCCCATCATCACATTGTCGGCGCTACTATTCGGTGAGTTGCTTGCGGGGGCGGTTCTGACCGAGCAGATTTTCACCATTCCGGGCTTTGGAAAGCTCATCGTTGATGCCGTCTTCACCCGTGACTATGCGGTCGTGCAGGGCGTGGTTCTATGTACCGCTATCGGCTTCATCCTGATGAACCTTCTGGCAGACGTTGTCACGGTTCTCCTCAATCCACGCATGAGGGCTGCGATATGAGCGCGACCGTTCAAACTATTTCACCTGTCGCCCAGCGCTCTCAAAGTCGCGCCTGGAAGAAGATGAAGCGCAATAAAAGCGCCATCGCCGGCCTTATGATTATCGTGTTCTTCGGACTTGTGGCGCTTCTTGCACCGCTTCTGCCGATCGCCGATCCCTATGCCACGAGCTGGAGCGCCATCCGCAAGGCACCGTCCGCGGCGCACTGGCTTGGCACAGACGATATCGGTCGCGACATACTTTCACGCATGATCTGGGGCGCGCAGGCATCGTTGATGGCAGGCGTCATCTCCGTTTTCATAGCGGTGATCACGGGTGTGCCGCTTGGTCTCATCTCCGGCTATTTCGGCGGATGGCTGGATCAGATCATCTCGCGCATCACCGAAGCCTTTCTCGCCATGCCGTTTCTAATAATGGCGATCGCGCTTGCTGCGTTCCTCGGCCCAAGCCTCACCAATGCTATGATTGCCATCGGTCTTTCTGCCATGCCGATCTTCATCCGGCTGACGCGCGCGCAGGTGCTGGCGGTCAAGACGGAGGACTACATCGAAGGTGCTCGCTCTATCGGGCTTGGTCACCACGATATCATGCTGCGCTACATCTTGCCGAACATCGTTCCGCCCATCATCGTCCAGGCAACATTGACGGTGGCCACCGCGATCATCGCCGAGGCCAGCCTTTCTTTTCTCGGACTTGGCCAGCAGGCGCCCGCTGCAAGCTGGGGCTCGATGCTCAATGTCGCGAAAAACTACCTCTCTCAGGCGCCCTGGATGGCCATGTGGCCGGGTGCTGCCATCTTTCTCGTGGTGATCGGTTTCAATCTGCTAGGCGATGGCCTGCGGGACGCGCTCGATCCACGTGAACAATGATATTACCGAAGGACATTTTCCCATGACCGCATTTACAACCCGCCCTGAAATCCTCGGTACGTTCGGTGTCGTGACCTCGACTCACTGGATCGCCTCCTCGGTCGGTATGAGCATTCTCGAAAAAGGCGGTAACGCCTTCGATGCAGCTGTTGCCACGGGCTTCGTGCTTCAGGTTCTCGAGCCGCATCTGAACGGTCCAGGTGGCGATATGCCTGCCGTGATCT
Source organism: uncultured Agrobacterium sp. (assembly GCF_913777885.1). NCBI lineage: Bacteria > Pseudomonadati > Pseudomonadota > Alphaproteobacteria > Hyphomicrobiales > Rhizobiaceae > Agrobacterium > uncultured Agrobacterium sp. The sequence goes on along the minus strand of NZ_CAJYTV010000018.1, from coordinate 156,056 downwards.
ATTCGAAGAAAAAGGACAAGGTCGAGGTCATCTGCGCGCAGGGCCCGGCTCCCGCCGGTGCAACCATTGAGCACTACAAGGGCGAGGGCATCGATATCATCCCTGGCGATGGCCTGCTGGCAACCGTCATTCCCGGAGCCTTTGACGGCTGGATGCTGATGCTGCGCGATTACGGCACGATGAGTGTTCGCGAGGTGCTTGAGCCTGCCATCCACTATCTGGAAAACGGCCATCCGCTTCTGCCGCGTGTCTCTGCCTCAATTGCAGGTCTGGCGCATTTCTTCCAAACTGAATGGCCGACGTCTTATGAGACATGGGTGCCTGGAGGCGCCGTGCCGCAGCCGCTCTCGAGCTTCAAGAACCCAGTGCTTGCCGAAACCTGGAAGCGGATCGTCAAGGAGTCGGAAGCCAAAGGTGACCGCGAAGCCGGTATCGAGGCGGCGCGCGATGCCTTCTATCGTGGCTTTGTTGCCGAGAAGATTGGTGATTACCTGGCTGACGCCGAGGTGATGGATGCGAGCGGATCGAGACACGGGGGCGTTTTGACTGCTGATGACATGGCAGGCTATCAGGCAACCATCGATGCGCCGACGACCTATGACTACCACGGCTGGACGATTGCCAAGACCGGCCCTTGGGGGCAGGGCCCGGTGCTGTTGCAATCGCTGGCGCTGTTGAAGGGTTTCGATATTGGCAAGATGGATCCGACTGGTCCGGATTTCGTCCACACCGTCGTTGAGGCGATGAAACTCGCTTATGCCGACCGTGAGGTTTACTACGGAGACCCGGAATTCGCGCAGGTGCCGGTGCAGACCTTGCTGTCGGACGCTTACAATGATGAGCGCCGAAAGCTCATTTCGGACAAGGCATCGATGGATTTGCGTCCCGGACTCGTGCCGGGATTTGAGAACCAGCGCGATCTGACGCTTTCGATGCTCAACTCCATGCAGGGGATCGGTGCGGTCTATGAACCGACCATGTCGCATCTGACAGAAAAGCGTGGTGATACGGTTCATATCGATGTCATCGACCGTGAGGGCAACATGGTCTCGGTTACCCCGTCCGGCGGCTGGCTGCAAAGCTCGCCTATCGTGCCAGGCCTCGGTTTCTGCCTGAATTCCCGCGCGCAGATGTTCTGGCTGAAGCCGGGTCTTCCAACATCACTGGCCCCCGGCAAGCGCCCCCGCACGACGTTGACGCCGTCGCTTGCACTCTTCGAGGGCCGCCCGACGCTCGCATTCGGAACGCCCGGTGGCGACCAGCAGGACCAGTGGCAGCTTTCCTTCTTCCTTCGTTACGCCCATTTCGGTTTGAACCTGCAGGAAGCGATCGATCTGCCGCTCTTCCACACATCGCACTTCCCGGGGTCTTTCTATCCGCGCACTCGCCAGCCGGGCAACGTGATGATCGAGACCAGCGTCGGCGAAGACGCGCTGCGCGAATTGCGCAGCCGCGGCCATGACGTGACGCCTGCCGAGCCTTGGACCGTCGGTCGTCTGACGGCAGCACGACGCGATCAGGATGGGCTGCTTCGTGCAGCAGCAACACCGCGCCTGATGCAGGCCTATGCTGTGGGGAGATGAGCCATGACGACCAAACGGCAAACCTCCAACGAAACAGTTCTGCGTGTCAAAAACCTGACGACTTCTTTCAAGGTCGATGACGAATGGAAGACCGTGGTTCGCGGTCTCTCTTTTGAGGTGAAGGCCGGAGAAACGGTCGCCATTGTCGGAGAAAGCGGTTCGGGCAAAAGTGTCACGTCGCTTTCGCTGATGCGGCTCCTTGATCCTTTGGTCAGCCGGATCAAAGGCGAGGTCGAACTGAGCGGCAAATCGATTTTGTCGCTCTCCGAAAAAGAGATGCGCCATGTGCGCGGCAACGATGTCGCTATGATCTTTCAGGAGCCGATGACGTCGCTCAATCCCGTCTTCACGGTGGGGCGTCAAATCTCTGAGGTATTGATCCGACACAAGGCGATGAGCAAAGCGGAGGCCAGGGCCGAAACCGTCAGGCTTCTGGAAAAGGTGCGCATCCCAAATGCGGCCAATCGTTTCGATGAGTATCCGCATCAGTTTTCCGGCGGCATGCGTCAGCGCGTCATGATCGCGATGGCGCTGGCTTCAAAGCCGAAGCTTCTGATCGCGGACGAACCGACGACCGCATTGGACGTTACCATCCAGGGGCAGATTCTCGACCTGATCAAGACCTTGCAGGAAGAAGACGGCATGGCGGTCCTCTTCATCACTCACGATATGGGTGTCGTCGCCGAAATTGCAGACCGTACCATTGTGATGTTCCGTGGCGACCAGGTCGAAACCGGTGATACAGCGGATATCTTTCATCGGGGCAAACATCCTTACACACGTGCGCTTCTAGCGGCAGTGCCAAAACTTGGCTCTATGGACGGGCATGGCCGCCCCTTGCGCTTTCCCAAGGTCGATATGCAAACGGGAGAGGTGGGCGAGAGCGTCGAGGTAGCGGACACCGTAGACGGTGGCCTGACGCCAGTTCTCTCCGTGAAAAACCTGGTGACCCGTTTTCAAATTCGCTCAGGCCTGTTCGGTCGGGTGACGGGCGCGGTTCATGCAGTGGAGAACATCAGCTTCGATCTGTTTCAGGGCGAGACCCTGTCGCTGGTGGGTGAGTCCGGCTGCGGCAAGTCCACCACGGGGCGTTCCATCACCCGGCTGGTAGAGCCCGAGGCGGGCAAGGTTTCGCTCGACGGTTATGACGTCCTAAGTCTAGATCCAACCGGACTTCGATCGCTTCGCAGAAGCGTGCAAATGATCTTTCAAGACCCATTCTCCAGCCTTAATCCACGCATGAGCGTCGGTTCTGCTGTGGCGGAGCCGATGATAAAGCATCGCATTGCCTCGCCGTCCGAGGCACGCCGTAAAGCTGCGGAATTGCTGGAGAGAGTGGGATTGTCGCCGGCAATGATGGAGCGCTACCCGCATGAATTTTCAGGTGGTCAACGCCAGCGCGTTGCCATTGCACGCGCACTGGCACTCAATCCAAAAGTAATCGTTGCCGACGAAAGCGTTTCGGCTCTCGATGTGTCCATCAAGGCGCAAGTTTGCAATCTGTTGATGGATTTGCAGGAGCAGTTTAAGATTGCCTTCCTCTTCATCAGTCATGACATGGCGGTGGTCGAGCGCGTCAGCCACCGGGTTGCTGTGATGTATCTCGGCGAGATCGTCGAAATCGGACCGCGCTCCGACATTTTCGCCAATCCGCAGCATCCATATACCAAGAAGCTGATGGCCGCCGTGCCTGTACCCGATCCGGCTCGTCGCGGTATCAGGCGTGGCGCCGGTACCGATGAACTCAAGAGCCCGGTTCGTCCTGTCGGATATGTGCCGCCGCCGCGTGAATATCGCGAAGTGTCGCCCGGACATCTGGTCTTGGCTTGAGCCATAGCTGGCCTGGCTCGCAAAAGGGATTCCGGCTGGTGATTTTCCTCAGCCTCGGGTAAGTCCGATGCGGGGCTTTGCGTGGGAGACGAACCGTGAGCGATTTGGACAGGAAGCGTGCCGAGCGGCTCATGCGAGAGGCCGATCTCGATGCCTTGGTTCTGTTCCAGCCGGAGGCATTCCAGTATGCGATCGGTGCTCCCGCAGGCGTTGTCACCATGTGGGGCAGGGCCGGTGCCGCCATTGCACTCGTGCCGGAAAATGCTCAGCGACCGCTTGCAGCCATCGTCAGCGACCATGCGGCTCCGATGGTTAGGCAGAGGGCGCCAGAGATCGAAATCCGCACGCATCGCATCTGGATCGACGTGGTTGATATGTCAGGCGTCAAGGCGATCTGCGATATCGACGAGGCATATAGACGGGCTGGTATAGCGGGAAAGCGACCTGAGACTTTTGACCGTGCGACGTGCTTCAATCTCCTCTCAGACCTCTTGAGGGACCACGGCCTCACAAATGCGAAGATCGGCATCGATCTCGAGTTCATGCCCGCGGCGGATTTCGAGGCGTTGAAACGCTCCATTCCTGCCGTTCACTGGGTCGATGGTTCCTTGGTGCTGCGACGGTTGCGTGTCGTCAAAACAACAAGAGAAATTGAAAGACTGACGCGGGCCGCGATTGCGGCAGAAGCTGGGTTGAAGCGCATGATGGAGGCTGTTTCTCTAAACGCCTCCGTGCCCACTCTGTCTGCTGCCTGGAAAGCGGGTGCGCAGGAATCTGCCAAGGCGGGCGGTTTTTCGCTAAGTGGCCATTGGGATTATATCTCCGTTGGAGCAGACCTTTCCGACGGTGCGGCTAAAGTCACGCCCGGAGCGCTGATCAAGGCCGATGTCGGCACGCTGGTTGATGGTTACTCATCCGATGGTGCGCGCACGATGACCTACGGTCCGGCACCGTCTATGGCGCAAGATATTTTCCAGGCGCTTGAGACTGCCTTTCATGCAGGGCTGGAACAGATCAGGCCCGGCAACACGTTCGGCGCGGTGCATGATGCCATGCTCCAGTCCATGCGGCGCGATGGGTTCGGGGAGTATTACCGCGGACACTTCGGCCACTCGGTTGGCGGCGGCGTCGGCATTGAGGAATGGCCGTTCTTCTCGGCAGGCAGCCTGGAAATCATCGAGGCTGATATGGTCGTTGCGCTTGAAGCGCCTTTCTATGGGCAGAACTTCGGGGCACTGATGATCGAGGACCAGTTTCTGGTGACGCCCAACGGCACGCAATGCATGAACAGCTTGCCACGACATCTTCTTGATCTTGCGAAGGTTTGAATCTGACCGGAATTCGGTCAGACGCATCCTATTGTCTATCTGTCTTATCGCTCGAAGGGCTCTCCGAGAGAGGCGACGCCATTAAGTTTCAACAGCCGCCTGTTGGCCGAGATGATGCCAAGTACGATGATGGTGACAAGGTAGGGCAGGCTGGAGAGGAGCTGCGAGGGCAGTTCCACGCCTGTTGCCTGGGCGGCAAGGCTCATCAGCGAGACGGCACCAAACAGACATGCGCCGAGAAAGATGCGGCCTGTCAACCAAGTGCCGAAGACGACAAGTGCGATTGCGATCCAGCCACGTCCGGCAATCATGCCATCGGCCCAAAGCGGCGTGTAGACGACGGAGGCATAGGCGCCGGCAAAGCCAGCCAGCAAGCCGCCGAACGCGATAGCTGCTACACGCACGCCGATGACAGAATAGCCAATCGCGTGTGCAGCCTTGGGGTTTTCACCGACAGCCCGAATGACAAGCCCCGTCTTGCTGAAGGTGAAGCCAGCCCAGATGGCGAGCGTTAGGAGAAGCGAGAGCCAGACCACGATATCCTGCACGAAAAGACCGCCGATGCCGGGAAGATCGGAGAGGCCAGGAATGGCAATTTTCGGCAGCCCCCTGACGGTCAAGCTCTCGTAGGTCTTGCCGAAGAGAGCCGAGAGGCCCTGGCCCAGAATACCGATGGCAAGGCCGGTTGCGACTTGATTGGCGCGAAAACCGAGCGCAACAAGCGCGAAGACGAGGGAGAGGAGGACACTGATAAAGCCGGCTGCGAGGAAGGCCAGCACATGACCGCCACCATGATAGACGACGATAAAGGCGATGACCGCACCGAGTGCCATCAGTCCTTCCACTCCGAGATTAAGGACGCCGGCGCGTTCGACGACCAACTCGCCCAATGCTGCGAGCAGGAAGGGTGTCGCTGCTGCCAGCATGCCGGAGAGGATGAAGTCTATGGCGTTCATACCGGCCTCCGATCTGCGGGTTTTGGCCATTCCAGGCGGTAGCGCACGAAGGCGACTGCGATGAGATAGGTGACCAGCAGGCTGCCTTGAAACACTCTCACCGCCGCAATCGGCAGTTCAGCCGAAACCATGGCATTGTCACCACCGATGTAGATTACTGCCATTACCAGCGACGACAGAATAATGCCGATAGGATGCAATCCGCCGAGATACGCAACAATGATGGCGGCATAGCCGTAGCCGGTGGAAATCGACCGCTGCAATTGCCCGATTGGCCCGGCCACTTCCGCCGCGCCCGCGAGACCAGCAGCAAAGCCGCCGATCAGAAGCGAAAGCCAGATGGCGCGGCCCTGGCTGAAACCGGCATACTCTGCTGCACGGGGAGCAAGGCCGCCCACTTGCAACTTGTAGCCCAGAAAGCTTTTCTGCATGAAGATGTATGCCGCGAGCGACAGAACGATCGTGAGCGGGAAGGACCAGTTGACGCGTGTACCCTCGATCAGGATCGGGACCATGGCGTCATACTGAAACATCACCGATTGCGGGAAGTTGAAGCCGTTAGGGTCTTTCCATGGACCAAGCAGGAGATAGTTGAGCACCTGCGCCGCAACGAGGCTCAGCATCAAGGAGACGAGGATTTCGTTGGCGTTCAGTCGCACACGCCAAAAGGCTGTGATCGCGGCCCAGAGCGCGCCGCCTATGGCACCGGAAAGCAACATGGCGGGCCAGATCCAGCCTCCGGTCGCTTCCGGATAATAGATTGGAATGGCCGATGCGAAGATCGCCCCGAGGATGAATTGCCCCTCGGCGCCGATATTGAACACCTTGGCGCGAAAGCCGATGGCAAGTCCCTGTGCGATCAGTAGCAGCGGCCCCATTTTCAAAAGCACCTCGGAAAAGGAGGCCCATGACAGGAATGGCTCAAGCAGCATGGCGTAGAAGACGGCTGCAGGACTTTTGCCCATGGCGGCGTAAAGCGCAAGATTGATCAGTGTCGCGATGGCAAGCGCTACGAGTGGCGCAATGATCGTCGCGGTCAAAGACGCACGCTCTCGGCGCATAAGGTGAGGGAAGGCCTTCATGCGGACAGCTTTCCGGCAGAGGAGATTTCGGTGGATGCAACGGTATCTGCGCCGATCATATAGCGTCCTACATCTTCGACCCGGGTCTCGGAGGTGGTGAGCGAGGGGCTGAGCGTTCCGGCATTCAACACCTGAATACGGTCGCAGATTTCGAAAAGTTCTTCGATTTCCTCGGAAATGACCAGGATCGCCATGCCGGCATTACGCAAGGCAATCAGCTTTTGGCGGATAGCCATGGCGGCGCCGATATCGACACCCCAGGTGGGTTGAGCGACGAAGAGGAGTCTTGGTCCGAGCATGATCTCGCGGCCGACGATGAACTTTTGCAGGTTGCCGCCGGATAGCGCGCCGGCCTCCGCCTCGGGCCCCGGTGTGCGCACATCAAAATCGCGAATGCAGGCCTCGGCGAAGGCTTTTGCGCCAGCCTGATCTATAAGACCGGACTTGAGCAAGCCGAGTGGATGAGCGGTCAGAAGCGCGTTGAGGGTAAGCGACAGTTCCGGCACGGCACCGCGGCCGAGGCGATCTTCCGGCACGAAGGCGAAGCCTAGTGTGCGGCGGGCCGCGGAATCAAGACGTCCGACATCCACTCCCATCATGAAGATGCGATCTTTTGCCTCGCGCCCAAGCCGGGTTTCTCCGGAAATGATGGCAGATAGTTCTGCCTGACCATTGCCGGAAATCCCTGCGATGCCGACGATTTCTCCCGATTTTACTTCGAGGGTCACACGCTTCAACGGCACAGCGAACGGGTCGACAGGCGTATGGTCGAGACCGATCAACTCGAGACGCTTCTCGCCGGTTTCGGCGACGGTCGCGGTTTTGATTTCCGGCATGTCACGACCGATCATCATGCGGGCGAGATCATGCGCGTCATGCTCGCGCGGGTCGACATGGCCGGTGACTTTGCCGCCGCGCAGAATGGTGGCGCGGTCGCAGATGGCGCGGATTTCCTCAAGCTTATGAGAAATAAAGAGGATGGAGACGCCGCGCTCGCGCAGACGCTTCAGTGTATCGAAAAGTTTTTCGACCGCTTGCGGCGGCAGCACCGACGTTGGCTCGTCAAGGATAATGAGCTTCGGGTCCGTCATCAGGCAACGGATGATCTCCACACGCTGCCGCTCGCCGACCGAAAGCGCATGCACATGGGCAAGCGGATCGACATCGAGGCCGAAATCACGTCCGAGTGACCGCACCCGCGCGATGAGGTCGCTCTTCCTTCCGGGGACGACGAGTGAGATGTTTTCGACAACCGTCAGCGTCTCGAATAGTGAGAAATGCTGGAAGACCATGCCGATGCCCTGGCGGCGAGCCTCGGCGGGTGAGGCGAGCCGGATCGGCTCGCCGCGCCATGTTACTGTGCCCTCGTCCGGCGTTTCCACACCATATATCAGCTTCATCAGCGTGGATTTGCCAGCGCCGTTTTCGCCGAGAATGGCGTGGATCGAATGCTCCGCCACGTCCAGATCGACCGCCTGATTGGCGCGGATCTGGCCGTAGCTTTTAGACAGGCCGCGCAGCGACAGCAGTGGAGCTTTCGCTTGATCGCCAGGGCCCGACGCGGTGAGGGCGATTTCAGGCATGTCCGATTACTTCGGCAGCGGCGTCTTGACGCCCTTGACGTGCCAGTCCATGGCAACGATCTCCGCATCTGTCAGCGTCTTGCCAGCTGCCACACCTTCTTTGCCGTCGGCCTTCGTGATCGGGCCAGTGAAGGGCGAGAAGCTTCCATCTGCAATCTTCGCTTCAGTTGCCTTGATCTTCGTCACCATGTCTGCAGGTACGTTGGCATTCCAGTCGACGACTTCGACGACTTTATCAGCCATGCCGAGGAAGGCATTGGCACCTTTGAACTTTCCGGCAAGATGAGCATCGACGGATGCCTTGAAGAAGGGCGACCAATCGGTCGCGACGCAGCCGAGATAGGTCTTCGGCGCGTAGCTCTTCATCGACGAGTTAAGATTAAACGCGTAGACACCGGCCTCCTCGCAGGCCGAGATCACGGAAGGCGTATCCTGTGCGTTAGAGAAGATCACATCGCAACCTTGCGAGATCAGCGCCTTGGCCGCTTCCTGTTCCTTTGCAGGGTCGAACCAGGAGTTCACCCAGACTACGGAAACCTCGATATCGGGCTTGACCGCTTGTGCGCCGAGGGTGAAGGCGTTGATGGAAGTGATAAGTTCCGGAATGGCGAAAGCCGAAACTGAACCGAGCTTGCCTGACTTCGTCAGTGCGGCAGCTGCCATTCCCATCAGATATGTGCCCTGGAAATATTTCGCCGCGAAGGGCGAGAAGTTTGGCGCGACCTGGAAGCCGGATGCATGCAGGACGGTTACGTCCTTATTGCGGCGAGCGATTTGTAGTGCGCCGTTCTGATAGCCGAAGGAGCCAGCGATCAGGAACTTGTTTCCGTCGGCTACGGTCTTGTTCATGATGCGGTCTGCATCGGGGCCTTCGGCGATATTCTCCAGAACAGTCACCTTCACCTTGTCTCCGTAGGCCGCCTTGATCGGCTCGAGGCCGGCGGCCAATGCATGGCCCCAACCCACATCGCCGATTGGCGAAGGAACGACGAGCGCAATGCCGAGCGGCTTGTCTGCCGCAAATGTGGCGCGCGCGCCGATCGCGCTGGCAAGACCTGAAAGTGCGACGCCTTTTAGGAGCGTGCGGCGGTTAAGCGAGTTGATCATGGTGGGTTCCCCTTGTTGATTGTGTCGTTTCAAAAATCGATTGTCGCCAACGCCGCTTCTGCGTCGGCAAAGAGTTTTCCCTCGTCCAGTCCGGGAAACTCGCCTTTTGCCCAAACGATACGTCCATTGATCATGGTCATGTCCGTCGGCATGCCGATGCCGACCTTGGCAATCAGGCTCAGAGGATCGTGGCGGGTGCCGACATAATCCATGCGGCGGGTGTCGATGGCGAAAAGATCGGCGGCCATGCCGGGCGCAAGACGACCGATGTCGGTGCGACCGAGGAGCTGAGCGCCGCCTGTCGTCGCATAGCCAAGGAAATCGGCCGGTGCCGGCACAGGGTGAGCGCGCGTCGAAGCGGCGAGGCATTGCAACATATAGGCGGAATGGATGCAGTGCATGAGGTTGGAATTGTCGTTCGAGGCAGCGCCATCGCAGCCGAGGCCAACAGGTACTCCCAACGCGCTCATAGCCGGAATGTCGGTGACCTCCGCGCCGACGAGGTACACGGGCTCAGGGCAATGGGCGACGCCTGTGCCGGATGCTGCCATGGTGCGTAATTCGTCATGGCTCAGTTCCCAGCAATGAGCGTAGAAGGTGTCCGGTCCGGCAAACCCCATCTCGTGCAGATAATCGACCGTGCGGAGGCCGTGGCGTGCTCGGATCACTTCGCTCTCGCCTTCACCGACATGGGTGTGCAGTCTCACGCCTTTGTCCCGCGCAAGGCGAACCGATTCCACGAAAGTTTCGCGGTAGCCGTTGACCGGTTGGCAGGGTGCAACCACGACTTGGCGCATGCTGAAGGGTGCGGCGTCGTGATATGTGTCGATTAACCGGGCGCAGTCGGCGATGAATTCGTCCGTCGTCTCCCGCATCTCATCGGGAATGGTGGAGCCTTCGGATTTCGGTAGCGAATTGCCTCCGCGACCGGCGTGGAAGCGCATTCCGAACAGATCAGCCGCGTCGAATTGCCGGTCGATCAGCCTTTTGCCGGCATGGCGCGGGAAATTGTACTGGTGATCGAAAGCCGTCGTGCAGCCATGCTTGATCATCTCGGCCATGGCTGTAACCGACGAATGATAGAAGCAGTCCTCGGTCAGCCGCGCGAAGATCGGGTAGATTCGATCAAGCCATTCGATGACCGAGAGTTTCGTCCAGTCGAGTTCGGCACGATTTCGCACGAAGCACTGAAAGAAGTGGTGGTGCGTGTTGACTAGGCCAGGATAGACGAACCATCCAGTGGCATCGGTGATCTCGGTGTCTTCAAGAAGGACACCGTGCGCAAGGTTCTCGCCGATGGCCTTGATCGCCGGACCTTCGGTCAAGAGATCGACATTGCGGCGAACGGTCATGCCATTGCCGTCGTTGACAATCACCGCAGCGCAATTTTTCAGCAAATGCCCAGCCATGCTCGTCACGCCTCTGCCGTTTCGCTCACCGCTGGCATCTCATGCGGATCAGGTTTCAACTCGTGCAGGCGATGGATGCCGGGCATCTCGATGAAGCCGTCTAATGATCTGATGGCGCGCATCCACAGGCGCATGGAGGGATAGGCATCGAGAGATACGCCGCCATCGGGGGCGAGTGCCACATAAGGGAAACAGGCGATATCGGCGATCGTGGGTGAGTTGCCGACCACAAATGCCTCGCCCTTCAGCCGTTGCTCGAAGAGGGCCGCTTCCAGCTCCCTGAGTGCGATGACGCCGCTTGAACGAAAGGCATCTATATCGCCCGGACGATGCAGCATTTCCTGCAAGCGCGCTCCGCCGAGACTTGCGGTGAGGCGAGCGGAGAAGGAAAGCCATTGCTGGATGCGGGCAGCTATCGTGGGCTCGCTGCTGCCGAGCCATGCGGGTGCCGACTTGCCTGCGATGTAGACGAGGATGGCGCAGGATTCGGTTAGAACGAGGTCGCCGTCCACGAGGATCGGAATCGAGCCTGCCGGGTTCAGTGCCAGCAATTCAGGACTGCGATGTTCTGCACCCGGATGAAAATCGACCGCACGAAGCGTCAGCTTGATGCCAGTGAGTGCGGCCATTAGGCGCGCTTTGTAGCAACTCGGCGAGAGAATATAGTCGTAAAGGATCATTGGGCTACCAGCTGTGCGCCATAGGTGAAGTCGTGGCGCTTCAGCCAGCGGCGGTAAGCGACGGAGGTAAGATCGGCGCGGGTGGGGATTTCCATGCCGGGATCGAGAGGTAGGCGGCGTGGAATCTGGTTTTCTAGAATCGAGCGGTCTTGCAGAAAGATCATTTGCTGGAAATGGATGAGATCGGTCATCGGCGTCTCATCGTCATAGAGCGCCATCCACGGCCACACGTCACAGAGCTCCTCCGTCAAAGGTTGAACGAACAGCGTGATCACGTCCCATTCACCAGGCTTCGGTGGGCAGGTCTTGTAGAGCACCGAGCACGTTGGCGCCGGCACCCGGTACATGTATTCCGTCGTGATGCCACCACTGGCTGATTTTGCCGCCTGCGGCTGGTAGAATTTCACCTGCGTTGCCCAGACTTCGTCAGCATCCTCTCGGATTTCTACCTTGTAATTCTCCACCTCCGTATGAGGCTCCGAACCCAGAACGTCGGTGTGAACGAAAGGGAAATGCGCGATATCAAGGAAATTCTCGACAGCGCGCAATGGCGAACAGCGCACGCGCACGACGCCGACATCGACCAGTCGACGGCCAGGCTGTTCTGCCTCGGGAATGTCGAAAAGTGGTTTTTCGGGTGTGCCGAGAGAGGACCAGACATGCCCGTACCGCTCCGTCACAGGAAGAGCGCGCCCGTCAGCGGTCATGACCGACGCCTTGCCGTCGGCGGTGTAGCAGACGCGGATTGCCTCCCCCATTAACAGGGTTTCCTGCCCCTCAGGCTGAAGCCTGCTGATCAGGCCGACGGGATACCATTGATCGATCATCGCGGAATGGCTCATGCGGTCTCTCCCTGGTGTTCGAGGGCCTCGGCATGGCGACGGATTGCCTCCAAAGCATGTGATGCGGCAACTTTCTGAACCAGCGTGGCGCCGCTCTCGATCAGCAGATGAACGAGGATCGTACCGTCTTCACCAGATGGCGCCAGCAACAGGCGAGCCTTTGTTCCATCGACCGCCCACTCGATAGCGTCGCCTACCGAAATGCTGCCAATGCATGCGGCGAGTGTCTGCGGCTTTGCGGAAAGTGCTATGCTGCGCAGCCCCGTCATGCCGTCATGTGCGGGCACGTCACTGCGCTCGTCGCTGGCCGACACCCAGATCACTCCGTCGCGTTCGCTCGTTTGATATGTCGCGACACGAATGGCGTCGGGCGGCGCTAGGCTGGGGTGCGCGGGGATGGCAAGGCATTGACCGGTCTTGCCGTAGCGCCAACCATGATAAATGCACGACAGCGCCTCGCCGCGAACGAAGCCATGGGAAAGCCGCATTCCGCGATGTGGGCAGCGATCGGCAACCGCTGAAACCGTACCGCCCTGCGATCGCCAAAGGGCCAATGCAGCTGTGGCGATACGTGCAGGAATGACGGATGCCTCCGGCAAATCCGTCGATAGCGCGACGGGCGTCCAGGCCGGGGAGATATCCTGAGGCATTTCAAACTTCCGAGTGATTTTAGAGGCTTAGCCCCAGAGTATAGGTGGCGACAGCGCACAGGATCGTACGACATCGTCGATACGTTTGCATAAAATTTTCGCACGCGCAACTATGACTGATATTTACGCAAACGCTATTTTGCAGCAGCGATACACTTTTCCATCAACGGCTGTTCAGACGCTTTCATTTACAGCTTCCACGCGCTGAATATCGTCTACCCAGACGCTGATAGGACCCAGAGAGCATCCCATTTCCATGGCGTCGATCAGTTCGAGCGGCCCGGTAAGGATAAGATCAATGCGCGTCTGATCAGCATGATGGATTGTCTGTCTCAGGCCCAGCTTAGCGGCGTGGCGGTTAATCCAGGGCAGAAAGCTCGCCGTGTCCAGACTGCCAAGAATTATCATCCGCTCACTGCGAATGGCTGAGCCTGCGTCCCCCAGATTTTCCGGGGCAGGGAACTCATGATGAGATGTAGCCATGATCAAGTTGGTCCGTGATGCATTCGAACGGGCAGTGAGGGCTGTTCTCCCAAGATCGGCGCCTGCGCGCAAGTGCGAAGTTGCTCGCTCTTATCTTGTGCTATGTATGACATTCTGGACTGGTTCGACACACGCCGGTCACCCTACCCCTTGCTAGACTATGCAATCATGTAGCGTGTGGAAGCCGACCGGTTTTTGCCTGCGGGCAATTGGAGTAGCGCTTGGCGAAGACCGCCTGTCCCTATGCGGTCTTGCGTTATTCGGAGCCTGCGAGCGCAAGAAGTCTCAAATTCTTATGCGCACTGGCACGGCCTTCGACGCAGGCGTTTTGGAAAGCTCATCATGGTGATCGATAGCAACAAGAACGTTAGCTTCAGGATAATAGGCACCAATCGTTCCTTTCGGAAGATTGTGTTCCCTGACCTTAAGCCCTGCAAGTTCACGGTCCACGCCGTCGTCAAAGTCGCTGACAAGGGTGACAACTTGCCCCTCGGACAGCCCGGCTGACTGTATGTCCTCCCGACACATCAAGAGCACGTCTCGGGTACCTTCGATACCGCGGAAGCGATCCGAATAGCCGTAGATCGTTGTGTTGAACTGGTCGTTCGACCGCATGGTGATGAGCCGATAGCGACCATCGGCATCATCGAAGGCCAATGCATTCAACTGCTTTGGTGTTGTAAAGACCGCCTTTTTCTCTTCGGTTTTCCAGATGCGGTTATGTGCTGCGTTGCCGCGATAGAAGCCTCCTGGCTCGAACATGCGTTCATTGTAGGCGCGGAACTCTTCTGGGTAGGTCGCTTCGATGAGATCCCGGACGAGGCCGTAGTCGCCCGTCCATTCATCCCATTTGAGTTTCGGATTGGGGGCGACCGCCGCCTTTGCAATCCCTGTCACGATGGCCAGTTCGCTTTTTAGATGTTTCGAGGCGGGCGTTCTTTTGCCAACTGAGCCGGAGATATGCGAGAAGCTGTCTTCGGTGGTCACAGACTGCGCACCAGAGGCCTGCTCGTCGCGCTCAAGACGTGAGAGGCACGGCAGAATATAGGCTTTCCCGCCGGGGAACAGATGACTGCGATTGAGCTTGGTGGACACGACGACCGTCAAATCCTGGCTTGCCCATGCCGCTTCCATCGCTTTCTGGTCCGGGACTGCGCGAACCAGATTTCCCCCAAGTGAAATGGTCGCTTTGATCTTCCCAGCCATCATGCCTTTGACCGCATCCACGATCGTCGTGCCGTCTTCGGTTGGCGGATCGAAGTCGAACAGGGTTTTCAGCTTGTCCATCGGAATAAGCTTGGTTTTCTCTGCTATTCCGACTGTACGTTGTCCCTGGACGTTGGAGTGGCCGCGGACCGGGCAGCATCCTGCGCCCTCTCTACCAATATTTCCCCGCAACAGAAGCAGGTTCACGATCATCGCGATGTTCAGAGCGCCTTGGGAGTGCTGGGTCAAGCCCATTCCGTAGACGCCGATCACGCGTTCGGCAGCGATGTAAAGTTCACCCGCGCCGCGCAAGGCTACCTCTTTCAGTCCGCTCTCCCGCTCGATTGCCGACCATGGCGTGTCTCGAACGAGATCGATAAAGCTTTTCAGTCCGACGGTATGCTCCTCGATGAATGTGATATCGAGGATGCGTGGAGTTCCATCGCGGAGAGCTGCGTCATCCGCTTCGACAACGACTTTGCAGAGACCCAGGATCGCGGCAATATCTCCTCCCGCTCTGACCTGAAGATATTCGTCCGAAATCTGCGTTTCGTGACCCGTCAGCATGTCCACCGGGCTTTGCGGGTTGACGAAGGAAACAAGCCCCTGTTCGACGACGGGATTGAACGTCACAATCTTGGCGCCCCGCTTCTTTGCTTCCTGTAGCGGATGAAGGAAGCGCGGACTATTGGATCCAGGGTTTTGGCCGAAGAAGAAAAAAGCGTCGGCTTTGTCGAGGTCATCCCAGACAATCGTGCCGACGGGCGAACCGATGACCTTATTCAGGCCGACGGACGTCGTTTCATGGCACATATTCGAGCTTTGAGGCAGGTTGTTGTTTCCATACGTCCTGGCAAGGAGGGCGTACAGGTAAGATGCCTCAAGTCCCGCATGTCCGGAGGAGTAGAAAACGACGCTTTCATGCGGAAGCGATTTCAAAGTCTGACCAATGTCATTGAATGCTTCCTCCCAGGACACCTCCACATAACGGTCGCTTGTGCTGTCGTAACGCAATGGATGCGTCAGTCGCCCAGTCTGCTCAAGGTCATAGTCTTTCCATTCTCGAAGGTTGTTGACCGTGTGATCGGTCCAGAAGTCTGGTGTGCAGCGGGCACTGGTCAAATCCGATATTGTTGCCTTTGCACCGTTTTCGCAAAACTCGAATGGGTGATAATTGACCGGTTTCGGCCAGGCGCAGGATACGCACATGACGCCACCCGGCTTGTTTTGCCGGGCCAGTTCTTCAAGCACCATTGGGGATGGTTTGTCGTCGCCCAGGATGCGCGCAATCGACTTGACTGATCCCCAACCACCGGAGGGACCTTCAGACTCGGGATTTGGGATCGTATCGGTCATGGCGTTCTTCCAATCATGCGACAGAAAGGCGCTCTGTGAAGAGCACCTTATGGAGGCTAGTTGACCCGCTTATCGTGCTGGCTCGTGAAACGGGCAGCCATTGAACTTCGCGCGAAATTCCGCGGAGTGGCGGTACGTTTGTTTACGAGCGCGGTTGATGTTGCCAAGTGGTTGGTGATCCGCAAGACCCGTCCATATGCTGAAGCGCATCTCCTCGTCGACCTTTTTGACGTTGCCATCGCTCCAGCTGTCCTGTGGGAGCGCGGTGATGGTCGCAACCGTGAAGAAAGGCGCTTCGTCCTCCTTCCACTCGACAGTTGGATCTTCGACCGGCTGCTTTTCGATGTCGCGACAGAGCTGGACCTGAAACTCCCAAGTCGCGTGGGTGTTCTGCATTTCCGCTTGCACCGTTTCTCGAATGGCATCCTCACGAACGCTTGCGTCGATTTCGGTTCCGGTTCTTTTGGTCAGGTCCGCTGAGACCGGCTTAAGGCGGAATTTGGCGACATAATCGCCGTAGCGGAAGGGCGTAACGCTGAAATAGGTTTCGCCAAGCGGATCAAGGTTCGGTGCGCCACCAAGCGACTGGACAGTGGGGCTGGAAACACCCACAGCCTCAAGGCCCTTGTTGACGGTTTGAAGGACACTGGACATAACAACTTTGGTGCCCTCCATCCTGTCAGTTGTCTTGGCCAAAAGTTTCAGACTGGAGAGAAACTTCTTTGAGTCGGGCGCTTGGAAGACAGGCCCATTCACCATCACAAAATCTTGGGTAGAACCCTCGGCATCAGGTAAGCGCGGCCCCTGCACATCCAGGACCTTTATTGCCAGTCCGCGAGGAAGGGATACTGCGTCTGGAAGAATATCTCCCGCATTGGTGGACAGGCGCATATAAACCTTGTGCGTGCCGGCTGTCGCAAAAAGACCTTGTCCTAGCTCCGGCGGCAAGTCCGGCCTGATCGTCATCTCGGCTTCGATGATTCCGTGCGATTTGGCGTGTACGGACCTCACCGCGTGGCCGTAGTCTTCGGCGGTTTTCTCAAGGATGACATCGAACTGGTCAATCAGTCCGGAAACGGTTTCCGCCTCATCGTCTCGAATGCTTTCCAGATCTGCGCGATAGCGGATTGGCATGGGTGTCAAAATAGCGCTCCTCGTAAAAATGAGGAACGCCGGGGGCTGAGTGAAGGTTCCCGCCATTCTGGCAGTCTCAATCGATATGGATTTCTTTTCGCAGGTATCGTTCTGGAATGGCCTCAGGCTTTTGATCGCGAAAATTTCTGACCTATGGCATAGAGTGATTTTAGCGTAATGAGCGATTCCATGCCGCCATCTCAGAGTCCGACCAGCCGCCTTTTTGTCGATGAAGCCCGCGAAGCACCACTCTCGCTACTGAAACGCGTCTATGGCTACGCGTCTTTTCGTGGGCGCCAGCACGAGGTCGTCGATCAAGTCATGGCAGGCGGTGACGCTGTGGTCCTGTTTCCGACAGGTGCGGGCAAATCGCTATGCTTCCAGGTTCCGGCGCTGTGCAGGGAGGGGCTGGGCATTGTGGTGTCGCCCCTGATCGCACTGATGCGCGACCAGGTAGAAGCGCTGAAGCAACTCGGGGTTCGTGCCGCGGCTCTCAATTCGTCCCTTTCGCGCGAAGAGTTCATGGACGTGCGCAATGCGGTGAACAACCGGGAACTCGATCTTCTGTACGTTACACCCGAGCGCATCGTAACGCCGGGTTTCAAGGAATTCATAGGTCGCACGCAAATAGCGCTTTTTGCGATTGACGAAGCACATTGCGTTTCGCAGTGGGGCCATGATTTCAGGCCTGAATATCGTGAGCTTGGTCGCCTCGCAAAAGAGTATCCTGGCGTTCCACGCATGGCGCTGACGGCGACGGCCGATCCTCATACCCGCGATGACATTATAGAACGGTTGCAGCTTCAAGATGCTGCGGTTTTCAGCACCTCCTTCGATCGCCCCAACATCGCCTATGAAATTGTCGAGCGTGACCAGCCGAAACAGCAATTGCTGCGCTTTCTCTCGCGCCATAAAGGATCGAGCGGTATCGTCTACTGTCTCTCCCGCGCCAAGGTGGAGGAAACGGCGGAGTGGCTGAACACGCAGGGCATAAGAGCACTTGCCTACCATGCAGGCATGGAGCGAGAGATGCGCGACCGCCATCAGGACGCGTTCCTGAAAGAAGAAGACCTTTGCCTCGTGGCGACGGTCGCGTTCGGCATGGGCATCGACAAGCCGAATGTGCGCTATGTGGCGCATCTTGATCTGCCGGGATCGGTGGAGGCCTACTACCAAGAGACGGGGCGCGCTGGGCGCGACGGACTACCGTCCGACGTCTGGATGGCCTATGGCATGGCCGATGTCATCCAGCGCGGTCGAATGATCGACGAGGGCAATTCAAGCCCAGAGATCAAGCGCGTCGAGCGCGCCAAACTCAATGCGCTGCTCGGCATTTGCGAAACGGCCGGCTGCCGCAGGCAGGCGATCCTCAAGCATTTCGGCGAATCTCACGGCGGCAGTTGCGGCAATTGCGATACATGCCTGAAACCAGTTGAAACCTGGGACGGGACGGAAGCCGCGATCAAGGCGATGGCGGCGATCTATCGCACGGGGGAACGCTTCGGTACCGGTCACCTCGTCGATGTTCTGCTTGGCAATGAGAATGACAAGACGATCCGCTTCGGTCACGTCGATATGCCAGTCTTCGGCGCTGGCAAGGATCTTCCGGCAAAGACCTGGCAATCGGTCTACCGCCAGCTGCTGGCGGCGGGGCTGATCAGCGTTGATCATACCGCGTACGGCGCTTTGAAGCTTGAGCCCGACTCTCGCGCCGTCTTCAAGAAGGAACGCCAGGTCCGCTTTCGCAAGGACCGACCGACGACCGGCAAAGCGGCTCGGTCATCTTCGGCGAGTTCTGCAAACGCAAAGTCTGGATTGGAAGGCGCCGATCTCGAACTCTTCCAGGCATTGCGAGCGGTGCGCATGGAAATCTCCAAGGAGCTGGGGGTTCCACCCTATGTCGTCTTCCCTGATACGACACTGGTTGCACTTGCGACGGAACGGCCGTCGGACGAGGACGAGATGCTGGATATTTCCGGCGTCGGGCCTTCCAAGCTAGAGCGCTTCGGCGAGGCATTTCTTGAGGTGATCCAAGCTCACTCACGATGACCGTGACACTTTTGGCGCAGCGTTTGTTCTATATGAGTGTGATGCCATGGATGTGATCCTCCACCGCTTGCCACATGGTGTTCCATCGGCAAGAAGGAGGCGCAATTTCTATGGATCTCCCACATGACACTTCTTCAGCGCGTATCCCGTCGCGGCTTCATCTTTGGAGCGCTTTCCGCAACAGCCGCTCTCGCAGGCTGCCAAACCAACTCTACGCCGGCCGTGGTGCCGCAAGCAGCTCGGCGGCCCATCGTACCGCCAGATGAGGCGGAGTTGCAGCAGCGCTATGCGGCGTTGGAGGATGGCGGGCACATGCTTCCCGCGATCCCTTACCAGCAGATCGATCCAAAATATTACCGTCAGCGTGTGTTGGATCCGACAGGCGAAAAGCCCGGTACCGTGGTCGTCGATACGCCAAACCGCTTCCTCTATGTGGTCGAACCCGGCGGCACGGCTATGCGCTATGGTGTGGGCCTCGGCCGTGACGGTTTTGCCTGGGAAGGTGAGGGGATCGTTCATTGGCGCCAGGCGTGGCCACGCTGGAAGGTTCCGGCCGAAATGGTTGCTCGCCAGCCCAAACTGGCACGATTCTCGGTCGAAAATGGAGGCATGGATCCCGGCATCAAGAACCCGCTTGGTGCGCGCGCGCTTTACATCTTCAAGGATGGCAAGGACACGCTTTACCGCCTCCACGGTTCGCCAGAATGGCAGTCGATCGGCAAAGCGACGTCATCCGGTTGTGTTCGACTGGTCAATCAGGACGTGATCGATCTATACCAGCGCGTACCCTACCACGCCCGTATCGTCGTCCATCAGGTGCCGCTTGTCGCCCGCGTCTCAGCGTAACTTTGCGTTATCTGAGGAGGCCGTCGCGGTCGAACTCTTCCCACCCGGAGAGTTCGGCTGAGTTACGTTTCGCAGGGCGAGCCAACTTCGCCTTTTTGAGCGAGCGCGTCAGCTTGGCTTGATGCGCCGCACGCCTCCTGTTCTCCGCCTTCGCGGCAATATCGTGTTCTCGCCATTCGTCGATGACGCCGCTGTTGAGAAGTTCTTCGACAACCTTCGGTTCGAAGACGTGAAAGGTGATCCGTTTCGCCCGGCCACGCAGTCTCACTGTTCTAATCCCGCCGCTTGGTAAGCGACCATCCTCGAGCCACCGACGACGCTCTGTCGTGGAGATTGTAAGGATATCTTCGATCTCGCGCGGTAAAACGGGCAGGCTGTCCATTGTTTCCAGCAGTTTGGAGATTTTGGCGCTTGCTGCCTTAAAGTCGTTTTCGTCGTCTTCCGGCACCGACAGTGACAGAACCACGCCTGCAATATCCAAATCCTTGCGAACCGCCAAAGGCAATTTGGCCCGCAACTCCATCAAGATACCCTTGGCGCGAACCGACGACCCTAGCGTTGCTGCGGGCTGCAGCGTCCACGACTCTCTCAGGTGCGGTACGCAGGTGGATTTCTTCTTCGACATGGGGGCTTAGATGGGGCCGGCGCTCGCCGTGGTCAACATGTGCGTCCGCTCTTTATCAGCTTTCTGGTTTCTCAGCAGCAACAAGCAGATTGACAGCCTCTCCCTTTCGGTTATTCTCTTATAAAAGCTTATATAACATAATAACGGAACAATGAAGCTGGGAGTATGACATGAAACTGAAGCTCGCATTTCTTCTCGCCACCGCGTTAATCGTTAGCCCATCGGTTCTCTTCGCGCAGGATCGCGGCGGGGTGATCAATGTCGCAACGATTGGTGAGCCGCCAACACTTGACCCCATGGCCTCCACCGCCGATCTCGTCGGCATCGTCACGCAGCATATCTTCGAAACGCTCTACACCTTCGACAAGGAGTGGAAGACAGCACCGCTTCTGGCGGAAAGCCTTCCTGAAATCAGCGCGGACGGTAAAACCTACACGATCAAGCTGCGCTCCGGCATCAAGTTCCACGACGGTTCCGATATGGCGTCGGACGATGTCGTTGCCTCTCTCAATCGTTGGGTTAAGGTTGCCTCTCGCGGCAAGCAGGCTGCATCGTTCATTGACAAGATCGAAGCGACTGATCCCTCGACCGTGACGATCACATTGAAGCAGCCTTACGCGCCACTCGTTTCGCTTCTCGCCTTCAACAATTCGGCCGCCATTATTCTTCCAGCTGAAAAGCAGGAAGAGCCTATGAAGGAGTTCATCGGTACTGGCCCTTACATGCTGAAAGAGCGCAAGGCGGATCAATATATCCAGCTCATTCGCTTCGATGGCTACAAGTCACGCGACGGCGAAGGCAATGGTTATGGCGGCGCGCGGCATCAATATCTCGATGAGATCCGCTTCGTTCCGGTACCGGACGCCAATACTCGCGTCGAGGCAGCGGTCTCCGGGCAATATGACTATATCGATTCCATTCCGGTGGAGTCCTTCGACAAAATCAAATCCTCCTCCGCCACTGAACCCTTGGTACTGAAGCCCTTCGGCTATCCTGTCTTCGTCTTCAACACGGCCGAAGGCTTGGCGAAGGATGTTGCCATGCGCAAGGCGATCCGCCAGGCACTCAGCATGGAAGATATGCTGGCTGCAGCCTTCGGCAGCACGGACTTCTACGCGCTTGACGGCGATATCTACCCGAAGAACTTTATCTGGAATACGGATGCGGGTGTTGAGGGCAACTACAATATTGCCGATCCGGAAGGCGCTGCCACAGCCGCCAAGGCTGCCGGTTACGACGGCGAAAAGCCGATCCGCATTCTCACCAGCCGCCAGTATGAGTTCCACTACAAGATGGCGCAGGTCGCAGCCGAGTATCTCAAGCTTGCAGGCTTCAAGGTGGACATGCAGGTGGTGGACTGGGCAACGCTGACCCAGCGCCGTGCTGACAAGGCGCTTTGGGATATCTACATTACCCATAGCCCATTCCTTCCCGAACCCGCTTTGATTGGTTCTCTTGCTCCGACATCGCCCGGCTGGTGGGACACGCCTCTGCGCAAGCAGACGGTTGAGGCTTTCTCGGCGGAATCCGACCCGCAGAAGCGTATCGCTCTTTGGGCCGATGTGCAGAAAGCTATGTATGAGGAAATTCCCTACATGAAAATCGGCGACTTCAATGCGGTCGCCGCCAAGTCCAAGAAGATCGAAGGTATTGAAGCGGCACCTTGGCCTTACTTCTGGAACACTTCCATCAAGAAGTAGTCGTTCGACTGATCGGCATCGCGTCAGTGATCGCCTCGTGTTCTGTGGAACGCGTAGAGAGCTGGCGCGATACCGAAGCGCATTTCATCACAGCGTGTCCAAGCAGACTCCTTTACCCTGCGACAAGGGAAAACGAAGCCCATGATCCGATATATCCTCCAGCGCCTCATCGGAATGATCGTCGTGATGTTTCTCGTCGTCACGATCGTCTTCATCATTGTGCGCGTCACACCGGGCGATCCCGCAGCCGTCATGCTTGGACCGGATGCGTCTGCGCAAGACATCGCGGACTTGAGAACCCGGCTAGGGCTCGATCAGTCGCTGGCGGTGCAATATTTCTACTACCTGGGCCAAATGCTGAAGGGCGATCTTGGTCAGTCGATCTTCCTCAACATGCCTGTAACCGCGGCATTGTTCGATCGCGCTGAGCCGACTTTCTTTCTCACGCTGTTTTCGCTGCTGATTGCCAGTGTCATTGCCTTGCCGATCGGCATTTATGCCGCCTATCGCCGGGGCTCTTTCATCGATCAGGCCGCAACGACGGTTGCGATGCTGGCGGCCAGCATCCCAAGCTTTTGGCTTGGCCTCATTCTCATGCAGTTCTTTGCCGTGCGGCTGAACCTCTTTCCGGTTTCCGGCTACGGCGGCCCGGGCTCGAGCTTCATTGACCGCATGTATCATTTGACGCTGCCGGCTTTCGCGCTTGGACTAGTGTCTTCGGCTTTGATCCTGCGTTTCACCCGAGCGTCGATGCTCGATGTTCTGGGTGACGATTATATTCGAACCGCGCGGGCGAAGGGTGTCGTCGAACGCCGCGTCGTCATGAAGCATGCGCTGAAGAACGCACTCATCCCTATCCTCACCGTCATCGGTTTGACGGCGGCGGTGCTGATTTCGGGCGCCGTCGTAACGGAGACCGTCTTCGGTCTTCCGGGTGTGGGTAGCCTCGTTGTCTCGGCAGTTCTGAGGCGCGACTATCCCGTCATTCAGGGCGCGCTTCTCGTCATTGCAGCGCTTTATGTCCTCATCAATTTCGCGATCGACATGCTCTACCTGCTGATCGATCCGCGTGTGCGCTACTAAAGGGGGCGGGAACCGATGACGGATATTGCCACGACCACTCCAACGCCTGCAGCAAGCGAAGGCACGAAGTTTCTGAAACGCTTTCTGAAACGCAAGACGGTTGCCTTCGGCCTGTTCGTGCTTGTTATCTTCGTTGTTCTGGCCGCACTCGCGCCCTGGATTGCGCCTTACTCGCCTTCCAAGCTTTCCATCGTCAATCGTCTGAAGCCGCCCAGCGAAACCTTCTGGTTCGGCACGGATGAGTTTGGCCGCGACGTCTTCTCGCGCACCATTTATGCAGGCCGATTGTCGCTGCTTGTGGGCGCGTCCGTTGTTTCTTTGTCCGCGATCATCGGTGTGACGCTTGGTCTGCTCGCCGGCTTCTTCAAGCGGTTGGACACACCGATTGCACGCCTGATCGATGCGATGATGGCTTTCCCGGACATTCTTCTTGCCATTGCGCTTGTCGCAGCATTGGGGCCATCGCTCACCACCGTCATCATTGCCTTGTCGATTGTCTATTCGCCGCGTCTTGCCCGTATCGTGCGCGCCTCTACGCTCGTCATCAGGGAGCTTCCTTATGTCGAGGCCGCTCAGGCGCTGGGCATCTCCACCTTTCACATCATGACGCGCCATGTGCTGCGCAATCTGTTGTCGCCGATCCTGGTGCAGGCCTCGTTCCTGTTTGCCAGCGCCATGCTGGCGGAAGCGGGTCTGTCTTTCCTCGGGCTGGGTGTCAGCCCGGAAATTCCGACCTGGGGCACGATGATTGCCGCGGGCCGCCAATATATCGGACAAGCCGACTGGATGACCTACTTCCCCGGCTTTGCCATCATTCTTTCCGTTCTGTCGCTGCAAATGGTCGGCGACGGGTTGCGGGACATGCTCGATCCAAGACTACGAAGGGATTTGTAATATGACCGGTCAACACGCAAAGCCGCTGCTGATCAAGAACGTCAAGCCCATGGCTTTTGGCGCAGGTGATAAAGATGTCGCCACCGATATTCTGGTGAACGGCGAGGGCAAGATTGCCGCTATTGGACCGGCGCTTGCGTCTGACGATGCGACCGTGATCGACGGCAAAGGTGCTTGGATTTCGCCAGGTTGGGTCGATCTTCATGTTCACATCTGGCACGGCGGAACCGATATCTCGATCCGACCTTCCGAGTGTGGTGCTGAGCGCGGCGTGACGACGTTGGTGGATGCCGGTTCGGCAGGTGAAGCCAATTTCCATGGTTTCAGGGAGTACATCATCGAGCCGTCGAGAGAACGCATTAAGGCGTTCCTCAATCTCGGTTCGATCGGGCTTGTGGCCTGCAACCGTGTGGCAGAACTGCGCGATATCAGGGATATCGACCTCGATCGCATTCTCGAATGCTACGCCGAAAATAGCGAGCATATTGTCGGCATCAAGGTTCGCGCCAGCCATGTGATCACCGGATCATGGGGTGTGACACCGGTCAAGCTTGGCAAGAAGATCGCTAAGATCCTCAAGGTGCCGATGATGGTTCATGTCGGCGAGCCACCAGCACTCTATGATGAGGTGCTGGAAATCTTGGGCCCCGGCGATGTCGTAACCCACTGCTTCAACGGCAAATCCGGCTCCTCGATCATGGAGGACGAGGATTTGTTCAATCTGGCGGAGCGTTGCGCATCCGAAGGTGTGAGGCTCGATATAGGCCATGGGGGAGCATCATTCTCCTTCAAGGTGGCGGAAGCGGCGATTGCGCGCGGGCTTCTGCCGCACTCGATCTCGACCGACCTGCACGGCCACTCGATGAACTTCCCGGTCTGGGATCTGGCCACCACCATGTCCAAGCTGCTTTCGGTCGGCATGCCCTTCGACAAGGTGGTGAACGCCGTGACCCATGCGCCGGCTGAGGTCATCAAGCTCGATATGCAGAACCGGCTTTCCGTTGGCGCGCGCGCCGATTTCACCATTTTCGATCTCGTCGATTCCGATCTGGAAGCAACCGACTCCAATGGCGATGTCTCGGTGCTGAAGCAGCTCTTCGAGCCACGCTACGCGGTCATCGGCGGAGAGGCCGTTGCTGCTAGCCGTTACATACCCCGCGCGCGCAAGCTTGTGCGGCACAGCCACGGCTACTCGTACCGATAGGATGGCGGATTGCCGCTGGAATGAATGAAAAGATGACAGGAGTTCGCGTGACACAGTCCCCGATCAAGATCGAAGCCAAGGCGCAGACGCCGCACGATCGGCTTTCCGCGCTCGGCATAGACCTGCCGCCCGCACCGCCGCCCATCGCAAACTTTGTGACCCATGTCGTTGAAGGCAACATGCTTTATCTGTCCGGGCAAGGGCCACGAGAAGCAAATGGTTTCATGCATACCGGCAAGGTTGGCGTGGATGTCTCGGTCGAGCAGGCCTATGAGGATGCGAGGTTGACGGGCATCAATCTACTGGCGGTGATGAACGAGGCGCTGGGCGATCTTTCCCGCGTCAAACGGGTGGTGAAGCTTCTTGGCATGGTCAATGCCTCACCCGACTTCAAGGATCATCCGCAGGTCATCAACGGCTGCTCTGACCTGTTCAATGCCGTCTTCGGCGAAGCGGGACGCCATGCCCGCTCTGCCGTCGGCTTTGGTTCGCTTCCAGGAAACATCACCGTCGAGATCGAAGCGATCATCGCGTTGCAGGATTGACCGGCAAGGAGACGATTAGTGGTTGCGCCATCCCATCAACTGTTCGATCCGTGCGGCCGACGCCTTGACCCGGTCTGCATAGCCGGTCTTGTCGGCCACGATTTTCTGTTCGGGGAGAACGATGGAAATCGTCGCAACGCAGTCTCCGCGATTGTCGACGATCGGGGAGGCGATGCAGGCAACCGAGTAATCGGATTCGCCCGCCTGGATCGACAGGCGTTCTTCAAAGGCCTTGCGCGCCGCGTCCGAAAGGCTCTTGGCATCGATTGTGGCGCGTCCGGTCGGCGATATGCGCGCGCCACGCTTGAAGAGGTCGATGCGTTGCTCTTCCGGCATGTGGCCCACCAGAAGGCGCCCAGAGGCCGTCCAGTTCAGCGGCACGCGCGTTCCAACGCGCGACGCCACCTGGAAATGGCTTGGGCCATCGGCCATGGCGAGGACCAGCATATGCTCGTCGTCGCGCCCACACACCTGGACCGTTTCACCGGCAGCTCGGCAGAGATCGTGCATCTCATGCATGGCGACACTCATGAAATCCAGCGAGCGCGCATAGGCGAGGCCGTAATGATAGAGGCGGGCGCCAAGCCAGATGCTGCCGTCGTCGCTACGAGCAAGCATGTTCTTGTCCACGAGGTCATCAATGATGGCATAAATCGTGGAAAGCGGCGCCTTCACTGCCTTGGCGATGGCGTAGGCACCCGCCGGGGCGCCGGTTTCATACAGATAGTCGATGACCTGAATGGCGCGGTCGATGCCGCTGACGCGCGAGCGGCGCACCTTTCCGACGTCCTCGGACGAGGAAAGCTCGGAGGCTTCAGCAGATGAAGACGTCATATCCAATTCACGCTCCCGCGGATCAAAGAACCTATTGCGTTATTATGGCATAGGCTCTCACGGGGCAATAGAAATCACGGCCAGACAGGCCGACAGACTGGAGAAAGAGAATGTCAGACGATATCCGCACGAAGATGGGACTTCGCCCCGTCATCAATGTTTCAGGCACGATGACGAGCCTCGGTGCGTCCATTGTGGTTCCGGAAGCGATCGAGGCCATGACGGCGATCCTACCGCAATTCGTGGAGATCAACGACCTTCAACGCAAGGCAAGCACCATCATTGCGCGTTTGACGGGCGGCGAAGCTGGTTTCGTTACGGCGTCCTGCTCCGCCGGCATCAGCCTTGCGGTGGCTGCCACAATCACTGGTCCTGACCTTCTGGCGATCGAAAAACTGCCGGACACCTCGTCACCGAAGAGCGAGGTTCTGGTGCAGATGGGGCATGTCGTCAGCTATGGCGCGCCGGTCGATCAGTCGATCCGGCTTGCAGGCGGCAAGGTGGTGATGATCGGCCAGGCGACCTCCACGCATCGCTATCACATGGAAAATGCCATCACCGATCGGACAGCGGCTGCCGTTTATGTCGTGTCGCATCATGTGGTGGATTACGGCTTGCTCAATCTCAAGGAATTCGTCGAGATCGCGCATGCCAAGGGCGTGCCGGTCATTGTTGATGCCGCATCCGAATACGACCTGCGGATATTCCTTGAACAGGGCGCCGATATCGCGCTCTATTCCGGCCACAAGTTCCTTGGTGGCCCGACCTCCGGCATCGTGGCTGGCAAGAAAGAACTCGTGCGCAACGCCTTCCTTCAGAATATGGGGATCGGTCGGGGCATGAAGGTTGGCAAGGAAAGCATCTTCGGCGTCATGGCGGCTTTGGAGGCTTGGGAAAAGCGGGACCACGCCGGCATTCGGGACCGGGAGACCGGCTATCTGAACCTCTGGAAGCAAACGCTTGCCAACCGCCCCGGCATCACCGCCTTGATCGAGCCGGACCCGACCAACAATCCTCTCGATCGTATGCGCGTGATCGTCTCGCCGCAGGAAGCCCATATCACCGCGTGGGATCTTGCCGCACGTCTTCGCAGTGGCCCGACACCGATCATCGTGCGCGACCATGAGGTCGAACATCATTACTTCTACCTGGACCCCTGCAATCTCCACCCCGGCCAGGAACGCATTGTCGCAGCCCGGCTTGCTGAGGAACTGGATACTGCACGCGCTTCGAACGAGGTGATCGCCACGCCGTTCGAGGACTTGAGCCGCCATCGTTTCGATGGCGCCTTGCGCTGGCCCGACTGAGCCTTTCGATCGGCGAGGGGGGTAACGCCCTGCCGCTTCCACGAAGTCTGATGAGGAATGACGATGATGATGTCCAGCACCCTGAACAAGACCACAACCGAGCCGGCGACCGGCCCGGTTCTGGCGGTGGAAAAGCTCAGAACCTCCTTCCTTGTCGATGGCGCCTGGAAACCGGTAGTGCGTGACATTTCCTTTACGGTGATGCCCGGTGAGACGGTTGCCATCGTCGGTGAAAGCGGCTCCGGCAAGTCGGTCACATCGCTCTCCATCATGCGACTGTTGCAGCCGGATATGAGCAGGATAGAGGGTAAGGTCTTGCTCGGCGGGCGCGATCTTCTTGCTCTTTCGGAGCAAGAGATGCGCAAGGTGCGCGGCAACGATGTTGCGATGATCTTTCAGGAACCGATGACGAGCCTCAATCCGTTGCTCACCATCGGTGATCAGATCTCCGAGGCGTTGCTTTCGCACTTGCCGATGAGCAAGGCGGATGCGCGTGCCGAGACCATCCGTATTCTGGAGAAGGTGCGCATCCCGTCTGCGGCGTCTCGCTTCGACGAATATCCCCACCGCTTTTCCGGCGGCATGCGCCAGCGCGTGATGATTGCCATGGCACTGGCAACCAAACCCGCTCTCTTGATCGCCGACGAACCAACCACTGCACTCGACGTTACCATTCAGGGCCAGATCCTTGATCTCATCAAGATGTTGCAGGAGGAGGAGGGGACATCCGTTCTCTTCATTACCCACGACATGGGAGTCGTTGCCGAAATCGCGGACCGCACTGTGGTCATGTTCCGTGGGGAGCAGGTTGAGACTGGCGCGACGGCAGATATCTTCCACCGCGGACAGCATCCCTACACCCGCGCTCTTCTGTCTGCCGTCCCGGTTTTAGGCTCCATGCAAGCACACCAGAAACCTCTACGCTTTCCGGTGGTGGATGTAGGGACAGGTAAGTCGGATGTGCCTGTCGAGGTGAAGGACACCGTTGTTGAAGGTCGTCCCGTGTTGGAAGTTCGCAATCTCACCAAGCGCTTCGACATTCATTCCGGCCTTTTCGGTTCGTTGACCGGACGCGTACACGCGGTAGAGAATGTATCCTTCGATCTTCAGGCGGGTGAAACGCTCTCCCTCGTGGGCGAATCCGGATGCGGCAAGT
Organism: uncultured Agrobacterium sp.; assembly: GCF_913777885.1. NCBI lineage: Bacteria > Pseudomonadati > Pseudomonadota > Alphaproteobacteria > Hyphomicrobiales > Rhizobiaceae > Agrobacterium > uncultured Agrobacterium sp. The sequence goes on along the minus strand of NZ_CAJYTV010000018.1, from coordinate 126,584 downwards.
CGACGACAGGACGCGCAATTATGCGCCTGATCGAGCCGGATAGTGGCTCTGTAATCGTAGAGGGGCGCGATGTACTGGCGCTGGACAAAAGAGAGATGCGCGAGATGCGAAAATCCGTCCAGATGATTTTCCAGGATCCGTTTGCCTCGCTCAATCCGCGCATGACCGTCGGTGCGGCAATTGCCGAGCCGTTCCTTGAGCACAAGATGGGAAATGCGAAAGAGGCGAAGGTCGTCGTCGCGGACATGCTGACAAAGGTCGGCCTCACACCGGACATGGCGGGACGCTACCCGCACGAGTTTTCCGGCGGGCAGAGGCAGCGCGTATGTATCGCACGCGCATTGGCCCTGAAGCCGAAGGTCATCGTGGCCGATGAAAGCGTGTCGGCGCTGGATGTATCGGTCAAAGCGCAGGTCATCAATCTAATGCTTGACCTTCAGCAAAGCCTCGGATTGTCGTTCCTGTTCATCTCCCACGACATGGCTGTTGTAGAGCGCGTTAGTCATCGGGTAGCGGTCATGTATCTCGGCGAGATTGTCGAGATCGGGCCGCGCGCTGCCGTTTTCGGTAACCCGCAGCATTCCTATACGAAGCGCCTCATGGCTGCGGTGCCGGTTCCCGACCCGGAGCGTCGCCGGGTGAAGGGCGCGGCTGTCGTCGAGGAACTGAAGAGCCCCATACGCCCGGTAGAGTACAAGGTTATGCCTGCGCGGTTTCGTGAAGTCTCGAAGGGTCATCTCGTAGCTGAGAATTGACATTGATCGCTCAACGCCTTTGGTTGTGCGCAATCCAACCGGAACGACTTCTCCAAATGCTGCGTTCGTACCTGCGGCATTGTAGGAGTTCGCATTGAACGTATTTATTTATGGGACATTAAAACGAGGCTTTGCTCTCCACGATAAGGGTCTGTCCGGCGCTCGCTACAGTGGCGATGTGCAAACGCTAAAGCCCTATCCACTTTACATTGCTGCCGATTTTTTCGGCCCGATGATGCTGGATCGACCCGGGCAGGGGCTTCGCGTTCGCGGCGAATTGTTCGAGATCGATAACGAGAGGCTTGGTGTACTCGACGCCTTGGAAAACGTTGGCACGGAAAGAAGCTTTCGGTCAGCTCTTGACGTCACGCCGGTCGATGGCGGGATGGTCGTGTCCGCCATCGGTTTCTTCAAGGGTGATAACTGGCTGAACCCGATTCATTCGGGATACCTCGCGGATTACCAAGATCGCCGCTTCGTTCCCCCGTGGGAGAGATAAAGGCACACGGGCTTGCGGCTCAAACGATGAGCGGCGAGCTTCCGGCGTAGCCTTTAGGAAGATCCGACGCGCAGCAACAGATCAGAGAATGATCAACGATTGTGCCGGCAGGCCATGGCAACCTGCATCTTGAGCGAGTTAGCAGAGCAGAACCTTTTGCGCGGAACAACTCTCGTTCTACCGGGTTAGCTTTCGCAACTTGGGAGTTTGGTGATGAACGACAAATCCAATCAGAACAACAAAAACGACACGCAGACATGGTCGGCAGATCATGGCGGTGGCGTATCGCCGCCAACGTCGACTGGGACAGTCGACGAGGAGCAGGTCCACGAGCCATCCAATGACTGGCCCGCTGCAGAGGGTGTTGAGCACGATCCTGTTGAACCCGTGCCGTCCCCCGTTGACGACTTCGAGCCGCCTCAGAACAATGCACGCCAGACATTTCAAAATGGCGATACGGACCGCAGTTGAGGTGCGGGCTCTCATTAAATGAGCCTGTGTAGAGCGCCCGAATATGCGGTGGATCGCAAAATTTGAAATGACAAGGCCGAGCGTCTGACGCTCGGTCTTTCTGCGCCGCCGGTGCTAAAGGCTCGTACGGCGTTGCACGGTATGGACGAGGTCAAAACTTGAAAATTGCGACCTACAACGTCAATGGTGTGAACGGGCGGCTGGCGAACCTTATCCATTGGCTTGATGAGGCGTCGCCGGACATTGTCTGTCTTCAAGAGTTGAAAGCCCCGCAGAACAAGTTTCCGATCAAGGCGATAGAGGCGGCCTGCTATGGTGCCGTTTGGCTGGGGCAGAAATCCTGGAATGGTGTAGCAATCCTGGCCAAAGGCCAGCAGCCGCATCTCACGAGACGGACGTTGCCAGGCGATAGCAAGGACGATCAAAGCCGCTACATCGAAGCGATCGTCGATGGGATGTTGATCGGCTGTCTCTATGCTCCTAACGGCAATCCCTATCCCGGTCCAAGATTCAATTACAAGCTCAGATGGCTCAAACGGTTGCGGGCTTACGCTGAAGAGCTTCTCAAGCTCAACGTCTCTTCGATCCTCGTCGGCGATTACAACGTCATGCCGACTGAACTCGATGTCTACAAACCGGAGCGATGGAAGAACGATGCGCTCTTTCGCATCGAGGTGCGAAACGCCTTAAAGGCGATCGTTGACCAAGGGTGGACGGACGCTCTGAGATATCTGCATCCTGACGAGCGCGTCTTCACATTCTGGGATTATTTCAGGAACGCTTTTAGCCGAGATGCTGGTCTCAGGATCGATCACTTCCTTCTTAGCCCGGAAGCTGCTTGCCGTCTTGTCGCCGCCGAAGTCGACAAGCATGCGAGAGGAAGGGATCGCAGCAGCGACCATGCACCGGTATGGATCGAGTTGGAAGATTAGTCCGTTAAGTAGCCGTTCTGGCAGAGTGGATGACGCTGGCTATCCCACGCTCGCTGTATGAACGTTCACACTCTCGAACGTTTACACTTCCGTAGGTTGTGGTGAATAACATTAGGCAATTCTCATTTTAGGATATTGCCGCTCCATGACTTCGGTAACTTTCCATGCCAGCGTGAAGAGAGATCAGCTGGTCACTCTAAGGAAGATGGTTGCGCTATCGATACCGATCAACATCGTGCTGGGACTTTGTGCCTTGGTAGTGGCTACCTATTATGGCAACGGTAGAGCGGGCGCGATCTGGTTTCTCCTGTCAACGGTGGCGAACGCTGCAAGACTGGTTGCCAGCAAGTTTCCGTTGCCGACGATGCCAAGCGGAGGCTCCGCCGCTGACCTCGAGGCCTCGAATAGAACGACCCAAAACTATCTGCGCCTGCATATCGTCCTCGCATTGGCATCGGGCCTTGTGTGGGCGTGGGTTCCAGTGCTTTGCGACTGGTACACATCTCCTCAGACATTGTTCTACGCGCTGATCGTGTGCGGTATCACTGCTGGGGCAGTGACCTACGGATACTCGTTCGCCAATGTGCCCACCGCATTTATCACGCCGCCACTTCTCACCAGCGCGTATTGGCTTGAACAGTCGGGCGGTCTCGACAAACTGCTGATCTCAATCACTGTCGGCCTTTACCTTTTTGCTCTCATTCGTGGGGCCAGAGTGAACGAGAGACTGTTCTGCAATGACAGCAGGAAGAGAAATGAAGCGATTGCTCTTTCTGGTCAGTTGGAGAAGACGACAAATCAGGCCCTGATGCTGGCGCGAACCGCCTCTGAACTTATGGGGATCGACAAACTGACCGGGCTGCTCAACCGGCACGGCTTTTCGGATCGAGCAGAGCCCATTTTTGCCCTTCAGGCAGACAATGTCATGTTCATGCTGGACCTCGACGGGTTCAAGTCGATCAACGACGCTTTCGGGCATCAGGCTGGCGACCGGGTTCTCATCGAAGCCGCCAAACGGATAGAGGAAGTTATCGGCCAGCACGGTTTTGCAGCGCGTCTTGGTGGTGATGAATTTGCCATTGTCTTGACGCAGCCCTGTGCCGATTCCAGCTTCCGGTTTCTGGCGAAGACATTGATCAGCGCAGTCTCTCGCCCTTACCCGGGGATCGAGCCTCTGACATTCGGTGTCAGCATCGGTGTTTACTATGGCTCAGGCGCGGCCTTGGACGATGCCTTAATGTGCTCGGATATTGCCTTGTATGCGGCCAAGGAAGACGGTCGCAATCAATTCAGGATTTTCGATGCCGATCTGCGCGATGAAATCGAAAGGCGCCGCGATATTGAAATCGGTCTGATAGAAGCTCTTGCCCAGCAAAACCTCGAGGTTTGGTACCAGCCGATTGTTCGCAGCGATACGCAGCAGATTGAAAGCCTTGAGGCTTTGCTGCGTTGGAACCATCCTCGACTGGGGTGGATTTCGCCACCCAAGATCGTATCTGCTGCCTCATCGATTGGACGCTCGGGTGAACTTTTAAAATATATATTCAAGGATGTTGCAACCACCCTCTGTGCGCTTGGCGAGAGCGACGTCATGATCGCTATCAACATTTCTCCTCGAGAGCTTGCGCGCAACGATGTCGAGGCCCTGATCACGGAGTGCTTCAGTGCTGACGGGATTGCACTGAGCAGGATCGAACTGGAAATCACCGAGGACGCGACCATCGATCAGGAAAATGTCAAATTGCGTCTAAACTCTCTGTCGGAGAAGAATGTCAGGTTGGCGATCGATGACTTCGGGACGGGATACTCTTCCTTGGCGACCCTGCAGCAATTGCAGATCACCCGGCTGAAAATCGACAGATCATTCGTCACGGGAACGCGCGCTGGCTCTACAAACAGTTCACTGATCGAGGCGATGGTAAAGTTTTCAGACGCGCTCGGTTTCGAAGTTGTTGCCGAAGGTGTCGAAACGAAAGAAGATCTCCATATGGTGAAAAGCCTCGGATGTGCTTTCGCGCAGGGCTATTACTTCTCTAAAGCGATACCGCGACCCGAGGTGCTGGCCATGATTGAGCAACGCAATCAGTCGAGTTCGAAGATTTCAGGAAACTGACACTGACGCGGCGAGAACCCGTTCTGAGCCTAATTGTGGATCGTTGACTCATGCAAGTAACAGTCTCTTCTGAGGGGAGGTAGGCAAAGCTCTGCGGATTTGAGCTACCTGCATTCCGTTGCATAGGCGGTGAGAAGCCCTCCCCAAATCCGCGCAGCATGAAGTCTGATTTCTTTAGAATGCAGGCGGCGAAAAACTCGCACTGTCGACGCTTGACGCCCTCACAAAATGAAGATTATGTTAATCGGTAAGATGTCAGACCAATTTTGATGGGCTGATATTGCGGGGGCAAATGGATCAGACACTCGAAAAGCACGCGATGGCTCCTCTACCGGTCATGGACCGGGTGCGGCAGGTCGAGGGCGCGCTTGTTGAGTTTGTCGAGCGGGCTGACCTGAAACCGGGAAGCCGTCTGCCTGCCGAGCGTGAGTTGATGTCGGCGCTAGGCGTCGGGCGCTCCACCATTCGTGAAGTGATCCGCAAATTCCAAGCTCTTGGGATTATCGACTCCCGCAAGGGAAGCGGCAATTATCTTTTAAAGCCGATCTCCACCGCGACTGTGCATATGCCCATCTCCATCGAGGCAGAGAGCCTGCGCGATGCGCTTTTGATGACGCTGGAAGTGCGGCGCGGCATCGAGGTCGAGGCGTCGATGGCGGCGGCTCGTCGTCGCACCGACGACGACATCGAAACCATGCGTCTGCGCTTGGAGGAGATGGAGCGTGTTCATCTCGCCGAGGGAACGTCCGGCAAGGCGGATCTTGCCTTTCACCTCTCCATCTATGACGCCACTCATAATTCGCTGTTCAAGCAGTTGCTCGAACAGATGCGCGAAGGTTTCGAGCGCTTCTGGTCCAAGCCGTTTGATAGGCCTGACTTTGCATCCCGCTCCTTTCCCTTTCACCGTACCCTCTTCAACGCCATCGTTGCCGCAGACCCCGTGGCAGCGCGGCAGGAAACACTGAAAATTCTCGCCATTGTCGAGGAAGATATCAAGGACATGTCCAAATGAGCCAAGGCTCTGATTTTTTCGATGCTGCATCGCTGATCGTTGCCCATGATGATACTCACGCTTTCGAAGCTGTGGTGCCACCTCTGGTCCAGACATCTCTTTTCACGTTCTCAACTTACGATGAGATGGTCGCAACCTATCGCGGCGAAAAGAGCCGTCCTGTTTACACCCGCGGGCTGAACCCGACTGTTCGCATGTTTGAAGAGATGCTCGCAAAGCTCGAAGGTGCTGAAGATGCGCTTGGCTTTGCCAGTGGCATGTCAGCGATTTCCTCCACCGTTCTGTCTTTCGTTTCTCCTGGCGATCGCATCGTTGCGGTACGCCACGTCTATCCTGATGCGTTTCGCCTTTTTGGCACCTTGATGAAGCGAATGCAGGTCGAGGTGATCTATGTCGATGGTCGCGATGAGGCCGCTGTCGAGAAGGCTATGCCGGGCGCCAAGCTCTTTTACATGGAAAGTCCAACAAGCTGGGTAATGGAGGCCCACGATGTCGGTGCATTGGCTGCGATTGCCAAACGCCATGGTGCGATTTCCGTGATCGACAACTCCTGGGCAAGTCCGATTTTCCAGAAGCCCTTGGCGCTTGGCGTCGACATGGTGGTGCATTCCGCTTCCAAATATCTTGGCGGTCACAGCGATGTGGTTTCCGGTGTCGTTGCCGGTTCAAAGGCCATGATCGACCGCATCCGGGCTGAGGCCTATCCCTATCTCGGCGGCAAGATGTCTCCATTCGATGCGTGGCTGTTGATCCGAGGGCTTCGCACGCTACCCATCCGCATGAAGGCGCATCAGGAATCGGCGCTTGCGATTGCATCGCGCCTGCAGGCGCTCGATGTTGTGGAGACCGTTTGCCATCCGGGGCTCGCGAACCGGCTTCCGCCTGGGCTGAACGGCACGTCCGGTCTCTTCTCCTTCATTTTCCGTGAAGGGGTGGACGTGCGGGCTTTCGCCGACAAACTTCAGCTTTTCAAATTGGGGGTCTCCTGGGGCGGGCATGAAAGCCTGATCGTCCCTGGCGAAGTGGTGCTTGAGCAGAAGGCGCAGCCGAATTCCGCGCACACTTTCGGCATCAGCGCGCGCTCCGTACGCCTGCATGTGGGTCTGGAGGGCACCGAGGCTCTCTGGAACGATCTTGAACCAGCAATCAGAGCGGCGTCTGCCGCAGCCTGACGCATCTTGACGACAACAAAAAGGGAGAACGACATGAAAAAACTGGTAGCAGCAGCATTCTTTACGGCGATGATGGCAGGAACGGCGCTTGCCGACACAACCCTGAAACTTGTGGAGGTCATCACCAGCCCCGAGCGCACCGAGACGCTGAAGAGCCTCGTCAGCAAATTCGAGGCTGCCAATCCTGGCACTAAGGTCGACATCATTTCGCTTCCCTGGAACGAAGCGTTCCAGAAGTTCGCTACGATGGTATCGGCAGGCGATGTTCCCGACGTTATGGAAATGCCTGACACCTGGCTGTCCCTCTATGCCAACAATGGCATGCTCGAAAGCCTTGAGCCCTATCTGGCCAAGTGGGAATATACACCCGGTCTGACACCGCGAGCCCTGGAGCTTGGCCGCGATGTCAAAGATACCGCCTACATGCTGCCCTACGGCTTCTACTTGCGCGCCATGTTCTACAACAAGAAGCTGCTCGAACAGGCCGGCGTGAAGGAGCCACCAAAGACCTTGGAAGAGTTCGCAGACGCGTCCAAGAAAATTTCGGTCATTCCCGGCAAGTATGGCTATTGCTTGCGCGGTGGGCCGGGCGGTCTAAACGGCTGGGTCATGTTCGGTGCCTCCATGGCGGGCTCCAACGAGTTCTTCACCAAGGATGGAAAATCCACATTTGACAGCCCAGGCTGGGTCAAGGGTCTGACCTATCTCGTCGATCTCTACAAGAACGGTTATGCACCGAAGGATAGCGTCAACTGGGGCTTCAACGAAATCGTCGCTGGCTTCTACTCCGGCACCTGCGCTTTTCTCGATCAGGATCCGGACGCTCTGATCGCCATCGCACAGCGCATGAAAAGCGAAGATTTCGGTGTCATGACCATGCCGAAGGGACCGGATGGCAAGACCTTCCCGACGATCGGTTTCGCCGGCTGGTCGATGATGGCCTCTTCGAAGGACAAGGATCTTTCCTGGAAGCTTATCGAGACGCTAGAAGGACCTGAAGGCAATATCGAGTGGAACAAGAAAACCGGCGCTCTTCCGGTTCATACCTCCGCCGAGAAAGACCCTTTTTACGCCAGCGAGCAGTTCAAGGGCTGGTTCGAGGAACTGGCCGACAAGAACGCGGTGCCGACAACCATGCCGACCTATCTCGAAGAGTTTGCTTTCTTCAAGGATTCGCTCGTGATCAAGACCTCTCAGGAAGCTCTTCTTGGTGATATTACCCCTGAAGACCTCGCCAAGCAGTGGGCCGACTACATGACGAAGGCTCAGCAGAAGTTCCTGCAATCCAAGTAACAGGGCTGGCGGTGCGCCGCTAAATGGCGCGCCGCTTCCCATGTCAGCTATATATCGTCTCGTGATAAACTAGATTAACTATAGCGTAATAACCTATTGTTTTATCTGAAAAGCTTGTCGCAAAATCAGAGTGGGCATTTGCGACGTGTTTCAAAGCTGAGATCAGCGCATGGCCATCGGCCTAGAAATCAATACGCTGAGGAGCAATTGATGTCGTCATTTTCAAGCGCCGCACCTGCGATGTCGCGCAAACCCATGTCGCGAAGACTCGCTGCGGCAGCCGAACCCTGGCTTTATAGCGCGCCAGTCCTTGTTCTTATCGTCACGGTGATGATGGTGCCATTGGTGCTCGGGCTTTCTTACGCATTCCGCGATGTTCAATTGCTCAAGCCGTTCTCCGGGGGCTTCGTTGGGCTTGAGCACTTCAAGACCCTGTCCCAGGATGCCGCTTTCTACCGCGCGCTGCAGAACACGCTTTGGTGGACAGGCGCTTCGGTATTCCTGCAATTCTTCTTTGGCCTCATTCTGGCCCTTCTGCTCGACAAACCTTTTGCCGGGCGTGGCATTGCTCAGGCACTGGTCTTCCTTCCCTGGGCCGTTCCTACCTTTCTCGCTGGGCTGAATTGGGCATGGTTGTTCAACCCGGTGATTGGGCCGCTGCCGTACTGGATGACATCGCTCGGAATGCTCTCTGCGCCGAACAATATTCTGGCGGATCCGCACCTGGCCATGTGGGGTCCGATCATCGCCAATGTCTGGTGGGGAATTCCGTTTTTCGCCATCACTTTGCTTGCTGCCTTGCAGGCCATTCCGCGTGATCTTTACGAAGCTGCCTCCATCGATGGCGCGAGCCCGCTTCAGCGCTTCACGTCAATCACCTTGCCCTTTCTCGCGCCGACGATCGCGATTACCGTTCTGCTTCGTACCGTCTGGATCGCCAATTTTGCCGACCTCATCATCGTCATGACCAATGGTGGGCCAGCCGACCGCACGCAAATCGTTGCAAGCTACATATTCACCCAGGCCTTCAAGCGGCTGGATTTTGGCTATGCCTCGGCAATCGCGCTGGTTCTTCTGGTCCTTCTGCTCGCTTACTCCATGCTGATCGTCATCATGCGCCAGCGCCTTATCGAGAAGGATTGATCCGTGACCGGCCGAATTTTTCTTACCGTCGCGCACCGTCTGGCGATCCTCGTCTACATAGCCTTTGCGCTCTTTCCTCTCTTCTGGCTGCTTAAAGTCTCGGTCACCCCGAACGACTTGCTCTATAGCGAAGGCGTGCGCCTTTGGCCGTCGCGCGCGACCTTCGACCACTATCGCTTCGTAATCGAGAACAGTGCATTTCCGACATTCTTCAAGAACAGCGTCATCGTGGCCGGATCGACCGCCTTTGCCGTGACGGTGCTTTCATCGCTCTCCGGCTATGCGCTGTCTCGCTTTCAGTTTCGCGGGAAATACTGGATCATCGCCCTGATGCTGATCACCCAGATGTTTCCGTTGGTCATGCTGGTGGCACCGATTTTCAAAATGCTATCGCCCTTGGGGCTGACCAACAGCCTAACGGGCCTCGTCATCGTCTACACGGCGTTCAACGTACCTTTCGCGACGTTCCTCATGCAGTCGTTCTTCGATGGCATTCCGAAGGATCTCGAGGAGGCAGCCATGATTGATGGCGCCAGCCGCTTCACCGCGTTCCGCCAGATCATTCTGCCCCTGACCCTGCCTGGGATCGCAGCAACGCTCGGCTTCGTCTTCACAGCGGCCTGGAGTGAGTTGCTCTTTGCGCTGATGCTGATTTCTGGAAATCAGAGCGCGACCTTCCCCGTGGGGCTGCTGACATTCGTCTCGAAATTCTCCGTCGATTTCGGGCAGATGATGGCCGCTGGCGTTTTGGCGCTCATTCCGGCCTGTCTCTTCTTCCTGCTGATTCAAAGATATCTCGTGCAGGGCCTGACGGCCGGTGCAGTGAAAGGATAAATTCCATGGCTTCCATAGAGCTTAACCGCGTCGCCAAGTCCTACGGCGACCATCCTGTCCTGCACGGCGTCGATCTGAAAATTGAAGATGGCGAGTTCGTCGTGCTCGTCGGTCCCTCAGGCTGCGGGAAATCGACGTTGCTGCGCATGATTGCGGGTCTGGAGGAGATCACCTCGGGAACGCTTTCCATTGACGGCCAACTGGTCAACGATCTCAAGCCCAAGGATCGTGACATCGCGATGGTGTTTCAATCCTACGCGCTCTATCCGCATATGAGTGTCGCCGACAATATGAGCTATAGCCTGCGACTGAGGAAAAGGCCCAAGGATGCCATTGCTGCGGCGGTTTCTGCGGCATCCGGCAAGCTCGGTCTCGACCCTTATCTCGCACGACGCCCTAAAGCGCTTTCGGGTGGCCAGCGTCAGCGCGTGGCGATGGGCCGTGCCATCGTTCGCCAGCCAAAAGCCTTCCTCTTTGACGAACCCCTGTCGAACCTTGACGCACGGCTTCGCGAGCAGATGAGAGCCGAGATCAAGCGGATGCACGCGGATCTTGGAGCGACCTCTGTCTACGTGACCCATGATCAGATCGAGGCGATGACGCTCGCTTCGCGCATCGTAGCCATGAATGCCGGATATGTGCAGCAGATCGGGGCGCCGCTCGACCTCTATGATCGTCCAGCCAATCTCTTCGTTGCAGAATTCATCGGTTCACCGGGTATGAACTTTCTTCAGGGCCATTGTGTCCAGAAGCCAGATGGAAGCGCAATGGCGCTGCCGGATGGTAGCGAGCTGCCACTCGGTCGGACAATCCCGCTGAAGAATGGCGAGGCGATGACCCTTGGTATACGTCCCGAGCATGTGCTCGTCGCCCCGCAGACGGGTGGCGTGGTTGCCAAGGTTGACCTCGTTGAGCCGACAGGTCTCGGGATCATTCTACACCTGACGGTTCACGGGCTTCCCTTCAAGCTCTTCTCGTCGGACCGCGCCCTTTTGCAGCCTGGTGCATCGATCAGTGTTGGCTTGCCGGAAGCCAAGCTCCATGTGTTTGACAGCAAGGGCGACCGGGTGGACGCCGATCAAGGCTGATGCAGATTTTCTGCCTGTTGCTCGCGGATTTCCCCGCGCCATGAAGACGCGCGGGGAAAGTCATTGTGGACCCGGGAAGCGCTTCAGTCTTTCGAGAATATGGTTGCACTCTGAGACGTCGAAACCATCATATTATAGTCGTTGTAGATCCATTCGAGATCGTCTGCAGCTTTACGCGCATCGCCCTTGTACTTTTCCAGTTTCTCCTGAAAATCCCTGAGTTTACTGAGAAGAGTTCCAGGGCTGGATTCGAAGACGTGGAATGAGCCTGGATGCTCAGTTGCGTAGTCGTCGAACGTTTTGACGGCCTCCGCGTAGTCCTTGAGCGAGCTATCATAGGCCGCGAGGTCGACCTTCGTTTTGTCGCCGCTCGGCAATGTCTCCATGACGGCTTGAGCCTTGATCATGATATTGCGGACATGCCAGTGGGACGTCTTGCCTTCGGCCTTTTCAAGCGCGGCCAATTCCTGCAGATCGATCGTTCGCTTCTCCTTCGCCAGGAGCGTGTCGGCTTCCGACCGTGCCTTGGAAAATTCGTCGGCATATTTGATGATTTCGGCGTGAAACTCTTTGCCACCCTGCATCTTGTCGCTCTTGTAGTCCGAGCGATCATAATATTTGCTGGCCTTTTCGAGGACGGGCGCGAGCTGTTTGTAGACAGTGATGAACCGTGTCATCGCAGTATCCAGCTCGGGCATTTTCGGATCGGCACCCGTGACTTTTTCGGCTTCTGCGATTTCGGAGCGTACGTCATACGGCGCATAGAGACCGTAGATGATGCGTTCTTTTCCAGTTGGTCCTTTCTTCATGTTGACCCAACTTTCATATCGAGCGAGCGAGTCCGATGCGCGGATCGCACGGTTCATGAAGGCAACATAGGCATTCATCTTCACAACGGTCGCGTTATGATCTTCTTCTGTTGTTTGCGCCGAGGCTCTCGGAACGAACGCCATGACGAATGCTAGTCCGATCAGCAGTTTCAAAAGCCGTTTCAAACTTGTCTCCTCTTCCGACTACGATGTTTTGTTTTGATGTTAGTAAAGTGCTGCGACGAAGCCGAAAGCTCCCTTTTCTCAGGGGCGTTTTCTTGCAGCTGTTTTCGGCTCAATGTCATTCAACCTCCGTAACCTCCGAACGGTGGGTCGTCGGACATGGTCGTTATGCGTTTTGCGCAACAATACTGTGAAGGCAGGCGCCCCTATGATCGCAGTGACGATCCCGGCTGGGAGTTCGAGTGGGGCGATGATGCTGCGACCGACGGTATCTGCGAGCGCAAGGGCAACAGCACCGATCGCCATTGCAACGGGCAGGCTCTTTGTATGGCGCGGTCCGGTGAGAAGGCGGGCGGCATGAGGAGCGAGCAAGCCGATAAAACTGATAGCGCCAATGGACGATACGGCAACTGCCACTGCGCCAGCGGCGTAGACCATGGCGTAGCGGCCGGCGTTGCCTGTCATTAGGCCAAGCGATCTGGCTTTTTCATCGCCAAGCAAAAAAGTGTCGAGGTGGCGTGCGTATAGTGTGCCGATCACCAGGAGGCCGACGACCCAGGGCATCAACATGAATACGTCATCGTAGCCGCGCGCATGCGTGGAGCCCACCAGCCAGGAAAGCGCCTGCGCAGTTTGCAAGCGCGCTTCAACGACGACGATCGTTGAAGCCGCAGCGATACTTGCAGCGATAGCCACCCCCGCCAGAACGAATTTTTCAGGCCCCTGCTTGGGGGCAAGGACGTTCAAGCTCAGTACAACGGCCAAGGCGCCCGCCAAGGTCACGAGTTGAAAAGGCAAGGTTGCTGGCAATAGTCCTGAAAGGAGTGCCAGAAGGCTGCAAAAGGCCGCTCCCTGTGTGATTCCTAACGTTTCCGGTCCGCAAAGCGGATTGCGTGTGACGGCCTGAATGACGCTGCCTGCGGCAGCCAGCAATGCCCCGCATCCAAGCGCGACGAGGAGGCGGGGGAGACGAAGGTCGAGATTGATGACGATCTCGCTCATCGAGAGGGAAAGGCTGTTACCGGCGGCGAGGCCGGCAGTTGCACTGATAAAAGCTGCCACGGCCAGAGCGACAAGAACGCGGAAGAGGGGCGGGCGTGTCGTTCCCGCTGGCAAACCAATGCGACGTTCCCCGCCGATCTTCGCGGCGCGCAGAAGAAACAGCATGATGGGCGCCCCGAGGCAGGCGACCGTCACACCTGTTGGAACGATGGTGCCACCGCTTGCCAACGTTTGGGTGATCACATCGGCAAGAACCAACATATTGGCACCCCAAAGCATCGATAGCGGTAAGTGGCGGTGGTGCCGTGCGAGACCGAGTGCGCGAAGCATATTCGGGACAGCAAGCCCGATAAAGCCGACAGGCCCAGCCAGGGTTACGGCGCAGCCGCACAGGAGAACGGCGCATGCAAGGCTAATAAGAGTGACAGCCCGTGTCATGCCCAGACTGGCGGAGGTCTGCTCGCCCAGTCCAAGGAGATCGAGTTGACGGGCCAACAGCACCAAGGTGACGGCGCACATGATAATGACCGGCGCTGTCGTTAACACCTTTCCCCACCCGGTCTGGTCCAGAATGCCGGACGACCAAAGCAGCAAGCCCGAGGAACGTTCGTCGGCCAGAAGCACGATTGCAGACGACAAGGCCGAGAAGCAGAGGGAAATCGCGACACCTGCAAGGGCCAGTCGTCCGGCAGGCGCACGAAATCCACCGGCCAGAATGAGGCATGCGATTGCGCCCGTCAGACCGCCGGCGCTGGTTGCGATAAGGGGCGGCATGGCCACAGGCAGCAATAAAGTGGACATCACGAGGAAAAGCTGTGCGCCGTTTGTAACGGACAATATATCCGGCGCGGCCAGAGGATTTCGCAGCACGCTTTGCAGGACAGAGCCCGCGACTGCCAACGCAGCGCCGGTCAGAACGGCAGCGATCAGACGAGGCGCACGGACAGTCTCCAGAATTGCTTGCGCCAGCGTCGTTGGCTGTGATGGAAACACCAGGATGTCGCGCCAGCTGACCAGACTGCTTCCCGCCCGAAGTTCAAGGGCCGCCAACACCAGAAAAAATGCCAAGGCTACCGGCCACGCGATCGCCGATGCCATTGCGGACGGCGAGATGAAACGCAAACTCGCCGTCACGTTGAGACCGCATTGTTCGGGCGATAGCGCGCATCGATCCAGTCGACCATGCAGTACTGTCTGCCCGTTCCATCCGGGTGCGCAACGATGTCGACCCTGCATTCGAAAGCTTGCCGCAACAGGCTGGTTTGAAGCACGTTGTTGGTCGAACCTGTTGCGAGAACCTGACCTCTACGCATCAGTATGACGTCGTCAGATATATCCATTACGTGATTGAGGTCGTGGAGGACTGCAACGATCGTGAGCCCATCATCTCGATTGAGGCTACGAAGGAGCGTCAGAAGTTCCGCCTGATGTCTGATATCGAGGAAGCTCGTCGGTTCATCGAGAAACAGAACACGCGGCTCCTGCGCAAGAGCCATCGCCAGCCAGGCTCGCTGTCTTTCGCCGCCAGAAAGAGTTGTTATTTGGCGGTGGCGCAGATGGTGAAGATCGACCCGCGAAATCGCGCTGTCGACAATCGTGAAGTCGTTATCAGAGAGCCGCCCGAGCCAGGGACGATGAGGGTACCGGCCCTGCTCGACAAGTTCTTCGACTGTCAGGCCTATTGGAGTTTCCGGCGTTTGGCTCATCACTGCGATATGTCGGGCGACTGTGCGCCGGGGCATCGCTTCCAGCAATTGTCCCGCCAGACGCACATGACCAGAAGTCGGTCTTTCAAGCCCCGCGAGGCATTTCAGAAGAGTGCTTTTTCCAGAGCCGTTTGCGCCGCATATCGTGGTAATGCGTCCCTCAACCATGGCAACGGACACGTTTTTCAGCGCCGTGGCTTCATCAAAGGTTACGCTCACGTCGACGGCTTCGGCGGCAATTGGGTCGGCTGGCGCATGACTCATGAGGATCGTCACACCGACGCCTCGCGCAAAGCTTTGCGCAGAGAGGACAGGCTGCGGTAACCGACATCGGCCGCCGCTTCTTCGAGCTTGGCTCCTTCAGCCTGACGGCGCATGACATGCGCTGTGCGCAAGCGACGCCGCCACTCGGCAAAACTCATACCGGTCTCAGTTCGGAATTTCCGTGTCATGGTTCGTCGGCTCATGCCGAGATTGTCTGCCCATTGATCGATATCGAGATCGATTGATGGGGTTTCGGTCAGATCGCGGCAAAGCCGCTGTAACCGCCTGTCGCTCGGCATCGGTAGAGCAAACGGTCCCTCGCGGGCAAGAGCGATCTCTTCAAGGATCAATGCAGCCAGGTGTCCACCACGAGCATCCTCGTCATAAAGCGTCGGCTGTTCCAGAAACGCGCTGACGGTGGCGGATAGAAGTGGGGATGTCGCAATCACGCGAACCGGTTCCCATGGAAGCGAAACGCCGGGGTCCGGTTCAATGTAAATCGACTGCATTGATACCCTCCCATGAGAATGCACCGCGTGGGGGATTTCCGGTGTGATCAGCAAGCCGTAGCCACTGGGAATGATGAATGACGTGTCAGGTGTTCGTGCGGTCATGAAGCCGTCGACGATCTGCAAAAGCTGGCCGCGACGATGGCTGTGCCAGCCAAAATCGACGCTCTGTTCATAAGTCCGTGCCATGGCGGCGATCGGCCGCTGCACGTTTTGAAGATCGGCTGCTCTTTGCGGCTTTCGGATTTCGGATTCGTGCAAGTCGGTTCTCTGCGCGGACGCTTCAATGGATGGTGACGGGAGAGCCATAGCCACATCATTTCAGTTTTTCAAAACGAAAGAATGGCCCATTTCCTACAGAAAGGCATGAAAGTAGAAAGCGGGTCATTAAGTGGCCCGTAGAAGTTCGATTTTGACCTGACAATGCTGATAAAAAAAGTCTACTTAAGCCACCGAGCGCGCGGGATGTGATGAAAAGACGGACTTTCCGGAGCGTCCCGCTTCGGCAACAGTCTATAACAGGTCCCGCAATGCATAACGCCGCCCTCCGCCTCCCCATGACGCCTCACCACACGGTTAGTGTGAGGGGCTTACTGTTCATGATGTCGACTGCCGCCGTGGGTGTAATCGCACTCCATCCTCAGCATGCGAAAGCGCAAGACGCTGACGGTGCAACAGTCCTCAAGCCAATCGTTATTCAAGGTGCTGCAGAAAAAGGTGCTCGCGTGGAACAGCGCGGCTATGTGGCAAGCAACTCCGCTTCCGCCACCAAGACGACCACGCCGATTGCCGAAACGCCGCAATCGGTATCCGTAATTACGCGTGGTGCGATGACCGATCGAGCGGTGCAAACGGTGGCCGATAGCTTGCTTTACAGCGCGAATGTCAACGGCCAGCGTTACGGCAACGACCCGCGCTCTGACTACTTCAGTATCCGTGGTTTCAGTGCTGATCTTTATCTGGACGGGCTACGGGTTCCGCAAATCGCCAACCAGACAGGCGGCTACGCGGGCTTTCGTGTCGAACCTTATTTCCTGAACCGGGTGGAAGTGCTGCGCGGGCCGAGCTCAGCGCTGTTCGGGCAAACAAACGTCGGCGGTGTGGTGAACATGGTTAGCAAGGACCCGTTGGAAACCCCTAAAGGAGAAGTCTACACCCGCTTTGGAAGCTATAAGCAGAAGGAACTAGGGTTCGATGTAACTGGCCCTATCGGGGCGGACTCCGACTTTACCTATCGCCTGGAAGGGGTAGTCCGCAATGCAGAAACTATGAACGACTTCGGCAAGAATGACCGAATGGCTATCAGCCCAACCGTCAAATGGTCACCGGACGAAGATACAAGCCTGACGATATATGGCGCTTACATGAAGGATGAAGCGGGCCAGGTACCATCGCTTCTTCCCGCTGTCGGAACGATCTTTCCCAATAGCCTCGGACTAAAAATTCCGCGCAACTTTTCAGACGGCGATCCCTCACTGGCAATCTATGATAAGGAAACCGCCTATATCGGATACCGCTTTGAGCACGCGCTGAATGAGGATCTCGTTCTTCGGCAGAATTTTCGATACTCCTATCTGGATGTGAATTACCAGAATCTTTTCAGCAATGGTCTTGGTGCGGACCAGCGTACGCTCTCTCGCCTCGCTTACAATGCACAGCCAACTTTGAACGCACTGGCACTCGACACGAACCTCGAATATCAATTCGACAGCGGGCCGGTTGCTCACAAGCTTCTCGGTGGGATTGATCTCCAGTGGCAGAATCTAGTCAATAGAACGGGTTCGCGGACCGATACGACGCTTAACCTCGACCTCTTCAATCCGGTTTACGGCATCGGCGTGCAGCCAGCGCCAATCACCACTCATCTCGATCAAACTCAGCAGCAAGTCGGAGTTTACCTCCAGGACCAGATGGAATGGGGTGGCCTGCGCGTGACCCTTGGTGCTCGCCAGGACTTCGTGAGCAATGATTCCGACAGTCTGGCTATAAGCTCAGGTACCACGACGCGTTACCAGCAGGACCACTCTGCCTTCACCGGTAGAGTCGGCGCCGCTTATGTTTTCGATAACGGCTTCGTTCCTTATGCCCTCTACTCCACGTCTTTTGCGCCAGTGCTGACGCTCGCACCAACGCCGCTTAAGCCTACGAAAGGCGAGTTGAAGGAGATCGGCCTCAAATATGCGCCAGATGGCGAGGATTTCAGCGTCACACTTTCCGGCTTTGAGGCTACACAGCAAAATGTCGTCAATCGCGTGTCGGGTGTGTACTACCAGACCGATGAAGTGCGGGTGCGCGGGATAGAGTTGGAGGGGAGTGCGACGCTTTGGGATCGCATCAACCTGACCGCGGCGGCAAGTTTTCAGGAGCCGGAGGTCACCGAAAGCCAGACGCCGGCTCAGGTGGGCAAGATGCCCTATACCGTCCCTAAGCAGCAGCAGTCACTTTTCGTCAGCTACGACATGCCGACGCCGGACAACTGGGAGGGCAAGCTGACCGTCGGAGCCGGTGTTCGCCACATCGGCAAGACAGCAGGCGACACGGCAAACACTTTCTTCGTGCCAGGCTATACGCTGGTGGATGCTTTCGCCCGTTATGACCACGACCGTTACGCGTTCCAGCTCAATGGATATAACCTCGGAGACAAGACCTATGTCGCTGGTTGTAACACGCCGACCCAATGCTATTACGGACAGGGTCTGACGGTCCTGGGAACTGTGAGCGTCAAGTGGTAGGCACTTCGAACAGGCGGTCGTTTCTGGGTGGAGCTGCGGCAATGATCGCAGCGCCAAGGGCGTTCGCGTCTGCTGGAACGGCTCGTATCGTCACGCTCGAATGGACTGTTGCCGAAATTGCGCTTTCGCTGGGACTATCACCGGTCGGTTGCGCCGAGATTAGCGGGTACAAAACCTGGGTTGATATCGCTGCGGAGCGCCTTTTCAATGCGGTCGACGTTGGCCGGAGACAGCAGCCGAGCCTCGAAGCGATCCGCAGGCTGCGGCCGGATATCATTCTGACATCACATTACCGGCATGCATCTATCGAGCAGGCTCTTGGCTCAATCGCTACCACTCATCTGATCGATGATCAGCCGAAGGATGGCGGAATGCTGGCGAGTGTCTACCAGAGTACACGGCAAGTCGGGGAAGCGCTTTCTCGAACTTCGAATGCAAATGACCTTCTCATGCGCTTCGACGACGACATCGAGAACCTAAAGTCGCGCTATGCATCACGCATCGTGGGTAGAAAACTGGTCGTTGCGCAACCATTACCGGGTGTTCCGCGGTTGCGGATATTCGCGCCCAATGCTGCAATTTGCGGGATACTCAAGAGACTCGGTTTTGCAGACCCCATGGATCTGCCATCCGAGCCATTTGGCTTTACGACGATCGATCTTGAAGGCCTGGCGGCGTTGGATGGCGATAGCACTTTGGCTATTCTATCTGAAAAACTTCCCGACGATCTCGGCAAGTCCCCGCTATGGCCCGTGCTTCCCGTTGTCAAAAACGGACATGTCCGGCTGACCGGCGCTCCGAGCTGGCCATTCGGCTCCTGCGCCTCGCTTACTCGTCTAACGACCGATATAGTCAACCAGTTCACGTAGATATCGTTTATGCCGATATGACCATCCGTGGTTTTGGCTAAGCCAGCGCTCGCATTTGATGCTTTGCTGTTGCGCGGCGATATAATCAGGCGTAACCCCAGCAACGGAATAAAGAACCGCTAGGGCTGAGAACCGCAAGGTTTCGGTCCGTATTGTGGCCTCTGCTCGCTCTTGAGAAGAACAGTTGTGGTGCGCACCGCGAGCAATTTCAAGTGGATAAGGCGATCATTTGCCCTTTGTTAAGTTTTGGCATTGATATTTAGGGTTCATCTCGGAGCTTACTATGCCATTTTCGCGAACGCTTGCTTCCACTCTTTCGTTCGATCATGCGGTAGATCTTAGCTCACTGCCTGTGCGACGGCACTTGCCATCTCATCCCTTCGTAGAGCGACTTCGCGCAGCGGTCCCATTTGACTTTTTTGCCGTTTCCGGACTGGACCTTGATGGCTATCGGTTCGGCAGCGGCCATTCGATCGACACCAACGTTCCCCCAGCATATCTCGATGCCTATTATGGCGATGGATTGTTGGCTTCAGATCCATTCGTCAAGGCTTCATCGACAGCCACAGGCGTCGTGATCGAGCAGGAGATATATAAGCAAGATCCGCCCTCGGAACGGCTGCTATATCTGGCTCACACCTTTGGCGTGCTGAACCGTACGCTCTTTCCCATCCGGCGCCTTTCACGCATTTTCGGTGCAGTGACATTTTCCCGCTCGACGCCTTTTGATCGAGAAGAGATCGATTTTCTGGGAGATATTTCGGGCACCATGCATACGATCATCACAAAGCCCATCATGGAGCGTTTCGCAGCGCAGGAAATGCGTCTTACAGATGGCGAGCTCGACTGCTTGAGAATAGCAAGCTTGGGAAAGACCAGCGAAGAGATCGCATCTGCTTGCCGTTACACCACGGATACCGTGAACAGTTATATCAAGGCAGCGACGAAAAAGCTAAGCGCGAAGAACCGCAGTCATGCAATCGCGGAGGCGATCCGTAGGGGCCTGATCGAATAAGGTTCTAATTTTCTTCCCTAGATGGCGTTTTTCCAAGTATAGCGTCGCGGCCATAGTGCTCCACCTTAGACGATAGTTTAAGATTTGATTTTTTTGCTCCTTTGATGGGCAAATGATGTGTTCTGAATATTCGAATTAAGCATTTCTTCATGAATTGGCCCTAAATTTGGAGCCGTACGAGAGGCGAAGTCAAAGCGTCTCGACAGGTGACGATCTGCTTCCGCTGCCACTCCGCGCCCTGCTCACACATCGCCCGGACCGCGCCCTACAGAGACTTTGCGATAACGCAAGGCCAGTTGCTCTGTCGCGTCCAATAGGGTGCCGATGGAGGCATCTCTAAACGGCATGAAGCCAAGCCCGGTAGAGAGGTGTCATGGCGTATTTTCGTAGTCGATACCATGTTGCCATCGTGGTCTGGTGGACTGCTTTTCTAGCGATCGCCGGATTAGCTGTCCTTTTAAATGCCCACGAGACGCTCGATGCTTTCTTTCTCCAATATGACGCCTACCAGCTCGACGAGCTTTTTGTCGCGCTGAACGTCGGTGGTGCTCTCGGGTTGGTCTATTCATTATTGCGCGTCAGGGACCTTCTGGAAGAAGTGGACCGACGTAGCGAGGCGGAGGCAAAAGTCGATCGTGCAAAACTCCACGATTGTCTGACCGGACTCCCGAATAGGCAGATGCTCAATCTGCACTTGGCTGGTCCATCCGGCGGGCAGGCAAACAACGAAGCGTGCGTTGCCTATAGTATCGATCTTACCGGACTGAAAAAGGTCAATGACGAACTTGGTCAAAGTTTAGGCGACGCTGTCATTCAGACAACAGCCTCGCGTTTATCTCAATTAGAGCCATCAGATCTGGTATTTCACCTCGGTGGCGACCGATTCATCGTCTTGAGCAAAAATATTGCAGCGCCAGATTTTCATTCAGATAAGATCATGCAGGCGATCGGGCAGCCCATTGTTGAGTATGGTGCCTCGATCGAGATTGCTGCCAATCTCGGATACGCCGCCTATCCTTGTGACATCGACAACAGACCAGGTCTTTCCCGCGCTGCGGAATGTGCGATGTATGTTGCCAAGAAAGACGGTCCCAACGTCACCGCTGCTTTCACTTCCGCCATGGCTGCCCTGACCCGTAAACGTGAAAAGATGGAAGCGAGCCTGAAAGCAGCGATCAATGCGGACGCCATCCTTCCTTATTATCAGCCCCTTGTCGATCTCAAGACCGGGGCGATCGTGGGATACGAGGCGCTCGCACGTTGGAAGACGCCAAGCGGAAGCTTCGTCCCTCCCTCAGAGTTCATCCCGCTCGCTGAAGAGTTGGGATTGATTACGCGCCTGACCAGCAGTCTACTCCTGCGTGCCTGCCGCGATGCCGCATCGTGGCCTGCGGAGACGACACTCGCATTCAACATATCGGCCGCGCAGCTGAACGACCGCCAACTCGGGCTCCGTATTCTCAAGATTCTGGATGAAACGGGTTTTCCCGTTCACAGGCTGGAACTTGAAGTGACGGAAAGCGCCATCATTCAAGATGCGGAAAGCGCGCATTTTGTCCTCGACAGTCTCGTCCGGTCCGGGATCAGGATCGCGCTCGATGATTTCGGCACAGGCTACTCCAGCTTGTCGCAACTGGCTCAATATCCATTCGACAAGATCAAAATCGACCGAAGCTTTATCTCGAGTTCCGAACATAGCGAGAAGCAGAACCAGATTTTGCAGGGGATCGTGTCGTTGGGGTCGAGGCTCGGCATGACGATCGTGGCGGAAGGCATCGAGCGCGAAAGCGAGATGCGCAAGCTGACGGAGCTCGGCTGTGACATAGGGCAGGGATACTTCCTGGGAAGGCCGGCTGCCAACATAACGGGGCCGCCTGGCTCGCATATGATGCAGGCACAACACAGACGACTTTGAATGAGGTTGGAGCTAACTGGCTGTTAGGACGGTGGATGATCAGCCGACCAGAAAGCCTATGCCGTCCTTGGCGCCCATCTCATCCTCCAGGCTAACCATGCCTCTGGTCAGGTGCGAACGTCGCGTCGCCCAGCCCTTATGGATGCTCAATTTTACAAATCGATGAAACCTCAGGACTTCGGCTCGAAGTCGCCTCCTACAACCACGAAAAGGTATGACAGCATGTTTGGCTTCTCCAACACCACGACCATGCAGACAGAGTCGCTCAACTATATTAGCGCCAACATCATGATCGCCGATGCTGGTCTCAATATCCGGTATATGAATAAAGCGGTGCAGGAATTGCTGAAAGAGGCGGAGTCGGACCTGAAGAAGGAATTGCCTCGCTTCGACTTCTCCAAGCTGATCGGCAGCAATATCGACATTTTTCACAAGAATCCCGCGCACCAGCGTAATATGCTTGCTCATTTGCAGAACCAGCACAAGGCAACCATCTGGATCGGACATCGAGCCTTTGATCTGCTCGTGACGCCGTTACGCACCGGCAGCAAGATTTCGGGCTTCGCGGTCGAGTGGGCAGATGCCAAGCAGCGACTGCAGAACCTGGACTACCAAAATCAGATGGCAGCGGTCAGCCGCTCGCAGGCGATCATCGAGTTCACCACCGACGGCGAGATCGTCACTGCAAACGAAAACTTTCTGAAAGCGCTTGGCTATCGGCTGGAAGAAATCAAGGGCCGTTCACACAAGATCCTGGTGGAGCCTTCCTACGGACATTCACGCGAATATGAGGAGTTCTGGGCAGCGCTACGAAAAGGCGAGGTGCAGTCAGCAGAATTCACCCGCTATGGCAAAAACGGCAAGGTCGTCGTTATCAATGCTGCCTACAATCCCATTCTTGATGCGACGGGGAAGGTCACTAAGGTCGTCAAATTTGCGACCGATGTGACTGACCGTGTTCATGCCGTCAACACCATCGGTGAGGCACTGAAACGGTTGGCGGCCGGTGATTTGTCGTTCAATGTCGACGAACCGTTCGCGTCCGATTTCGAAGAGCTTCGGCGGACGATGAATGAAGCGCTGAGCCAGATGCGCAACGCGCTGAGTGCTGTCGCGCATTCCACCGACCAGATTGACGGCGGCACACGGGAAATCAGCCAAAGCGCAGAGGATCTGTCGCGGCGGACCGAGCAGCAGGCCGCGTCACTTGAGGAAACCGCAGCCGCTCTCGATGAGATCACCGTCAACGTGAACAATGCCTCCAAACGTGCGGATGATGCTCGCCATGCGGCGATCGTCGCCAGCAGCAACGCGACCCGGTCGGGACAGGTTGTCGCCGATGCCGTAGCGGCCATGTCGAGAATTGAAAGCTCCTCCAATCAAATATCGAACATCATCGGCGTCATCGATGAGATCGCTTTTCAGACCAACCTGCTTGCGCTCAATGCTGGTGTCGAAGCGGCCCGCGCGGGTGAGGCGGGCAAGGGTTTTGCAGTTGTCGCGCAGGAAGTGCGCGAACTTGCTCAACGCTCTGCTCAGGCTGCAAAGGAAATCAAGGGGTTGATCCGAAACTCAAGCGAAGAGGTCAGTACCGGCGTAAAGTTGGTCAGCGAGACCGGCGACGCTCTGCGCATCATTCATGAGAACATTAGCACGGTAAACCAGCATATGGAGGCGATCGCCAGCTCTGCGAAAGAGCAGGCTGTCGGTCTTTCAGAGGTGAATTCTGCCGTAAACCAGATGGATCAGGTCACGCAACAGAATGCGGCAATGGTGGAGGAAACCAATGCAGCAAGCGCTTCTCTCGCGCAAGAGACGGCGCGGCTTCGCGGGCTCGTAGAAGGTTTCCAGCTCGGCGCTCAGCCAGCGGCGATGAGCCAGAAGCCGATCGCCTTGGCATCCAGGACCGATCTACCTGTAGCGTCACCAGCCCGCAGGATGGTGACGAAGATTGCTGCCTCCGTCGGCGGCCAAAGCAGGCAGGTCGCAGAAGCAGGGTGGGACGAATTCTGATTGGAAAGTGCCAGCCGCGTGGTCGCTCCAAATGGAGCGGCCAGCGGTGAGGACCGCTTGCGGAGTATCTTCCTCGTCCCGCACTCAATAGGAGTTGGGCCAACCTTGTGAGATCGATGTTGCTGCTGGCGACTTTGAGGTTGCGTGTTCGACACAGACAAGAGGAGATTGAAAGGCTTTTTCAATTTTGGGGTTTAAAGATATTGCGGCTTCTTCCTTTGATGCTATTCCTGCGTGTAGCTGATTCTTTCGTGGGGACTGAGGATGAAGAAGATTGTTTGTGTGCTTCTTTTGGCCGTGTTAAGCGCATGCGCAAGGCCTTCTGACGGACCCACGGCAGGAAACATTCGCTCAGCAACGCTACCCAATACGCATGAGAAAATTCCTGTCATCGATCTTGCGAATGCGCCAGCTTCGACGTCAACGGCGAGCATCATGTCCTATTCGGCTGGCCCAGGTCTCGCGGCGTTGCGGAATACGGGTTATAATGCTCAGCGTCTGCGACGCGGCGATGTTGTCGATATTACTGTGCTCGACACTGGCGAAGACGGTCTGTTCTCCTCCACACAGAGCAAGACGCTCAACCTCGGGCGCTTCACTGTCGATCAAAGCGGCAGCGTAAATCTTCCATTCGTGGGCAAGAAGCGGGTCATTGATTCAACGCCGGAAGGCTTGCAGAACCAGGTTGTTGCGGGATTGAAGGGATCTGCGGTCAATCCGCAGGCGGTCGTAACGGTTGTCGACAAGCCGACGAGTGCTGTCATGGTGAGCGGTGCGGTCAAGACTCCGGGTAAAATCCCACTGACAGCGCGGCAGGAGCGTGTTCTCGATGCCATAAGCCAGGCGGGTGGAGCTGGCGTAGCGCCGGGAGCTGCGACTGTCACGATCGTGCGCGGCCAGCAGAGAGCGAGCGCCACCCTTGATCGGGTCATGCGTGAGGACCGGCAGAATGTTCGCTTGTCGCCCGACGACCAGATCATGATCGACGGTGATGCATCCAGTTTCACGGCGCTCGGCGCTTTCAAGAGCGCTGGCGAGTTTCAGTTCGAAACCGGCAAGTTGACCTTGGCGCAGGCCGTCGGTCGCGCGGGCGGCCTCCTCGACGATCGAGCGGACTCCCGTAACGTCTATGTTTTCCGCAGCGAAGAGGTTCCACTCCGCTCTGTCGGTCCTACCGCGTCGAAGGAGCGCGGCGAAGTGCTGACGCAGAAGCGTCCTGTGATCTATCGCGTGAATATGCGTGACGCTTCCAGCATTGCTTTAATGCAGATGTTCCAGATGCAGAAGGGCGATGTTCTTTATGCGAGCAACGCTCCACTTGTTGATGCTGCCAAGCTGCTCACCGTGTTCCAGAAGAGCGTGCCGACGGCAGCTGCGCCTCAGCCAGGAAACTTGAATTAAAGCACCATTCGCGCAGAACTGATGCGGTTTTGCGCGGACCATGGATGGGCGTTAAGGGCGACCGCTTTAGGTGTGACTTTGACCGGTCACAATGCGGTTCCAGTGTGAAAGTTTTCGGATAGCGAGCGGGTGAGGCTGGGCCGTCATTCCGGTATCATTTGAAGAACTTCCCAGGCGCTTTGAGGTCGATCCTCCCGCCGCGTCTGACAGCATCGCTCAATCAGCTCGCTCCATATCATCCGACGTTCGGCTATCCTGCTTGCGATTTTTTCTGCCAGCTTTCCTAGAGCGTAAATGTCCTGCGCTGGGTGGGCCTGCTCACCTCGCCATTGCTCCGGCGCGGCGAATTCCGGGGATCCAGCGCGTTCCAGGCCAATATCTTTATGCCTTGTTCCGATCGGTATGGTGATGCCAAAATCTCCCAGCATCGATCGTTCGAAATGGTTTTCTCTCAGGAAGATGTTGCTTGGTGTCACGTCGCAATGCACAAGTCCCTCTTGATGTATCGCATGGAGCGCAAGGAGAACGCTCCGCAGGATCATGGAGGCTTCTTGTTCATCGAGGAATTGGTCGCTTGGTAACGAAGCGAGCGTCACGGGGTGCCATGGCATCAACAATCCTGGTCTGCCGTCCTCCAGCCTCAGCAAAGCCGATGTCTCGATGATGTTTGGATGCCGAAAACGTAGGCCGGTTTCTGCCTCTCGCCTGAGCGAGTGCGTAAGGACGATGTCGTCGCACCAGGACTGGCGAAGGGTCTTGAGCCCGTGTGATGAGCCGAGATCTATGTGTCGTACATGCAGTATTTCCGTTTGATCGCTTGCAATTGCAACGGCCTCGACAAGAAAGCTGTTTGCAATCCGGCTATGACTTTCTGCGAGCAGGTTCGGTGCCTTTCGGTCGAGCGCATTTCGAACCTGGTCGATCAACTCCATTTCTTCATTGGGCGCACGTCTTGCCTGGTCATCAAATTGGATGGCCTGCCAAAGGTCGGCATAGCGCTGTGCGACAAGGGTGGGGTCGGGGCGCTTATCGCTGGCCAAGGTCGTGACCAATCACGATGGCGCTGATATTGTCTTTAACATTTTCGATCAGCGCTTCCTGGACGAGCGCATTCGCGCAGTCCTCCAGCGCGGTCCCGGACAGGATTTCAGCAACCGCTCTCTCTTTCAGTTGTTGGACAAGCGGGAAGCTGCACAACAGCAACCTGTCGTTCCTCCCCCAGCTTTCTCGACTGATGTCTGGCCGGAACTGCTGGGAATGGCCGATATATTGCGCGAGTGTTTTCTTCATCCCAACAATGACGTGGTCGCGGGTGAGCGAATGCATCGTGCCGTCCCGCAAAAGATAGGCCCTGGCGTCGCCCGACCACAAGACCGCGATCGCGTGATTTGAAATCAAGGCTGTAACGACACTCGCTCCAGGCCGCGGAACACCCTCGGCGACCTGTCGCGAAAGAAGGAGGCTGTTGGCCGTCCCGAGTTTTCCTCTAATCGACTGCGGGTCGATGTCTTGATCGGCCCTTTCTGTCACATCCGCAAGAAGGTTAACGATCAAACGGGCGGCTTCAGCCGCCGGTTGCCCATCGCCGATCCCATCCGCAATGGCAAATAGAGCAGGCCTGCTGGAAACAAAGAGCGAGTCGGCGTTGTTCGACAACTTCGCTCCCGCATGCGTTGCGTAGCTATAGACTATAGAGGCTGGCGCACTCGGTTCAGGCGCCAGGGCTCGTGCGGCTGGCGTGCTCAGCTTGGGAACTGAGGTCCTTGCATCTATTGTCCGATGCTCTTCTTGCGAGTGCGTGGCGGTTTCAGGTGAGTGAGCGCTGTCCTGAAAAAGTCTGACAAAATCTTCTGTGCCAGGTCTACCATCCAGCTTCACGCCTTTCGGCCGACGGGTTTCTTCATCAATCCTCCACCAGAGGCTCGTCGGCTTATCAGGTCTTGCAATGGCAGCAGGAGCATCCTCGTCTACTTTTGGCTTGGGTAAGCGTAGCCGCCTTATCGCAGATGTGAATCGGTGCATGTCGAAATCCTCATTCAACGAGGTTTCAGCCAGGGCCTCAGCAGCCATGAACCAAGTTTCATCCAGATAAAGCGTTCGTGGGTGCAGTCGAAACATAGCGAGTTGCGCCAGAACGACCAATGGATACTTTCGACCAACGCGGTCACGGCTTGGCAGTAGGATGCCGGCATAGGCGCTATCGCTCCACGCGCCGCTTTCCACGATAAAGCGTATGGGTTGAGAGTTGGAGAAGATCGAAGACCAGGACGCACCGTAATGGTCGGCACAGGCATGCATGCCGGCACGCAACCACTCGTCGAGCCTGGCGACAAACTCACGATCAATGCCCTCGGAGATGAAATCTCCGTGGCTTGGTATTTTACCGAAGAAACCGATGCGGTCGCTTTCTGACGCCGCAACGGCAGGCTTCTGGCCTGGCTTGATCATTAGCCGGGCATGACCTGTCGGTGATCCATACCATTATTCATGATGTTCCCCTCCTTGTTAGCTCATGCGCGTCCAGATCAGAATTGTGTTGGGCAGGAAAAGCGCGAGATGGCATCCAGTCTGAATGGGTTGAGGACCGATCCGAACTGAATGTCAAACTCTGCTGTCTGCCCCTCATTCTCGAAACGCGCCCTCATGATATCACCCGTTTGCGTTTCGATTTTTGCGTCGTCGAATAAGCGGAACGGAGACCAGTCGCCATTCTCGATTTTCGCCTGTTGCCAACCTCCTGGCTGGAAGGCGATGCGGGACAAGCTGGCGGAGTTTTCCTTGGACGGCCACTCAATCGACTTCGCCTGGATTGGGCCGTGATAATAGACAACCCGCTCTCCCTCTATTTCCAGCATCACCGCGCTTGATTGCTCGCTCAGCGAGACCGGCTTCACATTGATGGACACCGCCGGAACCTCGCTGCCGTTTGGAAAGAAAGCGCGGGAAATCTTATCTGCGTTTTCGAATTGGGCTATGGCTTCGCTGGGAATGCCAGCCGAGCCGAACGTACCCTTCCAGCTCCATGGCGTTGTGGTCTTGTCTACGAATGGCTCCATGCGCTGCTTGAAGAACGTCTGGAACACGCCCTTCGGTCCAAAAAGACGTGTGAAGTCGGCCATCGCAACATCTCGCGGAGATGCGCGGTCAAAAGGATATCTCCCGGAAACGATAGACGAGCATAGGGATGCGGAGTCCGCTGCCCAAAGATCGGCGATCTGGGTTCTTGCCGATTTTACTGCTAGCGACCCGACATCCGCCGAAACCCCGGCGATCCATATATCGAGCGGTGCAGGCATCTGGCGCGCCTGTTGCAACAGGTCCTGATTTGCCTTCGTCAACTGGCTATCGACATCGAAGACTTTCGCCACCTCGTCGGACGTGGTGGAGGAGCGAGCCAGCTGCTCGTTCAACGTCTTGAGGTTGCCAAGCAACTGTTCGGAAGGAGAGCCAGCCGTGTTATTGTCTGGCGATTGCGCCTCGATCTGAGAGGCTGCGGATTTTTCAGCCAGCATTTCGCGCAGTTGCGCATAGGGATCCACGGCACTAACCGTCGCTGAAAGGATCATCGCAGTCGTATCGCCATCCGCCGTCGAGGCAAGCGTGGTGATGTTTTCGCCGGCATTTGGACGAAGGTCCGTCGCGTCCGCAATAGATTTTGCGGCCTCCATCACGACATTGCGGTCATTGGCAAGAATGCGCGTCGTCTCGACAGCATCTCCCAGCGTCTTCGATGGCTTGACGCGGATGTCCGACAGAACGTCGGCCCAACGCTTTTCAAAACGGTCGAAATAGATTTGCAACGCGGCCTGCGCTACTTGTTCGACGCTTATGCCACGCACGGCATCGTCCGAGCCGCGAACCCACGCTTCCGAGAGCGCCACGCGAGAGGCATAAGCGACTTGCGGGATCACGACATTGCGATAACCATTTGCCGTGAACAATCCCTCGATGCCATCCACCATGGGCGTCTTGCTGCGGCGCTCGAAAGCCTTTTCACCCAGAGGTCCAAATGCCGTGGCCGGAGTCCATTCCGGCAGCGTACGTGCTTGTGGCAGCCCTGCAAGAATATCGTATGCCCGTGCGCCAATACTCTGTCCCTCGATAGTTTCACGCGCTTTGGCTATCAGCCGCGCGTCGAGTTCGATCGGGGCGAGATTGCCAGTGGCAAGGGCTCGGGCATGGGCATTGAGAGATTCACGTGCAGCCGCTCTACCATCCCCTGGGTAAAGGGACGCGAACATGTCCTCGGCCTGGACGGTCAGGAAATCGCGATCCAAAGTGCCCAATCCGCCCAGCATGCCGTAAAGCTTTAGCGAATTGAACGTTCGCGTGACGTCCTTTTCATCCTCCAGCTGTTTTTGCAATTGTACGATCATGCGCGGCAGAAGGAGTGCATTGAGGGCGCGTTGATAGGCGTCGCGTTGCCGTCCGGCGATCTTGTCTTTCTGATCGAGACCGAAGCCGACGTTCCAGAGGCGTTCCCTGGAAAAGCCGGAGCTGGCATCACGCAAGTTGTCCAGGGCAGGCATGATGCGCAGAAAATCTGCGTCGGATACATCCCGGACGGGAATGCCCTGTACGAGCCGCTCGTAGGTATCCAGCTTTCGGTCTGCTTCAGCAAGAGCCTGCGTGTTGGAGTAATAGGTACTGATCCAGCCGGTAAAGACGACTGCGATGAAGACTGCGGCAACGCCATAGGCGATACGACGCACTAGCCGCTGCCGACCCGAAAGACGCTTGTCTCGCATCACCAGTGCGGCTTCCGGGAAAATGACGTCCTTGAAAAGCCGTGAAAGAAAATAGCTGCGCCGTGCCCGTGTGGTGGCAGTGTCCAACTCCTGTTGGGTACCGGAGGCGAAGTAGACGCCGCGTAGAAGAGGAGCTTCGATGAGGGGCGAACTGGCGCAAAGCTCGCTCAAGGCGTCGTGCAGCCGGTCTTTTAACTTGGCGAGTTCTGCCGGGAAGCGGAAGATGCGACCCCGGATCTCCGCATTCTGCTCCTGCTGGAGCCGCTCGATGAGCATGGCATCCACGCGCTGCTGAAGAAGCTCGAATTCTTCCAGGAAACGTTGGGGCAGAGACTGGGACGTATAGCTCTCATCGAGCTTGAAGGTCGCACCCCAAACCTGCTGGCGGTCGGTCTTGTTGAAGCCGTCGAAGAACTCGACGAAACCGTCCAGCAAGTCGGCCTTGGTCAGCACCAGATAGACCGGTACGCGGGCATGGAGATATTCGTCGAGCTCGGATAGGCGCTGGCGAAGTGAACGCAATTCCTGCCGCTGTTCTTCCGGATCGCGCGTCATAAGATCGTGAATCGAAAGTGTGATAAGGGCTCCGTTGATTGGCTGAGAGCGACGATAGCGGCGCAGGAGATTGAGGAAACCTTCCCAGCCGGCCTTCGAAGATCCGTCTAGATCGTCCTGTGTCGTATAGCGCCCGGCTGTGTCGATGAGAATTGCTTCATCTGAGAACCACCAGTTGCAATTGCGCGTTCCGCCAACACCTCTCACGGCATTTTCGCCAAGGGCATCGCCCAACGGAAATTGCAGGCCGGAGTTGGTCAGTGCTGTGGTCTTGCCTGATCCAGGTGCGCCGAAGATGACGTACCATGGCAGATCGTAGATATAGCCGAAGCGCTTTTTGGTGATGCGCCGCAGAAGCGCCAGTGCTTCTTTGAGCCGCGTCTGGATCTCGCCCACTTCAGCGTTGCGATTGGCAAGCGCTTCCTGTTCAAGGCTATCGATCAGTTCCTTGTCCTGCTTGCGGGCCCGGAACATGGCGATCGCAATATAGACGACCCAAATGGCGAGGACTGCGCCAATAGCGATAAGCCGCGCCTGCGTGGTGCCGAACGGCTTGAAATCACCGAATGCAACCAGATAGCCGTAAAACCAGATGACGACGCAAAGCGCTATGGCCCAGAGAAGCGATATGAAGCGACGCCCGACGAGTGAGGCATAGCTTTCGACATAAGCTCGGATCGTATAAAAGTAACTCAGCGGGTTCATTGCTGGGCTCCTGGCTGCTGTCCGGGCGTCGTTGTGATGGTCGGCGAGAGAATGCCGGCATCGCTCAGTTTTTCATCCGGATTGGTCAGCACCATGATTTCAGTTCGGCGGTTCATCTCACGACCCTCGGGCCTAGCGTTATCTGCAATTGGATCGCTGTCGGCGCGCCCCTCGGTGAGAATTGCCTCCGGGCCTGTAAACTGCGAGAGAATATCACCCACCGCCTTGGCGCGTGCTTCGGATAGATGCCAGTTGGACGGGAACTGAACCGTCTTGATCGGCACATTGTCTGTATAGCCGATGACGACGGCGCGGAATTTCTCCGCCGACAGCGCGCCGCCGATACGCTGGATCAGATCGCGGAACTTCGGGCTGACTTCGGCGCTGCCGGTCTCGAAGAGCCCGGAATTGTTGATGCGTACCCGCAAACGCCCATTGACTTCGGCCAGCGTCACCAGCTTCTCCTGAACTTCAGGCTCCAGGAACTCCATCAGCTTCTGGAGTCTGGAAGGCTCAGGCGGTTTCACCACAGGAGGCACTTCTGCGACCTTCGGTGGCTGCTCTTTTATTGCAGGCGGTTCGGGCGGTGGAGCGATCAGCACGCTTGGCGTTTGCGACGGCGGTAGCTTTGCAAGCCGCTCGAAGGTGGCATCGGATGCGTCGTTGAGAGACAGCGTGAAGAACAGGTAGCCAAGCGCGAAGGCAAGCGCGAGGACCGACAGTAATGTCCATAGTGCCGACATGGTTTTAAGCGGCGTATGTCGTGCTTCGACACCCTGCCAATGGGGAGAAAGTTCGCGTTCGAAGACGCCATACTGGCCGATCAGGGTTTTGTAGAGACTGTCTCGAATGCGGGCGAGCTCAAGCGCGCCTTTGGGAGAAACGCGGGTACGCCCTTCGAATGCAAGCGAAAGGCATAGATAGATCAGCAGCAGCAGATCTTTGTTGGCGCCAGGCGACTGGTGAAAATGATCGAGGATGTCGAAAACCCTGTCACCTCCCGTCACATCATTGTGGAAGGTGGAGACGAGGCCCGAGCGAGCCCAGCCCGCCCTGACGCCCCAAGGTTTGCTAAGGATCACATCGTCCACAGTGGCACAAACCACATAATGGGCGGCTCTTGCCCGTTCCGGGCTGATGCGGGCGGAGGCAAGGTCGCGCTCGTAGCGGGTGATCGCCTCAAGGCAAGCGCGCCGCAGATGATCCGGATCCGGCTGCACATCGCTGAAACGAAGCATATGGGCAAGATTGAGAAGCGGTGCGGCGGACTGGACCAACGTCGGCACGTCTTCGCCGCCGAAACGGAAATTTGTCAGGAGCGCGTCTATTGGCAGGGCGCCCATCTGGCCATGTGCTCGTCCACTCGCCTCGTTCGGCTCGATGATATCGTCCAGTAACGCCGCCATGTTACGAGCGTTCTGGTTGCGCTGACGGCTTTCCTCGGTGATTTCGACCACCGTCGGCAGATCCTGCCAAGAGGAGGACTTTTGGTCACTCATTCGCGTAACGCCCACATTTCCAATTCAAGCCCGGGAAAGTCGCCTGCAAGATGCAGAGCGATTGCGCCGGAGGTCTCGAGTTGTTTCCACAAAGGTGCTTTGGTATCGATTTCGAAGTAGATGGTGCCGGAGCGGTAAGGCAGCTGGCGCGGAAGGACCGGCAGAGAGCGCACCGGAATACCCGGCAGCGCAACGTTGACCAGTTCCGAAATTCGCTCGACCGGGCCAACCTTGATCTGCGCTGGCAGCCTGCGACGAATGTCCTCCGCTGGCATGTCGGCCCGTACCGCAAGCACGAAGCCTGCGTCGCGCAAAAGTCCACGGTCATGAATAGTTCCGACCCGCACGCCATGTCGACGCTCGACCAGATCGATTGCGACCGCAGCCTGTTCGAGAACTGCGGAAAGCGACGCCCGCAGGTCATCGAAGACCGCGCCGAAGCTCGCTTTAAGATCGTCGTGGCGATAAGGGGGAAAGTCGGTCGCACGCTTCTTTTCCGTCGTGAAGGTGGCAAGCTCACCCGCAAGCTGCAGGCACTCCTCATAGAAGCGGATTGGATGGATGCGGGTGGCGTTTGCGCCAAGATGGGCCAGCAGCGGATCTGCTCGGTTGAGAATCTGCAGCAGAAAGTAATCGCCGACCTCAGCCGTGCCGCGGATCGTCGGATCGCCGATACGCTCGGAAATTGCCTGCGCGCGATGTCGAACGATACCCAGAAGCTCCGTCATCATCTCGGTGAGGCGGGATGATCCTGCGCAATTCAGGCTGGGTGGAATGAAGTCGGGATCGAGGATGACTGCACGATCGGATCGCACTTCGATAACGCGTGCCAACCCTATGAGGTCGTAGCCGGAGACGTCGTCGCCGGTCTTCAGGAATTTGAGACTGAGGCGACCGACGTTGATCGGCGCGACAAAATCGGTATCCACATTGGCGTCAGTCGCCTCGTAGTTTGAGGCGACGAAACGCACGCTGTTGGTTTCCTGCCTTGAAGCCGAGGACATATCAGCCTTGCCGGGTTGGCGGGCAGGAAGCGCCAGATAAACAGTAGCGTTCTTGACAGTTTCATCCAGTTCAAGGGGAGGGGGCAGGTCCGTATCGCCAGGCGCTTCAAACGGTGTGCCATCGGGCAGGATGCCACGGACATTCGACAACGCGAATTGGCCGATTGCAAGGGCGCTACGGTCGATCCCAATTTCCGCGACACCCCAGGGATAGGCCGAAAGGTTGCGCGTTGTATTGCGCACCAATCGCTCGGTCCAGCGATCGGCCTGCTGGAAATGTTGAACGCGAAGGAACATGCCCTCGCTCCAGGCAACGCGATTTTCATGCCTCATGTTGCTTGCCTACCCCCTGGTACCTTGCTTTTTCACGCATTGTGTCATCCTGCTCGTAATCTCCGCCGAGCGCTGCGCGCTGGAGGAATTGCCGGATCGACAGCTGACGACCGTTTTCTTCAAATTGTTTCTTGTAAAAATCCCAATAGTCAGGCCTTGAAACGATACCGCGCCAGTCCTTGCGTTCGATCTTGGAGCGCAGGTCGTTACCGGCATCGGCCTTGGCTTCCAGCAGTCTCGGCTCAAGTCTCTGCGTGGAGACGCGCATCAGATTTTCCAGTGACGTCGAGAGAAGCCTCTGTTGGAGAATGATTGCTTCCAGCCTTGCCGCGATACTCGCCTCTTGCGAAAGATCAATTGCTTCGGTCGCGATATCGAGCGCCGCCATGCAGTCCGCGCACTCCCTTTCGAGTTGGGCTAGCAAATCCTTCAGCTCGCTCTCCGGAGTTGACGATTGTGGTTCCAGGAGTTGCGTGTCGGGCAGGTCCTCCGGCCCGGCAAAGACGGTCTCGAACTCCTCTTGGGCGTCTACCGACGGTCGTGAGACCTTGACGGGGATATTGAGCGCGTCAATATGCTCGTGGCGGCTGCTCTCAACCGGCTCTTCATTCCAATCGTCAGGAAGGACAGCGCCGATACCGTTCGACGACGGAGGTGCGTTCCAGCCGATTTCCACGTTTCGGGAGATCGACCTTCCCTTCTTGAGGTACGCGTGGTCGTCCTCCAGCCAATCTGCGTTAGCGTCTGCGTTGCCGAGCACCCCGCGTGCCGAGCGTCCGCCAGGTGCAATATCGGAGAGTATGGCGGAGATCGTCAGCTCCTCGTTGCTGACCCTCAGCGTCTGGTCGGGATCGCCGAAATCCATGTCAGGCTCGCCGACGATGGCGACTTCGAAGGACTGGTTGCCGATCTCGATTTGCGATCCGTCGTTTAGCGCAGCGGATTGGCCTTCGAGCAGCAGTCGGCCATCGACAAGAGTGCCATTTGCGCTCTGATCGATAATGGAAAACCCCTGACCGTCGCGCTTGAGCGTGCAATGGAGCTTGGAAACGCGCCGTTCGCCATCAGCGATTTGCCAGTCACAATCGTTCGATCGTCCCAGCACGCGCTTGCCATGTTCGAAGCTCCAGCGCGAAGGCTGGATGCTGCCATCCTGTTGCCTTTGCTTCAGGACGAGTTTCATGTTGCAACTCCCAGCCGACCGAGTGCCGTACCCTCGCGCTCGGTAACAATAGCATCCGCGCTGTCTTTGCCTGCAGGGGCTATGCGCGCCCAACTGTTCCAACCAAGCCGCGCTGGGCTGGCGCTGTTGCCCAGCTGGCAAAATGGAATGTCTTCCTTCCTGAGGATCACCTGCACGTCGAATTCCAGCGCGCTACCGGTGAAAAGCCGTGTCAGTGCGAAAATTTCCGAGAGTCGGCGGGAGCCCGGCGAAAGCGCGAGATAGTCGGCATAACAGACCGGGCCGACGACGATGCGGAAGCCTCCGGCAAAGTCTTCGATACTGCTACCGGCTGTCGTGTTCTGTCCCAGAAGCAGCCCGCCGGGTTGACCCAATTGGCTCTGCTCGCTATTGGGGATGGATACCCAACGACGGCGGAACTGTTCGACTTTGACCGGCAGACCGGTAAATTCGCAAAGCATTGAGGTCAGCGCCGTGGCATTCCTCGTGCGGTTTGAAAGCAGCCCGCTGAAGCGAAGCATGACGTCCTG
This sequence comes from uncultured Agrobacterium sp., assembly GCF_913777885.1. Classification (NCBI taxonomy): domain Bacteria; kingdom Pseudomonadati; phylum Pseudomonadota; class Alphaproteobacteria; order Hyphomicrobiales; family Rhizobiaceae; genus Agrobacterium; species uncultured Agrobacterium sp. Next base: position 90,297 of record NZ_CAJYTV010000018.1, on the reverse strand, counting down.
TTTGACACCCGCATTTTTGGCAATTCCCTTGGTACGAAAGCCGGTTAACGCCAGCAGTGTCTTGCTAAACTGGCTGTCGCGTCGATCGTCCGACCAACGAAGCCTGCGTGCGAGACGATATTTTTCTGTCGCGTAAACAAAGAGTTCGCTGAAACGGGTGGCGAACAGGTTGAAGAAACTCGCAAGTGCCTTAGAGCGGTTGCGTTCTTCTTGCTGGATAAGTTCGTTATAGGCAGGAGGCAGTGAGCCGAGCGGTCCAACGATAGGAACGAGCGCCGAGCGCAGTTCAGCATCCTCTCCCTTCTTGCGAAAACCGCCGACGAAAGCCGTAATCGGGTTTGTTCCTCCATGGGAGCCTACGACCAGTCTTTCTTCATCCGTAATATGTTGTGCAACACGAAAGGCGGTCGCGGGATCGAAGCGACCGGGGTCAGTGCTGAGGAGTACCTCCTGCTTATGTTTCAGGCTTTCTGCTTGCGTTGGCATGGACACTCCTAAACCAGCGGGCGGTCTGCCGCGCGCGCGGGCCACAGGGCGATAGGTTCGGATTGGCCGCGCATGGTCACCGTCAAGCGGGTAAAGCTGTTGATCGAGGTATAGAGCCCGAAGAAATGATTGAGCACGCCTGCAAAAACATATGCCGCTGGCCTGTCGATCAGGGCTGGATCGAACTCAAGCGTCACGTCCGTTCCGGGCACCATGGCAGCACCAAGCCTGGCGTGTGAATTGCGGGCCTGGACATTAGATATGGCTTCGACAAGCTGACGCGTCTCAGGTGAATCCCGAAACGCGTAGAGCGAGAGAATATCTTTAAGTGCCGCTCCGCCACTATCGAACAGGGAGAGGTGGTTCAAAAGGAGATGCGAGACTAGCCGCCATTCGCGGGCGCTGCGCTCGTTCATGCGAACGGCGGGTGTCGGTGGCATCAGCGCCTGTATCGACTGCACAGCCTCGTTGCCGGCGGAAAGTTGCAGGTGGGGATGCCCGCCACCGAAGGGCAACTGGCTTGGTAACTCTCGGTTGATGCACAAAGTATCGATGCTGGCGACGATATCGATTGGTCCCAGCGGCCCGCGCTTTTCGTCTACAAAAGCTATGTCGGTATCAGAGGAGCCGTCATCCTCGTCAAAGCGACGATATGTTTGCCAGAAAACATTCGAACCATTGTTTTTTTGCGTACGACCGAAGAAAGGAGAGGTCTTTTCAATCGCCCCGTCGCGGGTTGTCAGTTGGACGTTTTCGACCGAGTAGATTTCACGCGTTCGCTGGCGGCGGGCATCCGGCAAAAGCCGGTACTCTGTTCTTGTGCCATCCAGGCTCAAAGGCTCACAACTCTGTTGGAAGAGATTGATGACCGGTGAAGCGTTCAGCACGAAGTCCCTGGCTGAAACCAAGCGCTCTAGTCGGGTATCCGCCGCGTTCAGATAGATATATAACTCGCAGTCGCCACCGGCCCAGCGCTCGACACCGTGTATGTCGAGGAAGAGAAACTTCTGCGGTAAAGCAAAGAACTCGGTCAGAAGCCGATAGCCGTCAAAACTGTTGGCGGGATACGGCAGCATGGCCTGGTCGCGCGCAAAGCCGGAAGGCTTTAGGTAATTTGGCGGAAGAAAGACGGCTTGCGGATCTTCCGCGTGACGCGCCAGCGCCATTCCGACGCAATGGTTCGCGAGCAACTCATGAAGCGCCGTTGCCTGTTGCCAGGCCGAGGAAATGAAAAGCTGCAGCCTCTTGAGCCCCATTTCCTGAAAAGTCGACGGGCGCGGAGATGTGGTGCGCAGCGAAAGACGCAGGCAACTGGCCGCACCCGCCGAAGCAGAGGAGAATGGTGCGTCGATAGGCTGGCCGGAAAGGACCGCGCTCGAAATGGTCAGTGGCACGATTTCTACATTCTGCGTGGTGCGAAATCGGCAGCTCTCTCCATTGATCGGTTCTGCAAGAATTTCACTGTGGCGGGCAAGCGTCTGTACCGCCGCGAGAGACGCGCTCGGTTCGAACTGGACGATGCTCATGGACGGGAGCGGTGCCAGATAATGAGGGTAAAGCGTTTCGAGCAGGCTGTCCGAGAGCTCGGGAAATTCATCGTCCAGCTTCTGTCTCACGCGAGCTGCTGAGTAGGCAAAGCTTTGGATCAATCGCTCCACATGGGGATCGTCGGCAACATCGCCCGTCATGCGCAGACGGCCCGCGATTTTGGGGAAGGCAGCGGCAAAGCGCGAGGCACGCTTTCTCAGCGCATAAAGTTCGTCATTATATTTCTCGAGAAAGCCATCAGCCATTGGCGGCCTCCACATGGAAGCGCTGTGTCGACGGGTCGATCTTGGATTCAAAGCTGATTGGCGGCATGCCCTCATGCAGGCGGAAGGTCGCCTGAATTCTCATTCTCAGTGCACGTTCACCCTCCATGCGGTTCTTGAGGATGGTGACCCGCACATCGGACAGTCTGGTTTCGAACATCGAGATACGGCGCTCTATGCTCTGAGCAAGTTTTTCCTTGGATGCATCCGTCACGAGGTTGGCAGACAAAACACCATCCATACCGTAGGAGACCAGAGCGTCATTGAGTTCCTTCAGGAAGCCCGGCGGGCCGGCGGGATTTCGGCGGGTGTTCAAAAGCGCTTCGAGGTCACGACGTATCACCTCCCGCATTTCCCTGACCTGATCCGAAAGGCTGACCAGCGGATCTCCATCCACGTCCGGCGCATCGTCCAGCAGCCTGTCCAGTACCGAGCGGGACAGCGTTCTCTGCTTCGGCCGATATTGCTCCAGCGGATCAACCACGCGCGATCTTCCTTTCGTCTTTTGCAGGAGACGCGGTAATGCTCGTAATTTCGTGGAACGGCATCAGATCATCACCGACCAAAAAGCATCGCTGCCCCTGACCCGTGACCAATGGGCTGCTGTCTTCGTCCCAGCGAGTCTCCCGCCCAAGCAGTAGAACTGCGGCCTTGTCCTCGCCATGATAGATGGCGGGAACGAGTATCGATGCGACTGCGCCATCCTTGAGTGTCAGTTCGGCGTCGCGATAGGCGAGATCGCGTGGACGGGTCATCGCTCCGATCGTCAGGCTTTCAATCCGGTCGAAACCGATCCAGAGATACCTACCGCCATTGGTCAGAACTTCAAGTGCGTGCGGAACACGATCGTCGAGATCCCGGATATCGCTGACTTTTTTGCCATTGACGAACATCGAAACGTCGCCACGTTTTTCATCCAACTCGCTTAGGGTGTCGGCACATTCGATGATGTTGCTCTCGCGCGCCGCGATGTTCGCCTTGATCGCCAGTTGATCCAGTTCGCTCGGACCGCTTGGAAATTCCGGCACTGCACCCTTCGTAAACCATGCATCACGCGCCGCCATGGCGCGCAATTGTTGGCGAAGGAGCGAAAATCCGACGCTGTCCTGGGGCGAGAACGTCGCAGCCAGACCGCACTGAGCATCTGCCTTTTCGTAGTCGCGGGCGAGGATTAGCAGGTCGATATAGAGGTGTCGGGCTTCCTTGTCTGACGGTGAGGACTTCACCTGGTCCTTGGCAAGCGAAAGCGCGGTATCGATCTGGTTTTCGTCGAGGAGGCTGGAAATGTCGGCGCGCAAGTTCATGCGGAAATCCTTTTCGGCTCGGCCGATGTCCATTGCGTGGACGCGGACGGTGTCGCCGTTTCGGCGATCAGGTGGAAACTGGTGGACACGTCGTCCAGCTGGAAGTGCGGCTGGATCCGCACGGTACAGGAGAAGCTGCCGGGTTTGCCAGGAATCTCGAACACAGTGATACCCGCGGATCGCAGGGGATAGCGTGTTCGAAGAGAGGTTTCAGCATCGTCATTGCCGAGCGTGTAGGAGGACAACCAGGCTTCGAGTTTGCGCTCGATCGCGGTTGCGTCGCTCAGTTGACCGATGTCGTCGCGCATGATGACCTTGAGGTAGTGCGAAAAGCGGGAGGCGCAGAGCACATATTGCAACATGGCGGCGATACGGGCGTTCTGGCGGGCACTTTCGCTGACATAATGTCCCGGGGCATGCAGCGATTGATTTGCATTGAAGATCGCCATGCTTGAAAGATAAGTGGTGGAAATCGGGACGAGACCCAGGTCGGAGAATTGTTGCTCCTGGCCAGTCGTCAACTGCACCTCGACCGGTGGCTGCGCGGAGAGGCCATTGCTCTCCAGCCCAAAGTCAAGCGGTGGGAGCTGATAGGCCGAGAGCATGCCTCCGTCGATGCCGTCTTGCGTCACCCCACGTATGTCGGCGAACCAGCCGCTGTCGATAAAGTTACGCACGACGATTGTGCCGAAGGCGAAAGCCGGATTGCCCCATAGAAGGGTCGTGCCGTCTTCGGCGATATGCTCCTGAAAAGGAAAAGGATCGTTCCGGCGTCTGGAAAAGGCCCTATAGGGTGGGCGCATCAAGATCCGGGGCGCGACCAAGCCGATGAACCGGCAATCGTCGCGGGCCCTGAGCGCGTTCCACCTTAGGCGAGACTTTTCCTGCCTTAACCACGAAAAATCGTGAACCCTGCTCATCTCGGAAAAATCCTGCAACCCCACGGCTTCCGGCGAGGCTGCGGCAATGAATGGGCAGAAGGCTGCGGCCGCGACCATGCCTATCTGCGAAAGCGCCGTAACACAGTCGGCCCCATCCTTGCTGTCGGGCGAGAATGCATAATCGCCGATCATGATGCCTATTGGCTCGCCACCCGGCATGCCAAATTCGCGATTGTAGACGATCTCGAAAAGTTGACTCTGATCAAAGTCAGTTGCTTTTTCGAGGTTGCGTGATAGTTCCCGCCAGCTGGCATTCAACAGCTTAACCTTGACCTCGTCGCTGCGCGACGCTTCTCGCACGATCATGGCAAGACCGCGCCACCTTGCTTCCATCGATTGGAAATCGGCGTGATGCAAAATGGCATTGACCTGCTCGTTCAGCGCATCGTCAATAAAGGCGATGAGCTGATCGACCAGACTGCGGGCGTCCGTGAAGGACTTTGGCGCCATGAGAAACGCTCCGAGGAAAGGGCGGGACGGACGGCACGCACCCGCCTTCTAGGGTTCAGTTCTTGGATGGGATGCGAGCGACCATACGAAGCGAGGTGGTCAATTCTTCCATCTGCAACCACGGACGCATCCATGCGACTGCGTTATAGGCACCGGGCTTTCCCGGCACTTCCTGAACAGTGACCTTGGCTTCTCGCAACGGATATTTCGCCCGGCTTTCTTCGCCCGCTTGCTCATTGGCATTGACGTAATTGGAGATCCAGCGATTGAGCCAGACTTCACAGTCCGACGCTTCCATGAAGGAGCCGATCTTGTCGCGTCCCATGACCTTGAGGTAATGCGCGAAGCGGGACGTCGCCATAATATAGGGCAGACGAGCCGAAACAGCGGCATTGGCAGTTGCTTCCGGACGGTCGTACAGCTTCGGCTTATGTGCTGTCTGCGCGCCGAAGAATACCGCGTAATCCGTATTCTTGTAGTGGCAGAGTGGGAGAAAACCGAGTTTTCCGAGCTCGGCATCGCGGCGGTCGGTGATTCCCACCTCTGTTGGGCATTTTAGATCGAGATCGCCATCGTCGCTGGAGAAGACGTGCATGGGGAGATTTTCGACCTTGCCGCCATTTTCAGCGCCGCGGATAGCTGTACACCAGCCGTGCTTGGCAAAGGCGTCAGTAAGCTTGGTGCCCATCACGTAAGCCGCGTTCATCCAGCAATATTCATCGTGCTTCAGATCGCCATTCGCCGCTCCCCTGGTTTCGTCGTAATTGAATTCATCGACAGGATTGGTCTTGGGACCATAGGGCATCCGCGCGAGCACGCGTGGCAAAGCCAGCGTCACGAAGCGGGAATCATCGCTTTCGCGAAAACTGCGCCATTTTGCATACTCCACCGTGTCAAAAATCTTTTCCAGGTCCCGGGGGCGTGCGAGATCGCGATAGTCTTCGAAGCCGAACATGCGCGGGCTTGCGGCTGAGATGAAGGGTGCGAAGGCCGCTGCCGCAATCGCGGAAACGCCCTGGAGCGTCTGGACGTCATCAAAGGAATTGTCGAATTCGTAGTCACCGATGATAGCGCCGACCGGCTCTCCGCCCGGGGTTCCGAACTCATCTTCATAGATCGACTTGAAGAGACGGGACTGGTCGAACTCGACTGCCTTTTCGAGATCGCGCGAGATTTCCCGTTTGCTCGCATTCATCACGCGGATCTTGAGATTGACGCTCGTTTCGGAATTCTTGACCAGATAGTTCAATCCGCGCCATGTGCCTTCAAGCTTGGCGAATTCCGCAGACTGCATGATGGCAGCCAATTGCTCCGAAATTGTCTTGTCCAACTCCGCAATGGCACGGTTCAGGGTCACTGTCAGGTTACGGTCGTATTTGACGGTACCCTTAAGGGCTTGGTCCGTCAGGGTGCGCAGCAGATTTTGCGCACGGTCAGGTTCAGTTTGCCTCGTGGCGGCAACCACCTTGGACAAGAGACCCTGGTCTTCTGTACTCGTGACCTGTGTGTCGCCTTTCAGCAGGCTTTCGGCGCTCATGTTTCAATCCTTCCTATTGCGGCTAGTTCTGCCGCTAGAACCGTTCAAAGCCCCGGCTGTGGGGCTGTTCGAAAGTTTCGGCAGGGCGCGATTACTGAGGAGCGCCGTTCTTTTCCTTCAATTCGGAAACCAGCTTGGCCAAATCGGTCTTATTCTGAAGGATGTCTTCCAGCATGCGCTCAAGATCTTCGGAGCGGTCCGCCTTGGACAGGAGATCGCGAAGTTCGTTCCTCGCATCCAGCAGTGCCTTCAGCGCCGGCACCTGCTGAACGATAGAGCCTGGCTCGAAATCTTCCATGCTCTCGAACTTCAGGTTCACCTGAATGTCGCTTCCATCCTTCTCCAGCGTGTTAGGCACCGCGATGTTGAGGCCTGGCGTCATGCGGCGCATGACCTCGTCAAAATTATCCCGATCCACCTGGACAAACTTACGCTCGCCGAACGGTTTCAGCGGTTGTGTGGGGTTGCCGGAAAAGTCGCCAAGAACCCCAACAACGAAAGGCAGCTCCTTAACAACCATCGCGCCTTCGGTTTCGACCTCATACTTGATGTGGACGCGCGGTTTGCGAACCCGTTCGAGCTTTTCATGAACACTTGCCATCTAGACCTCCTTCATGCGTATCCGCATGGTTGATTGCGAAAAGCGCAGCATCTGCGCTCCGGCTTACTGGTTTGCGTTATTGTCACCACTGGGTTTGATCCCAGCTGCGGTGAGAACAGCATTGCGGGCCTGGGCCTCGGGGAGAAGCTCTGCAAGCAGTTCTGAGAAATCCATGCGCCCCCTGCGAACCAATGTTTCGATTGCCAACGAAATAGGTGAGTGCGGTTCAGTTCGACGGAAATAACGCGCAACCAAAAGAAGAGTTTCAAACGCCTCGTCTCGGGATTGAATACCCTCTGGGTTGAGAGAAGTGGATTGGCGTGTTGTGGCTGGTGTGGACGTATGATCGTCGACCGGGGCAGGGGAGGCATCGCGGATGTGAGGCTGATCTAAGTCGCGGCCACCGAGAGAGCGAATTGCGGTTGAGGCTTCGATCAGCACGTTACGTATATTCGAGCTCGGAGGTGCATATTGACCGCAACGCTCGGTCAAAAGCGCCATCACCCGGTCGAAGGCCAAAAGACAAGCATTCACCTCCGCCAGATGAGAGGACATGGCGGCACTTCCGGCTTCCGTCGCTGCGCGATAAAGGTCTTCCTTAAGTGCCGTCTCATTCGGGCGCTGCGCTAACTGAAAGTCCCAGAGGCTGTTTTCGCCAAACTTTTTCCCGGGAATGAGAGATGTGAGGCGGAGAGGTTGGACAAGCGATCCTTCGCTGCCGACGCCGTTCAACCCAGCGAATGGCGCGAATTTGTCCTCTTCGCTCTCGTCGTCAATCGAATAAATCTTTTCCCAATGGTTGAGAAAAATCTCCTCGCACATTTCGTAAACCTGATGAAGGCCAGCGAAACCCTCAAGCCTCAACTTTGCTTCCGCCAGCCACGCTAGAATTTCAACGTCACGACTTTCGGAATATATAATATGCAATCCAAGATTGTTGACGTTCTCCCAGTTACTCGAAACTTTCAGAACTTCCTGCGGCGAAGCCGTCCGCTCTTCTGTCCGTGCTTGGTTTCGTTCGTCCTTAATCTTGTAATATATTTCACGAGTTCTAGCATTGTCGCGAATGTTTTCTCCGCAATCTCCTGAAAATTCTACAATAGCTTTATCGGTTTTCGCGTCCAAATGCAGTTTTTCCTCTAGTAAATGTAATAGTTTTGTGACGCCTTATTCCGTAACGTAAGGATATACAACTGTCAGACTTAAGACAGACTTCCTGAAAATGTGTCTAAATTGCGGCATGTGCCTTTTCGGTTACTAAATAAAAAAATCAACTTGTGGCTAGACAACTCAGGTTCATCATCTTAATTGTACTACGCAACGTTGTGAATTGATTAAGGCCGGGAGGCTCTTCGCATGTCGCATATCGATCTCAATCGCCTCATCGGAGCGCTTGAGCCTGGGCTGCGGGTCGCCTTGGAGGCCGCCGCATCCATTGCGGTACGGATGGGCCATCGTTACGTTGACCTTCCACACTGGCTGAAGTCGGTTGTAGAATCTGAGAATTTTGTTGCTGACCTGAACGAGTTGGGCATTCCGCTGCAGCGTTTGCGTTCGGAGATCGACAGGAGCTTGGAAGACGCGATTGTTGGCAATGGCGAGGATTTATCACTGTCGCAAAACGTGCTTTCTGCGGGCCGCGAGGCTTGGCTGCTTGCCTCTCTCGAGGCAGGCCGTAAGCATGTTGTGCTTGGTGATCTTCTTCTCTCGCTCGACGAAGAGGAATCTCTTCGATCTCTCGTTCGATCCACTTTTCCATCGATGAAAAGCATGGACCGAAACGCTCTTCAGCGACTGCGGAGCGCCGGAAGTGGCAGTGAGGCAGGCGGGGAAGAACTGCCCAACGACGGGACGGTTCGATCGGCAGAGCCTAACGATTTCTTACGTCTTTACACCCAGGATATGACGGTCGACGCACGAGCCGGTCGCATTGATCCGGTTATAGGCCGGGATGACGAACTCCGGCAGATTGTCGATATTCTTACCCGACGCAGGCAGAACAATCCTATTCTTGTCGGCGAGGCGGGTGTTGGAAAGACGGCTGTGGCGGAGGCGCTGGCACTCGAAATCGTTTCGGGAAATGTGCCGGAGAAACTCAAGAACGTTCGGCTACTGACGCTCGATCTTTCCCTGCTTCAGGCTGGTGCCGGTGTTAAAGGCGAATTCGAGCGTCGTCTGCATGGCGTTATCGACGCGGTTAAAAGGTCGGTAGAGCCGATCATTCTGTTCATTGATGAGGCCCATGGCTTGATTGGCGCTGGCGGCGCGGCCGGACAAGGAGATGCCGCCAATATTCTCAAGCCCGCTCTTGCGCGCGGCGAAGTGAGAACGATCGCGGCGACCACATGGAGCGAATACAAGAAATATTTTGAGAAGGACGCCGCTTTGACCCGGCGCTTCCAGCCCGTCCATGTTCGTGAGCCGGACGAAGCGACAGCCATCCGGATGCTGAGAGGTGTGGCCGATACATTCGTCAAGCATCATAACGTGATCATTCGCGATGACGCGATTGTCGCGGCCGTGCAGCTTTCGGCCCGCTATCTGCCGGCACGGCAGCTTCCCGACAAGGCGGTCAGCCTGCTGGATACGGCGGCCGCCGCTGTTTCGCTTGCCCGGCAAACATTACCGCAGAAGCTTGGCGCGTTGACAAGCGAACAGCGCCTTCTGGCCACGGAACTTGAATGGTTGAAGCGTGAACCGGCCAGTGACGATGTGGCTGCGCGTCAGGCAGCCATAGAGGGCGAAATCTCGTCTCTGGGAACAGAGATACACGATTTGCAGGCGCGCTATGATCTAGAGATGCGCGAATTGCTGGCGTCCGAAGAGGCCGTCGATCAACCGATCCAGTCAAATGTCGCGCCCCTGCGGGTCGCCTCTTCAAAGCTTGATGCCGAAAAGCTTATTCCCACCGTGGTGGACAGGGAGGTTATCGCCTCCGTCGTATCACGCTGGACCGGCATTCCGCTTGGTAAACTGCTCGCGGACCAGATTGAGAGCGCTCGGACACTCGACGAGCGGATGAAGCAACGGGTTATTGGTCAGGACGCTGCAATCGAACGGATATCCGATGCCATGCGCGCTGCTCGCGCAGGCCTTTCCGACCCACGTCGCCCGCCTGCGGTTTTCTTTTTGGTGGGCATGTCCGGTACGGGCAAGACCGAGACGGCGCTATCGCTGGCCGACCTTCTCTATGGCGGCAGCAACCATCTCACCACCATCAACATGTCGGAATTCAAGGAGGAGCACAAAGTCTCGCTGCTGCTCGGCTCTCCTCCCGGTTATGTAGGGTATGGCGAGGGAGGTGTGCTGACGGAGGCCGTTAGGCGGCGCCCCTTCGGCGTGCTTCTGCTCGACGAAATCGACAAGGCGCATCCGGGCGTCCAGGATATATTCTATCAGGTGTTCGACAAGGGTGTTCTGCGCGATGGTGAAGGTCGCGACATCGACTTCAAGAACACCACGATCGTTCTTACCGCCAACACGGGCTCGGATCTGCTCTCAGCACTGGCCGCTGACCCTGACACGATGCCGGAAGGCGAGGCGCTTGAAGCCCTGTTGATGCCGGAACTGACGAAGCAGTTCAAACCGGCCTTCCTTGGCCGCACGATCATTCTCCCATTCATGCCGCTTGGCACTGAACAGCTTTCCAGGATTGTCGATATTCAGATCGAAAAAATCGGCGATCGCGTGAAGGCTACCTACGGAGCAGAGCTTTCGCTTTCCGATGAGGCGCGGGCAGCACTGGTCAACAAGGCGGGCTCCAGCGACATCGGGGCACGCGCAATCGAAATCATGATGGGCAAGGATCTTCTGCCACCTCTTTCAAGCTTCTTCCTTGAGAGTGTTGTCGCCGGCGAAACCGTTGGCAAGGTCACTGTCAATTTTGATGGCACGCGGTTCGGCGTTCGCGCCGAAGCGGCTGGGGAAAAAGGCGATTTCGCTCCGGCAGATACCGGGGTGGATGAAGTTGTCGCATCCAAAGGGGCAACCCGGCGTGTGCGGCGTCAGGTCGAAAGGTAACGGGGCCTCGGAGCAAGAGGTCGTTTAAAACAGGAGCTTACAGCATGCCAATTTATCTGCAGTTGGACGGTATTCAGGGTGATGCGACTCATCAGGAACATCGCAAGTGGATGGACATCGAAGCAATCCACTGGAATGTGACGCGAAACATGAACACCGCTGCTGGTTCTGCAGCAAATCGTGAGGCATCCGAGCCAACTATCTCGGAAGTCATTCTCACGAAAGTCAGCGACTCCTCCTCCACAAAGCTTTTCCAGGAAGCGTGCTCTGGCCGACAGGGGAAAACTGCGACCATCCACCTGGTCACCACCGGCGATCCCGGCAACACCTATATCCAGTATCTTCTGACCAACACGCTGATCGCCAGCTATTCGGTCGATTCCAGTGGCGACCGTCCCGTCGAGACGATTAAGCTGAACTTCACCAAGATCGAAGTGAAGTACACTCCTGCAGATGAAAACAACACGCCTCAGTCTCCAATGATCGCCTCTTACGATCTGGCGACGACCAAGGCCGCCTGATGATGTTGATCCGGTGCCCCCACGGGCACCGGATTACCTATCCCGGGCTTTGCGGACCGATGGTGCTCAAGTGCTCACGGGGCCGCGTATGCTGGTTGTATCGTCCATCATGGAAGGCGTCTTGAATGCCCAATTTTTCCGTTTCTACTGATAATTTTACTGTTCGCCCGGTGCGACAGGACGAAGTCGTGGCCCCTCAAAAAATGGGTAGGGGACCAGACCTTTCCTATATGACTCTTCCGGATGGCCCCAGACAGTTCAACCAGCGGGCCGCAGTTGGCGGCGCTGCGGCTGCGGTTTTCAGCCAGGCTGCGGCCGCTCTGAACGAACACTCCGTTTCCGTCTGGTTGCGGAAGTGGCTACAGGCCCATGAAGCGAAGATTGGCCAGGCGTTGCTGCAGCATGGGCACAGCGCTTTTGCTTTGCAGGTAAACTACGCTGTCGCCAACTCTTTCGGCAATCAAATGTTCTTGTCGCGAGACATATACCTGCTCGGTACCGCGCCGAGCGCAAAAGAGATTGGCACCGTTCTGACGCCTGACGTGATGTTCGGGCCGAAGGCCGATGCCGTTCCCAACTACGCGACCAAATTCAAATACGCCTATCTGGTTGGAGAGCGTCGGTGACGAACGCCCAAACCGACGTCGTGCCACTTGATCGAGTTCGTTTCCTCGGGCGGATAGCCAGGTGCGAATATTCGAAGCAGGGTCTAGCCGCTTTGCTTCGCAAAAAGCAGTAGTGAAAGCCATAATCCATGCGTGTCGCTTCTCATTTGATAGATTGCGGAGATAGACCATGACCGACCAACCCTCATCGTCTGATTTCATTCAGGCGAGCCGTGTTCTGAAGGTCAAGTCGCCGTTGGGAGAAGACCAGCTTCTTCCCGAACGCATGGTGATCCAAGAGGGCGTGTCGCATCTCTTCGAGATTCAACTCAGCGTCCGTGCCAAGAAGGAAGCGGTGAAGCCTGAAGAGCTGATCGGTCGTCTGGTTGATGTCTCTGTAGAGGTAAGCCAGGGTGATGGCGAAGCGGGCAGCGGCGTGCGTCGCCCCTTCAACGGTCTGGTGACGGAGTTACATGAAGGCCCGCCCATCACTCGCGGCCTTCGGTCTTACGCCATGACCATCCGCCCGCAAATGTGGCTTTTGTCCCGCCGCTCCGACTGCCGCATCTGGATGGACAAGACGGTGGTTGAGATTGCCGAGACATTGTTTTCCGAACATGGCATTCCAGCACCCGACACATCCGGCATCATCACGCCACCGCCCCCACAGCACTACAGCGTGCAATGGAACGAAACTGACCTCGACTATCTCCTGCGCCGCTTCGAGGAAGATGGGCTCTTCTACTGGTTCAGCCATGAAGACGGCTCCCACAAGCTGCATATTGCCGACAGCGCCAATGGCTGGCTTGGGCCTTCATCCTCCGCTCAAGGCGAAGGCAGGGTGAGACTGGCGCAGGGCTCTTCGGACCGCAACCACATCAATGACTGGGCGCGCGTCAGCAAGGTGACCAACATCGGCCAGACCGAAGTTAGGCAGGTGGGAAAGCAGCAAAACCTTACCATCGGCAATGAACAGTATGTCGAGGTTGGAAAAGGCCAGTACACGCGTGTTGGTGAGAAGATTACCGTCAATGTCGGCAAGCTCTACAATCTCGTGTCGGAGGAAAAGTACCACGGTGAAGCGAAGGTTTGGGAGATTTTCGGGGATGACGAAATCCGGCTTTCCACGCCGGGTGGTTACATCTCCCTTACGAAAAGCGGCATCAAACTCTTCGCGCTGAAGATCGATATCGAGGGCAACCAGATCAACTTCAGGAAAGGCGGACCGGGTGAAGCTCCCTCTTGCTTACGAAATATGACGGTAACTTCAACTCCGTTTGTTGGTTAGTCACGATGGATGATTTGTCTAAACTTCAAGAGGTTTTGCAGCGGTCGCAAAGGCCATTGTTTGCAGTCCTTGATGGTGCACAATTTCCCGATCTTCCAACAACGCTGTCTGATGGAGATCTATTTCATCGATCTCTCTACCGCGCGTCCTCGCGAGGTGGCCAAGATCAAGACCGGCGCGCCCCGCAATTGGTGTGGCTTGACCGAGGGCGTCATGCAGCTTCCCAAACAGTGAACAGGCCAATTAGACAAGCCTCACTGGATCGACTGATCGACTTGATCAAAGGTAAGCACGCTTGCGTTTTTTGGGAATGCGCAGCTGGTGGTGAGAAGCTTTATCACCATTTGAGAAAAATCAACGTAGTGCTGTTTCCAAGACATGCACAAGTGGATCAAGGCAAAAGCTATGAGGTCGATCCACGCCCTAACGCGGATGAATCCGTAGCCCCGCACGGTCACCTGAAGAGGGTCATCCTGCGCCATAGCGACCCTAACGTAATGGCTCAAATTATACCCACACTCAGCCGAGGTCAGTATCTTCGTCTCCTTGGCCCAGCAGACGCGATCATCTTCCAACCGGATGAGGAGTGGGGCGACAGTATAATGCGAGCCAGCCGCAAGGGTGATGCCGCGTCTGCGCCTAGGGGTTTTCTGACTTTCAACATGAGAAATATTGATGAAATTGAGCATCAACGTCGGGAAGCAGTCGCGGGCAAACGCGTGGCTTACCTGCGGAAGGTTGCGCCGGATTTTACCGTTACAAAGAGTGACAACGAATTGCGCGACCTTGTGCGGCGGCAGGATACTGAAGCGGAGGAACTTGGATTGAGGCTAGAGTACTCTCGGAAACTATGGGCGTTCATGATGTTGATTTCTGATGAGAAAAGCGGTCAGGCGCCTGAGGTGCGAGCCTATATTCGATCTGGTCCAGATACTCCTGACCAAAATTTTGCAGTGCTATTTAATAAGACGAAGAGCGTTGTTCGCGTCCATAGGAGAGCTGACTGATGCCTCCCTTGTTGGCAGTTGGAGGCGGGCTCGCGCTCGCTGGTGGAGGAACGGCCGCAGCAGGCGGAGCGACTATTTCCGCAGGCACCGCCGCATGGTTACTCGGAGGGGCCGTAGTAACGACAGGAGCAATCGTCTATGGCGATGACATCGTTAACGGCGTCAGCGGAGCAATGTCAAACGCCCAGTCGGAAGCTCAGTCAGAGGATCAGGCAGTACCTGCAACTCGAACCGTAACTTGCGCTCGCTGCGCCCAAAATCTCTGCGCTTATCTTGCCTGTGGAGCTCCTGGCAGCGCCTACCGCGGCGGAGCTCACGGCTGCATGACTGATACTCCCGAGACGGTGGGAGATGGATTAGACAGCCACCATATGCCAGCAGATTCAAAATCACCTTTGCCCAGACCTGTGGGGCCAGCGATACAAATGGATCCGGTTGATCATCGCCTCACCGCTTCGTATGGTGGCCGCGTTCATGGACCAAGCTACGCGCTGCAACGCGGCCTTCTTTCGCGCGGCCAGACCTACGCTGCCTTCATGGCTGACGTCGTTGACGCCCGTAGAGTGGCAACGTTGCAGGGCGACCCAACAAAATACGACTCGGCCATAGCGGAGGCGACGGCGTATGCCGAGTGCCTTAAACGAAACGGAATAATGAAATAGGAACGGATCATGATTACGGCAGGGGATGATTGGAAGATTTTTCCACGCGAAGGACTGGGTCAGCTCAAATTTGGTATGTCTCCAGCGGAAGTTGACGTTTGGTCGAAAACTTATGGCGCGATTGCGGGTCGCGGTAGCGACCGGGCTTCTGACAAACTTTTGAAAGACACGTTAGAGCAATTTGGCGGAGCAATGAGCGAGGAAGAGAAGCAGGCTTTCATAGCCGCATATGCTCAGGTTGGCCCATCTTCGGATAGCGTCACGGAAACGCGGGGCAACCCGGGCCTTATTCTCAGATATGAAGCTGAGCGTTTAGTCGAGATAATGCCCGCTATTGGGCAGCGACCTATATTTCTTGATGGAGTCGACTTGCTAGCAGTGGGAGCGCTGGAGGCTTTGGCGGTGCTGGAGCGTCTTAACGGCAGACCGGGCAGGTATGCCAACACGGAAGCTGCATTCGATGAGCTTGCCATTTCGACTGATGGCTTCTGCGTTACAGAAAAGGCGGCAGGTGTGCGAACGCTTAGCGACGGTGATGAGCGTTTCCAGGGCCGTACTGTAATCTTGCGCGAGAAGCCATATCTCCCCGAGGAAGAGATGGAGCGATTTATCGTTCACTCAGTTTTGGAGTAGTAAGGCATGTCGAAATATTTGGCCAAGCAGAGAGGCCCTGACAAAATCGCTACCACTAGGCTCATACTTCGGCGGCCTGTTCTGAGCGACGCTTACAGACTTTACGTCATGCTTACGGATCCGGAGCTTTTCCGTTACAGCCCCGTCCCGTTCACTGGCACATTGACTGACGTCAAGCACATAATCGTTGAGTGGGACGAGAGCTGGGACAAGGGCTTGATTACTTACGTCGTTGCACGAAAAGAAGTAGTGGATGAGCCTATCGGATTCGTGAACATCGGCCCAGACGAAGAACTTGGCGGCGCTTTAATGAATGATTTTTCAGGCCAGGGTTTCTCAGAAGAGATCATGCGCGGGCTGATTTCTGAGCTTGGTCTAACAAAAGCATGGACACTG
Source organism: uncultured Agrobacterium sp. (assembly GCF_913777885.1). Lineage (NCBI taxonomy): Bacteria > Pseudomonadati > Pseudomonadota > Alphaproteobacteria > Hyphomicrobiales > Rhizobiaceae > Agrobacterium > uncultured Agrobacterium sp. The sequence continues at coordinate 74,035 of NZ_CAJYTV010000018.1, read as the reverse complement.
ATCGACGCAAAGGTGGCACCTTTAATCCGTCTGCTTGAAAAGGTCGACTTTCACGTCGAAAGAATGCTGCCGCATCACAGAATACATCCGCTTGTTTCGTCAGAACGGCGAGACTGTGTTCTCATGCGACAGAACGGCCGGGCAAGATGAATGATGTGAAGGCGGTGGTGACGTAGACTCGAGATTGAATGAGTACGTAGGTGAAAAAGAGGTATTCATAATGGTTGGCCGCTCAGTTTCCCTTAAGGGCCATATGCATGTTTGTCCAATGGTCGATCCTGGGCCAAAACCGCATGTTGGAGGACCTGTTGTCTCTAGTCAGCAAAGCTTCGTTACAGTCGAGGGAGTGCCGATTGCCACTGTCGGAGACAGTTTACTGTGCACGGGCGTGCCAACAACCTCTGATAAAATCACGGAGGGTTCTTCGGTGGCAAACATTGAAGGAAAAAAGATTGCTCGACTTGGTGACTCCTGCGCTCACGGAGGAAAATTAGTGCAGGGTGTTTCCTGGCTGACGTTTGAGTAGAAGCGATTATCTCCACCTACGCCGCGGTCTGTGAGCAAAAGCATATTTACCTTACTTCACCTGCGAATGTGGCTTTTGTCCCGCCGCTCCGACTGCCGCATCTGGATGGACAAAACGGTGATAGAGATTGCCGAGACGCTGTTTTCCGAACATGGCATTCCAGCACCCGACACATCCGGCATCATCACGCAACCGCCCCTACAGCACTACAGCGTGCAATGGAACGAAACTGACCTCGACTATCTGCACAGACGGAGTCGTTCAAGCTCCGGCACCAGCACGGCTGATCCAGGCAGGGCTGCCGACGGAAGCGACCGTCGCCCACGTGCTGGTTTCCAAATATGCCGATCATCTACCGCTCTATCGGCAGGCCCAGATCATGAGCCGCCAAGGCATTGATATCGACCGTTCCACGCTGGCCGATTGGGTCGGTTGGGCAGCCTATGAACTGCGGCCCGTCTTCTATGCGTTGATCGCCGACCTGAAGCGCTCAACCAAGCTGTTCATGGACGAGACCCGTGCCCCGGTGCTTGATCCCGGTTCGCGCAAGACCAAGACCGGATACCTCTGGGCGCTGGCGCGGGATGACCGGCCGTGGAGTGGCAGTGCTACGCCAGGTGTCGCCTTTACCTACGCTCCCGGTCGCGGAGGTCTTCATGCCGAACGGATATTACAGCGATTCTCTGGCATCCTGCAAGTGGATGGCTATGCCGGATACAACAGGCTGATCGCTCCTGACCGTGTCGGATCAGACATTCAGCTTGCCTATTGTTGGGCCCATGCGCGGCGCAAACTGGTCGAGATTACCCGCAACGGCGCAGCACCGATTGCCGAGGACGGCGTCAAACGGATCGGTGAGCTGTATCGCATCGAGGCCGAACTGCGTGGCCTCGATCCAGAGGCTCGCCTTGCGGGGCGACAGGAACGTTCCGCCCCTCTGATCGCTGACATGCAGACCTGGCTCGTCCACCACCGTGCCTGCGTAGCGACCAAATCCCCTCTCGGCGAGGCTTTGGCCTACATCGCAAATATTGGGATGGTCTGAAGTTCTTCCTGACTGATGGCCGTATCGAGATGGATAACAACAGCGTCGAGCGCACCATCCGGCCGATAGCCCTGAACCGCAAGAACGCGCTCTTTGCGGGCCACGATGCTGGAGCTGAGACCTGGGCCACTATCGCATCGCTTATCGAAACGTGCAAGCTCAATTCGGTTGATCCTTTGGCCTACCTGACTGCCACCTTCACCGCCATTGTCAACGGGCACAAGCAGAGCCGGATCGATGAACTGCTACCTTGGAATTATTCCGGGCGAACAAACGGTTGAAGTCCGCTTCGGCCCAAAGCGGTCAGTGAGGTTGCTCAACTTTGCGAATCCTCTAATTTCTCAATTGATTATGGAGAAGACTGATATGACATGGCTTATCCACTCTTTCTCGGGAATTGGGCCCATACAATTCGGCATGACTCCAGAGGATGTCGCCACACATATCGGAACACCAGACCGGTCGAGACGAGGCCTTCGGTCTGATACGTTCAGTGAACATCGCGGTACCAAAGCGCCAATCGTGCGTTATCGAGGAAACCGCGTTCGCGAGATCGAAGCCTTCTACGACATTGGGGTAGTTATGTTTCGAGGAATATCAATTTTCGAAACGAACGGATTAAAGGTACTCCGCGCATTGGAGCAGCTAAATGGGGGAGCTGCGATTTCTGCTGGTATCATACCGTTCGACAAGCTCGGCTTAACGGCGGGTCGCCTGGATGAAGATCCGCCCACAGGGCATTCGGTAACCGCCTTTACGTCCGGCACCTGGGACGGCAAGACCGCTGACTTCAAGAGCATCAGCTTCAATGACCGCTAATGGCGCATTCTTGCCTTCAATGTCGCAGCGGGATTCTTCGGAATTGTCTATCACGCTTGGTAAATGTGCGGGGAAATCACCGCTTACCGATTGGCGGCACTTTGCTGGTGACCGGACATAATTCACAGCCATACATCCGGGAAGACGATCAATGGAACTGGTTCAACCGGGAAAATCTCCCGCTCCCCGATGATGAATTTGACCATCTCGTGTTCGGCACAGTAGCGGGACCATACCGTGATGACGACTACATGACGGTTACCTGCGTACCCAAACCATTGGGCAGGAAATTAACTGAAGAGCAGGAGGAACGCCCAGCGGAGCTGTTTGAGTTGGGACGCCCGGATGAGGCGTTTGCCATCCACCACGCGGCGGAAGGCGAGACGAAAGTTATGAAGGGTCGGCTCTATCACTGGAACGGCGCGCATTGGAAAATGACAGCCACGCCGCGAGATGGACAGCACTACCCCCGGGCCAGCGGTGCTTTCCGACGTTTCCGTGGAGGCTCACGACAAAGTTTGGGTGGTCGGTGAAAGCGGTGTAATCCTGGAGGGCAAGGAGAGACCATTGCCGAGCGGTGAGGCAGAGAAAGTTCTAAGAAGAGGCCATTATTGATGTTTGACAACGAATGGAATGCAACTTTGCAAGCAGCTGCCGCGCGCGACGCAGATCATTTCACCATTTGCATCGGCGAACTCGAATACGATGATCCATTTACGGCAATCATCTCCTATGACGGACAATTTTCTCAACCCTGGAGCCGAGTGGATGTCCACCGTGAAATCGTAGATGTCTCTTACATGGATATCGCTGGCTCCGAAGGTATCTCTCCTGTCGCGCTTAGCAGTGAGGGGGATGTCTATGTCGTGAAAGACGACTGGGCGGAACATTCCAAGATACCCGGTGCTGGTGTTCTTAGCGAAGACGCGGAAGGCTTAGGTGCTGTGCATGCGTTGGTGGTGAACGGTAGTCGCCAATACGTCGTCGGCGACAGCCGCCAATTGTACCAGCGGGATGGGCTGGGTGACTGGGAAAGATTATCCGCAGACGCATCACGCTCGCCCGGTTATGAGGCGGAGCATTTCGCACATGCCGCCTTGGTCGACGGCCGTCTACTAATAGTCGGTTTCCAACGGTCGCATTCCGAAACAACGGCTGAGGACCTCAATCCAAAGCGATGGGAGAACATGACGGCCGAACAATTTCTCGCAATGATGGACGAAGATCAGGCGGAGCGAAGCGCGAAGCCACGCATCCAGAGCGTCTATCTTCATGATAAGAGCGAATTCTCACGTCTCGCTGTTCCAGAGGACTGCGTGATCTCCGGTATCTACAGCGAACCAGACGGCGCGATTTGGCTGCTAGGCGTGTCAGGTCTCATTCTAAAGGGGAATTACCGCGGAGAATTTGAGAAGGTTGGTTTCTACGGAGACACTGAAACATTGTTCAGCGCAGCGAGACTAAATTCGACATTATACCTAGCAGCCGACGACGGGCTCCGGCGCTTCGATGAGCATAAGCTTAACGTGATAAAGCCGAGATTAAACTCTCAGTCGATAAATAATAATGTTCCTACTCCACTGAAAATCCAAGCTTTTTGCAGCACGCTGGTATACTTTGACCGCAAACATGGAGTGGCTCGTTGGGACGGGGCGAGGTGGGAGTGGTTCGAGCTTCCGCCAGAATTGCTTGAACGTCATTTCAAGGGTCTTTCTCGTGGTCGACCGTGATATTATCCCGCCTCGCGAGCCTCCGATGTCATAAAGCCGGATCTGCAATGAAACATTCGCTATCTCTGAGAGAAGCGATGGTCCTGGATCTTTTGCGAAACAGTCCACCGGCCGGAAAAGCCTTTCCTGGCCCCTGTCTAAATGAGCAGAGAGAGACAAATGAATGCTCTGGCGAACCTCAGTTTGACTGCTGCCATGGCATTGTCGGAAAAGAAATTCTGGGTCGCGTTCATTGACGCGGAATATGATAAGATGTATTCGATTATTCTGGTTTACGAAGGCGACTATGAGGAGCCTTGGACAAGGTTCGACATCCCGCGCATCATTGATAGCGTAACGGGCTGGATCGATGAGGACGGAAAGCCTGTTATCTTCATAAAAAGCGACGAGGGAGATGTATACGATCTCTCGGCTGGTGCGGCGCCTCAACACAGTAAGGTCGAGGGAACGGGCGTTTACGGCGAGGATGCCGCCGGGCTTGGATACACGAACCGTATCGTTTCGATTGGTAATACTTCGCTGATAACTGGACACAATTCCCAGCTATACATCCGAAAAGATGGTCGTTGGACGTGGTTCAACCGGGAAAAGCTGCCGCTGCCCGATGATGACTTTGACCATCTCGTGTTCGGCGCAGTGGCGGGTTTGTCCCTCGATGACGTCTACATGACGGTTACCTGCATACCCAAGCAATCGGGACGGAAATTGACCGAGGAATAGGAAGAACGGGCGGCGGAACTCTTCGACCTAGGACGCACGGACGAAGCGCTCGGTATCCACCACGCGGCGGAAGGCGAGACGAAGGTTATGGAGGGGCGGCTCTATCACTGGAACGGTGCGCACTGGAAAGTGGCAGCCACGCCGCGAGATGGACAGCACTACCCCCAGCCAGCGGTGCTTTCCGACGTTTTTGTAGATGCTCCCGACAAAGTTTGGGCGGTCGGTGAAAACAGTGTAACCTTGGAGGGCAATGCTGACCGAGGATTCAGAGACGTGTCCTTCAAGGGAGACGATGAAGACCTGAGGTCCATTACATGCTTTGGGGGCAGGATGATTCTTGCATCGGATTATGCACTACATTCCTCTGACGGGCATATCATGTCGCCGCTCAAACCGACACTCGATCCGACCATCAACAAGAACGTCCCCAACCCGCTCAGAATACAAACAGTTGGAAACACGCTCTACTACTTTGACAGAAAGCACGGTGTTCAGATTTTTGATGGAGCAGACTGGATTGCCATCGACATTCCAGCTGCCCTGCTAGAGCGATAGACACTTTAGGATAGGACCTGGCACGCTCTCTTTTCTGGACTAAGCATGCGGTTCCCCTAGGCGACCGGCGTAAGCACCTGATGACCTACATCATGGAGACTAAGGCTTTGAATCTGCCACAAATTTCGCAAGAAGAGAAACTTATCGCGAAGTATCTAGAGACAAGCTTGGGCAAACGTCCAAAGTTCTTTATTCACAGGGATGAGCCGACAGATCCCGTATATGTCGCTATTGGGCGGGTCAGTGATAGTCCTTCTCCTCAACTTACCGCGTTCGCCACCAACGGCATTTCTAATTATCCACTGTATGCCTCCGATGGGAGTGTGTATTCTGATACTCGCCTAGAACTTGTCGGTGCTTGCGAAACAGGTCAAGCCGACGAGTTCGAACAAATGATTTTCTTCTCTGCTCGGACGATAATAAAGCAAAAATGGTTTTGTGCGCCCGGCACTTTTTTAAACAATGCAGTTTCCCGCTTCGGCAAATTCGGCGATATGCAGCATCTCTACTTCACCACGCCTTTTGGATTCGATGGGTTCTCAACTGAAAGCTTTGGTGAACGGAAAGTGTCATGGCTTTCTCCCGTTCCAGTTTCTTCAGCTGAGGTTCAGTTTGCGCGGGAGAATTCAACTGAAAAGTTAGAAGAGGCATTCGAGGAGAACGACGTCGATTGGTTCAACTTGAAACGAGCATCAATTTTTTGATGTGCGTAGGAAATATAAAAGGTTGCCTGCCTACGCGAGGGTGTACCCCTTCGTGGCATGCTGGCTGAAGTGAGCAGCTAAGTAACATCTGAGTTGACACGGCCTATTTGTGATATTGTAGCCATGACCCTTAAGCAGGAGGTTACATATGGCCCGCATCGGTTACGCACGTGTGAGTACAGTTGATCAGAATCTTCGAAGCCAACGTGAATGGCTTCGCGGTAAGCCCACGGTGAAGGCCGTCTTGCGCTGACAGCCTTCTAACTGCCAGTTTTGGTGGTAACACTAGACCGTATGTTTGTTGGTGAGGGACATACGGGACGTTAGAAGAAATGCAGAAGAAGGTGGCGACATAACGAAATATAACGAGGCAACCCGCGGGCTTCTCGCATACTATAATTGTTTGAGAGATCATGGTTGGCTACCCGGTAAAAAAAGTACGAGACGAAGATGGATTGGGAAATCGTTTCCTTTGAAGGCATAGGAGCTATCAGATTCGGAATGACGCCGAACGAAGTAGCAGATGTCGTCGGTCCTCCCGATCGATCCAGGCGAGGATTGCGATCTGGCTCCTTCAACGAGTTTCGTGCCAACAGGACACCGATCGTGCGGTACAACGAAAACCGAGTCAGGGAAATTGAAGCGTTTTACGATCTAGAATCAGTAACATTTCAGGGAATCGATATTTTCAAGTCGGATGGGCTGGAGGTCCTTCGTCGATTGGGGAAACTGAATGGCGATGCGAAATTGTCTGTTGGTATTGTTGTTTTTGACAAACTCGGTTTGACCACTGGACGTCTGGATCAAGGCCCCCGCACAGGACATTCGGTGACTGCGTCCGCACGGGGCACGTGGAACGGCAAGTTGGAAGATTTTGAGGGCATTAGCTTCACGTGAGGGTTGATTTAATTATTCTCTCCCGAACTGCGAGTGTGTAGGGTCCTGGAACTGCTTGGTCCTGCTCGGCGGGAACTCGTAATCTCTATTGTCATCTAAGATCGCTAAATGAGGTTATGACCCCGGTTGAGCACGGTGGTGTATAGGTGATGGTAATCATTCGCATGAAAGGGGAAGACTACCGAGCGGCTGACCACCAAGCCGTACATATCGAGAGTTAGCTCGCTCCCCAACGCTGACGACCCACCGGCTCCGTGGCGGGATATTCCTAGCCCACAAATTCAGGAGATTATAATGTCTTTAGAGACAGATGAATCGGGGAGACTGGCCCTAAGTGGAATCCATGACAGTCTAGTCGCTGACCTTAGATTCATTGGTGCGGCAAAAACTCTTTTGTTCAAGCTCAAGTCTGGCGGCGTGGACACGATCATCAAAACGTCCAGTCTGCATACGCTAAACGTATCCGGCCTATGGGAAGGCTCGATCGTTACATGCGTGTTCGTATGGGATTTCGATAAGGTGCCGGATCGCTACATTTCTAATTCCGAAGTAGGCTGGTCGCACCTTTTCGAAGGAAGGATCAATGATCGAGAGGAAGTCGTCGCCCATATCGCCAGATATCAACGCCATATGACTAAGGGGAAACTAGTTTCAGTCGATTGCAGCTATGGCGGCAACATCTCTTTCCTCTGCGAGGACGTGATAATAGAGCAGCAATCTGACGAGCAAATAGATGAGCGAAATTAAGCCCGAAATATTGCTATCTAGACTATGAAGACTGCCGCGTTCGACATTTACCGATTTGAAAAGAAAGGTCATGGATGTTTCTAATCCACTCGACCCTGCCAAAAAATAATCGCTAAAAATTTCGACTGTCCAGATGTGAGAACTCTATCACCGAAGAACAAAGCGACTGCGTCTGACACTTATATCATATGTGCAGTAACATGAGCGCCGTTGTTGTAACGATTAGACAAGCAGGCGGTCTACTTGCGGCGGCGTTCTAGGTGGTATTATCGGTGGTGTACTTGTCGGCCCTGAAGGAGCTTGGATTGGCGTGCAGTGGAGTCAGGGTGGCGGCTACGCGGGACGCGTGGTGACCGAAGCGTTGGCGAGTTACAGGAGAATGCGGGCGCGACCGCTGAGCCAGATAGTCAAAATCAAGCCGTAGCTAAGCCGCCGACGGCGATTTTGGTTACGCAATGGCGGAAAAGTCCAACGGCTGCACCGCACGCAAAGTGGAAGACGGCCACACCTGGCATCACATGGAAGAGACGTCGACGATGCAATTGTTATACCGGCGTATTCACGGAACCAGATATGGGGGAGGCGCTCATTCGGGCGGGGCGGCTGCCGTCAAGGATCCGGCTTATTAGGAGAAGAAAATGCCAGTCACATTGAACGAAGCCATCGAGAAAATGAAGTCCAGCGGCGATTGGGATTACGAGCAGGATTCACTCTGGTCTGACCAAGAGATTTTAGATTATGAGGCCGAGACGGGATTGCTAATACCAGACCAGTTGGCCGATGTTTTAAAACGATACGGATGGAACGGTTTCGGGCGACCAGACAAGAACGCTCTGTTTCTCGCTACATTCGAGGACGGAACGCGGTCGGTGCATGAATCGCAGACACTCGTTTCGTCCAAGAAGACGATCTATCAGAATTATCGCATGTACATTGCCAAGCCCAACTGGCCAGACCAATTCACTTTGCCAATGGTGTTTTTTGGCACTGCAGATGGCGGCCAGGCGCTGACGGTTATGGACGGGCGCGACCGGTCCAACAACAAAGTCTATATCTGGGAGCAGGCCTCCGATCCGTTTGGTACAGGCAACAACGCTAGGGGGCTCGGTCTGGTCGCGCCATCGCTGTTCGAATTCTTCTACAGCCTGCGAAAGGTGGACGAGATTTGACACGCTTGGCGTGCATTGAAAGTGGCGGTTGGGAGTCGACCGTAAGCGAGCCAGCGCCCTACGTGCCGGTAGACTCGCGACTGGCGTCTGGCGGTCGTTTGCAGGATGAAACCCCTTGAGGCAAATCCGATCGGCCACTGGCGCCAGATGGCGCGCTAAGCAAGTCGATATGATCCGGGATGAAAAATTATGGAGGCATGGCAGATGGATATCGACCATGCACATAGGATTGCGAAGGAAGCAGGGGATCCAACTAAGTACGACGAAGCCATAAAAGAAGCAGAGGAATACGCAGCTTGCCGCGAGAAGAATGGGTTGAATACGCCCAAGGAGACCGATACGCCTGTCGATGTGCCTTTACCTGACCCGGCATCACCAGGAACCGGAAAAGCTAGCCCGTCCGAACCACCAGTATCTAAAGGAACAGACATGACTCTGGAAATTTACCTTGGAAAGGGAGTCGGGAATCTGAAATTTGGGATGGGTGTCAACCAGATATTACGAACGCTTGGCCAAGAAAAAGATCGTACTGTTCGTGACGACGTGACGGAGTTGTATTTTGACAATTACCTCAATTTAGCGTTTCGCGACGGCACTTTGTTTCAGATTGGCGCAACCCGATATTCTTCGGGGATCACTTACAAGAATATCGATATCTTTTCTGCCGAACCTTTATCAGTTTTGAAAATGATAGAGGCCGACGCAGGGGGAGCATTTGAGATGTACGGCTTCATAGTTTTCTTGCCGCTGGGCTTATCACTGACTGGCTTTCATGACGGTGACCTTGAAAACAAGGCAATGACCGTCGCAGTTCTTGAAGAATGGCAGTCTGTGAGGGACGAATTGAAACCAATCAGCTTTCTAGCTTGAGACCAATTTGATAGGTGGCGCGATTGCTATTCCCTTAGAGTGAATCTTTACGTTTCACGATAAGACGCAACTGCTTTTAGTGCTTTATAATGGAACGAAATCAAGTGTTTCTGCCATTCGATAATGTGCTGCCGACTTAATGTCTAGATGATTGGAGGTTCCGTGAAAGATTATCAGACTAGACTAGCTTCGATTGTCGCTGATTTCGGCGCTCCGCAGGGCGGCGGTGCTATCGATGCCGAGGATTATCGGGGTAAAGTTCCAGACGCAATGGTGGAATTCTGGCAACACAACGGCACAGGCATCGTTCTAGATGGATATTTCCAGTTTTGCGATCCCAACCGATATCGCGGTATCCTAAAGCTGGTATTCGATAATGATCCAGAGATCCGTGCTGAGCAAACATATTCTCTCGGTTTCGGTGCCTTCGGGACAATCATTGCGTGGAATGAAGCGCATCAAGACGTAATCATCGATCTCGTTAAAGGTAGAGTTTCGTGTCCGGCCCTTGTGAATAGGAAATCCCATGACCCGAACCTTTCTGTTACTAGCCAACTCATGATGCTCGATGATCCGAGCTTTGATGAGTACGATGCCGACATGAAAAAATTGTTCGAACGAGCGCGTTCAAGACTAGGCAAGCTCGGCATAGATCAAGTTTACGGTTTCAAACCTATTCTCGCACTGGGAGGAAACAGGGACATAACTAGTCTCTCAATATATGACGCCGTGCCACACATGGCGATTTTGACGCAAGCTCATGAATTACAGCTTATGGATGATACCGCTTACCCGCCCAAGTCGGTCCGTTCCATTGGCGGCTGATGCTAAAACCTTTTAAATGCCTCCCAGCGGTTTCGCGCTTGAAGGATGCCGTTTGAGCGAACATTTAAAAAAGAAGGTTTACATGGTTTCCCGTGCGGTCAGTTTGAAGGGCCATATGCATGTGTGTCCCATGGTTGATCCGGGGCCACGACCGCATATCGGCGGCCCTGTCGTTTCAATCCACCAAAGTTTTGTTACCGTTGATGGCGTTCCTGTAGCCACGGTCGGCGAATCGTGTCTGTGTAGTGGCATACCGACAACATCTGATAAGATCACGGAAGGCTCTTCAGTCGCCAGTATAGGGCGCAAAAAAGTTGCTCGAATGGGCGACGCATGCGCGCACGGAGGAAAGCTGGTGCAAGGTGTTCCTTGGCTTACGTTCGAATAGCTGTTGATCTTTCAGGGCAGGCACGAATTCAGCACGGTCAGATGGAAAGCCCGAATGCCGCAATGCTTCACTCTTCCCAGCCAAGTATAACCGGTTTCTGATAGCGAAACCGCCACACCTATTTAATCGAACTGAACGACGATTTTTTCTGGGGCGCCACGCTCGCAAGCGAGGTGTATTGAGTTCTGAAGAATGATGATGGATTCGAAGCCACATTGTTCGGTTACCCGAACCGGGGCGATCTCGACGATCCAACAATCTATTATGCTGAAGCTATCGGAGAAACCGAAAACCGGGAATTTTCAAGCATCAACATGTACCTACCTGCCAGTTGGCCAGAATCAGTTGGTTACGAGCACTATCGATCGCTCATCGGCCGCTGGTGCGAAAAGCTGAAGCCCGCTTATGGAACGGCCGGTCTTTCAATCCTGTTCAATAAAGGACGGCAGGGACTTTCCGATCGTCTACTTGCATTTCCGATTGCAAAACGATTTCCCGGTCTTGATTTACCCGAACACTCTCGTTGGTACGCTCGCATGAACCGTGTGCGGAAACGAGCTATCAGAACCATAAATTGGTTGACGTTTATCGACGACGGTTTGGTAAGCGAACTTGGCGGACAAGGGAAACTTGTGGAAGATTTGGGAACGTTATGTCCTATTTACTCTTACAGCGGCGGAATTATCGTTCAGGCGGGTCAGAGACCGGAACTGGGCGATGTGAATACAGGAGTTATACCGAAGGCGTATCAACGCGTTTCCCGAGCAATGCAGCCGATACGCTTTAACGAATATCAGCGTCCCTTGATCGATGCGCCACAGCCTTTAGATTCCTTGGAGGAGACAATAAATTGGGTCAGGCGATTTTATTGAAGTATCTTAAAACCATCGATTTCAAGAACGGTGGTTTGGTTAGTCATGGGCAAAATGTACATCTGATCCGAGATTAGGAGGAACTGACCGAAGTCAAACTGACACTGGATAGTAGTGTCATTTCTGAATTCCGCTCAGACCACGTCGATCATCAACGCGCTGACGGCCATGGCTCTTGTGGTAGTGAGCTGACGACGAGCCCTTCTAGAAGCCCGAATCGCGCCCGTCAGCCAAGGCAAATGTGTTTTGTCATGCGAATAAAACTGAAGGCGATGCAACGCTGACTTGAGGCCAAGCGTCCACGCTGGCATCCAATCATGGCTTGAACGGTGGGTAACTGGTTCGTTCCGATGACAGAGGATATCAATCGCGCTACGCCGGAAAAGATGTGCCACCGTTGATTCGCGAATAGCCAAAGCGGCGTACATCATCAAAGCGAGATATTTGCGTCGCGGTGAGCTGGTGCTGAAATCGGCCAGACGCTTCCGGTGCGTTTTAGGGGGAACAAGATGAACAAGACGGGCGGGTATTTTCCGCGCTGGCGGCTGAAAACTGACGGGCGTATCATGCCGGATGAGCGGTTGCCCGCCGGGCAGACTGCGGTGCTCGGCCTGCAGCACGTCGTGGCCATGTTCGGTTCCACCGTTCTGGCGCCGTTGATCATGGGTTTCGACCCGAACGTATCTATCCTGTTTTCTGGTATCTCGACGCTGATCTTCTTTATTGCGGTTGGAGGGCGGGTGCCGAGTTATCTCGGCTCTTCCTTCGCTTTCATCGGACCGGTTCTCGTAGCGACAGGAGCTGCCGCAGGCGCGGCGAGCCCGAACATCGCGCTTGCGCTCGGCGGCATCATTGCCGCTGGTGTGCTTTACGCACTGATCGGGGTCATCGTCATGTTCGCTGGCCATAACTGGATCGAAAGGCTGATGCCGCCGGTTTTGACCGGTGCTATCGTCGCGGCAATCGGACTCGTGCTTGCTCCCATAGCGATTGCGAGTGCGTCCGGTACAGGTCCCGGGAACCCCGATGGTGATCAGCTTTCGCGCTGGATTGCTATTTTGACGGTGGCATCGGTGGGCGCGATTGCGGTTTACGCGCCTGGTATGGCGCGCCGCCTTCCCATCCTTCTGGGTGGCGCCATCGCCTATCTCGCTTATCTGCTGCTTGCAAACGGGTACGGTCTTGGCAAGCCGGTCGACTTTACAGGGGTTGCGGCTGCCTCTTGGTTTGGCTTGCCGACTTTCACCACACCGGTGTTTTCAGCCTCGGCTATTGCCTTGATCGCCCCCGTGGTCGTCATTCTGGTCGCAGAAAATCTGGGACATATCAAGGCGATTGGCGCGATGACCGGTCGCGATCTCGACCCCTATCTCGGTCGCGCCTTTATCGGCGATGGCCTTGCCACGATTTTCTCCGGCGCCTTCGGTGGCACGGGTATGACGACCTATGCAGAGAACATGGGTGTCATGGCAATCACGCGTATCTTCTCGACGCTCGTCTTCGTCGTTGCCGCGCTGGTCGCCATCGTGCTCGGCTTCTCGCCGAAGTTCGGTGCGCTTATTCAGACGATACCAGGGCCTGTGATCGGTGGCCTTTCCGTCGTGGTCTTTGGTTTGATTGCGGCAACGGCTGGCCGGATATGGGTGGAGAACAAAGTTGATTTCTCCGAGCCGCGCAACCTGATTACCGTTGGCATCGCTCTGGTTTTAGGAGCAGGCAATTTCAAGCTCAACGTCGGCGGTTTCACGCTGGACGGTATCGGTACTGCAACGATCGGCGCGATCGCCTTTTACCATCTCCTTGGTCTGGGCAAAGCAGCGTCCGGCAAGTGATGTAAGGCTCGAAAAGCCTTTTAATGACTATTCATTGGACTGAGGGCAGGCTGGCGCGGTTGCGCCTGCCTGCTTCTTTGCGCCGTGCTTCGCGCACTTCTGTTCGTGTTATGCCATGAGAGAAACATCCAAAACTTTGGAACTTTAACGGCGAGAATGGCTTGTGTCCTTTTACCGCATCGTTCGCGGTGGTGGAGGAGCGGGTTAAATCTACCCGCTGGCACGAAGGAAACAGCCTTGCAAAGCACAACTCAAGTTTCGTTCGAGGTTAACGGCAAAGCCGAAAGCTTGACCCTCGATAACAGGACCACTCTGCTTGACGCCTTACGGGAGCATTTACACCTCACCGGTACCAAGAAGGGATGTGATCACGGCCAGTGCGGCGCCTGCACGGTGATAGTCAACGGCCGACGCATCAATGCGTGTCTGTCGTTGGCGGTGATGCATGAGAGTGATCACATCACCACCATCGAAGGACTTGGTCAGCCTGACAATCTACACCCCATGCAAGCTGCCTTCATCAAGCATGATGGTTTCCAGTGTGGCTACTGCACGCCAGGACAGATCTGTTCCGCCGTGGCTGTTCTGGAGGAAATCGCGGCGAATATCCCGAGCCATGTTACATCGGATCTGTGCGGATCTGCCGCTTTGACAGAAAGCGAAGTCAGGGAGCGCATGAGCGGGAACCTCTGTCGGTGTGGGGCATACTCAAATATCATCGAGGCTATAGAAGACGTTGCAGGAGTAAGAGCATGAGAGCCTTTTCCTACGAACGAGCCTCATCCGTCAGGAATGCTGCGGAGGCGGCATCTCAGCACCAAGACGCCAGGTTCATCGCTGGCGGTACCAATCTTCTTGACCTCATGAAACTTGAGATTGAGAAGCCATCGCATCTCATCGACGTCAACGGTCTGGGGCTGGATGCGATAGAGCCAACATCTGAGGGTGGGCTGAGGATTGGGGCGCTGGTGCGTAACACCGATCTGGCTGCGGATGAGCGAGTTCGTCGCGACTATCCGCTCCTGTCCCGGGCACTGGTAGCAGGTGCTTCCGGCCAGTTGCGAAACAAGGCAACAACGGCAGGAAACCTCCTGCAGCGGACGCGGTGTCCTTACTTCTACGATACAAACCAGCCGTGCAACAAACGGCAGCCTGGCAGCGGATGCTCCGCAATAGGCGGTTATACGCGCCAACTCGGCGTGATCGGTGTCAGCGACGCTTGCATTGCGACCCATCCAAGTGACATGGCCGTAGCGATGCGAGCGCTCGACGCAGTGGTTGAAACGGTCAAACCGGATGGAAGTGAGCGATCTATCTCAATTTCTGAGTTCTACCGTCTGCCGGGAGACACGCCGCACATTGAGACCGAGCTTCAACGGGATGAGCTTATCACCAGCGTGGTATTACCTGCGCCTGTGGGCGGCAAACACATCTACCGGAAGGTTCGTGATCGTGCGTCCTACGCCTTCGCTCTCGTTTCTGTGGCGGCGGTAATAGAGCCAGATGGCTCGGGGAAAGTCGCTGTAGGTGGTGTCGCCCACAAGCCATGGCGTGTGGAAGCCGCGGAACGCGAGCTCCCGAATGGCGCCCGTGCGGCGGCGGCTGTCCTTATGGCGGGCGCGCGGCCAACGCAGGAAAACAAATTCAAGATCGACCTGGTCGAAAGAACGCTGGGCGCAGTGTTGGCAGAGGCGAGGGCTTAAATCATGAAGTTTGAAAAACCAGCGACCAATAACCCGATCGATCAGTTGAAGGTTGTCGGCAAGCCGATCCATCGCATCGACGGTCAATTGAAAACCACCGGCCGCGCAACTTACGCTTACGAGTGGAACGATTCTGGCTCCGCGCACCTCTACGGCTATCCGGTTGGCTCGGCAGTTGCCAAAGGTCATATCGCCTCGATCGACTCATCATCCGCCAGGAGCGCGCCGGGCGTCGTAGATATCATCACCGCTTTGGATGTAGGCGAGCTGCAAAAGGGTGAGTACAACACCGCAAAGCTGTTTGGTGGCGCTGAAATTCAGCATTACCATCAGGCCGTTGCAATCGTCGTTGCCGAAACATTCGAGCAGGCGAGGGCAGCCGCAGCGTTGGTTCGTGTTGAATATGCGCCCGAACAGGGTAGGTTCGACCTGAGAGCAGAAATGGCGAACGCCCAGACGCCGGATCCCTCGACCGAGCCTGAAAGTTCTGCCGGTGATTTCGATGCCGCCTTCGTCGCTGCACACTCTGCGCTTGATGCCGAATATACGACGCCCGACCAATCCCATTCCATGATGGAGCCGCATGCGTCGCTGGCGTCCTGGGACGGCGAGCAGGTGACTGTCTGGACATCGAGCCAAATGATCGACTGGTGGCGTAGCGATCTTGCAACCACCCTCGGTGTCGATAAGGAGAACGTCCGTGTCGTCTCGCCCTATATCGGCGGTGGATTTGGCGGAAAGCTTTTCCTGCGTGCCGATGCGCTATTGGCGGCGCTTGCTGCAAAATCTGTCGGTCGACCAGTAAAGGTAACTCTTCCACGACCGATGATACCGAACAACACCACGCACCGCCCCGCGACGATTCAACGTATACGCATCGGTGCGCAGCCAGACGGCAAGATTACCGCAATTGCGCATGAAAGCTGGTCAGGCGACTTGCCTGGCGGCCAACCTGAACTTGCCGTTTCACAGACACGCCTGCTCTACGCGGGCGAAAATCGTATGACAGCAATGAAACTGGCGGCACTCGATCTTCCAGAAGGAAATTCCATGCGCGCGCCGGGCGAAGCACCGGGGATGATGGCACTCGAAATCGCAATCGACGAGATGGCGGAAAAGCTCGGGATGGATCCGATCGAGTTCAGAATTAAGAATGACACTCAGGTCGATCCGGAAAACCCTGAGCGTCCGTTCTCTTATCGCGACCTCGTCGGCTGCCTTAATTTGGGTGCAGAGAAGTTCGGATGGGATAAGCGTTCTGGCGTCGCAGAGCGCCGCGAGTGCAACTGGTTGGTCGGAATGGGCGTTGCCGCTGCATTTCGCAATAACCTCGTCATGCCTTCCGGAGCGAAAGTCAAACTCAACCGGGATGGCCGCGTCACCGTCGAAACGGACATGACGGATATCGGTACCGGCAGCTACACGGTCATAGCTCAGACAGCGGCCGAGATGATGGGCGTTTCGATTGACCAGGTAGACGTTCAGCTTGGCGATTCCCGTTTTCCTGTCTCTGCAGGATCCGGTGGGCAATTTGGTGCAAATTCATCAACCTCAGGCGTCTACGCCGCCTGTGTGAAGCTGCGCGAAGCAGTCGCAATTAAGCTCGGCTTCAACTCTGCTGATATCGTTTTCGAAAATGGCGAGGTCAGGTCTGGAAATCGCACAGTGTCGTTGGCAGAAGCCGCGGGCGATGAGGGGCTGATCGGCGAAGATACGATGGAATGGGGTGATCTTACGAAAACCCACCAGCAATCTACGTTTGGCGCACATTTCGTCGAGGTCGGCGTCGACATGGCAACCGGCGAAACGCGCATCCGCCGCATGTTGGCAGTCTGTGCAGCAGGACGAATTTTGAATCCGATTACCGCTCGTAGTCAGGTTATCGGCGCCATGACTATGGGGGTCGGCGGGGCTCTGTCTGAAGAGCTTGCTGTGGACACCCGGCACGGTTTCTTCGTCAATCATGATCTCGCGGGCTATGAAGTACCGGTTCATGCGGACATTCCGCATCAGGACGTCATTTTCATGGATGAAACCGACCCTTACTCGTCGCCGATGAAGGCGAAGGGAATAGGAGAACTGGGATTATGCGGCGTTTCTGCAGCAATTGCCAATGCCGTCTACAACGCGACTGGCATCCGGGTTCGCAATTACCCCATTACCTTAGATAAATTGATCGGCAGGTTGCCGGAACTCGCGTAACTGCGTCGTTAGAAGAAGTGCTATCGGCGAGAAGGGGACTAATTTGACTGATACGCTTTCCGTGGCATTGCCTGTGCCAGTCAGAGCTGGCAAATCCGACGATCCCGCAGAGATCATTCGTTTTGCTGCAAAGGCGACCCGCCACGGAAAAGCCGCCCTTGCGACGCTGACCGAAATACGCGGAGGGGCAGCGCGTGCGCTTGGTTCACATGTGGCGGTTTCAGTGACCGGAGAGTATTGCGGTTACGTCTCTGGTGGATGCGTCGAGGCGGCAGTGGCGACGGAGGCGCTCCTGGCTATTGAGGCCGGCACGGACGCAGTGGTTACCTTTGGCGAAGGATCACCCTTCTTCGACATCGCCCTACCATGCGGTGGGGGCGTGACCATCGCGATCCACGTCCTTCGCGATAGCGATGTACTTGAGGATACGCTTCGACACCTGAGTGCGAGAAAATCGGTTGCACTGAGCTATGATCCAAGTTCGCAGACGCTTGAGCAAAGCGCTAACCTTCCATCCCGATCAGGATGGCAGAAAGATCGCTTTCTATCCGTCTATCGTCCACGGACGGGATTGGTGGTCTCCGGGCAGACAGTGGAAGCCGAGGCTGTTAATCGTCTTGCTGAGGCGTCCGGTTTCGATGTTCAACTTGTATCTTCGCCCAAGGACATCGAGTTGATGAAGATCGATCCTTTTACCGCTGTGGTTCTTCTCCATCACGATCTCGATCTGGAGATGGATTTACTAGACAGGGCACTGGCTTCACCAGCCTTTTACATAGGCGCACTTGGCAGCACGCGCACACATCGCCGCCGTGTTGAACGACTGCATTCGGCAGGCGTGCCATCCAAGTGTTACGACCGCATTCGTGCCCCCATCGGTCTATTTGGCCCTACGAGGGACGCCACGTCGCTTGCGCTTTCGGTGCTAGCCGACATAGCAGCGGCGAGGCTTGAGGTTTTCGCGTGAGCGGCAGGCGACACTCGCGTCACGGCATCCATATGAAAGAACGGATGAACAGGTTATGGAGATAGGCGGCGTTCTTCTGGCAGCAGGCCGATCCAGCAGGACGGAAGGTCATCACAAATTGCTGGCGGAATTCGACGGTGTGCCGCTCATCCGCAAGTCTGCCCAGACGATGCTTCACTCAAGGCTTTCGAACATTGTTGCGGTGGTCGGCTATCGATCTTCAGACGTCGAGCAGGCGCTTCGAGGATTGACGCTGTCCATCTCCCATTGTGACGATTTCTCTCTGGGAATGGGCGCTTCGCTCGCGCATGGTTTTGCTCATGAGAGCCTTCGGCGCTGTGCCGGTGTGCTCGTAATGCTCGCCGATATGCCCGAGGTCACATCTGACCATATCGATCGGCTTGTTGATGTTTTCGTCCGATCCGGTGGGGAGCAGGTAGTGCGCGGTTCTCACGCAAGCCATCCAGGGCATCCCGTTATCGTTCCTCCCTTCCTGTATCAACGTATGCGAGAGTTACGCGGCGATGAGGGCGCCAGATCAGTTTTGCGCTATGCCGACATCACGACCCAGTTGGTCGATCTCGGCAGGGCAGCGCTTTCTGATGTGGATACACCATGCGCAGTGGCCTCCGCCGGTGGCATTCTACGGTCGTGATCGACCGTTCTGCCATCAAAACAAGATCAAAAAGCGCTCGGACTTATTGGGTCGGGCCACCGTCTGCGTATCCAGCCCGCTTGTTGCGTCCTGCTTCGTCTTTGTAGCACCAAACGCGTTGCAAACGGCGATCTCTCTATTTCCTTTATCAAACGTGGAACCTGCGAGCGCGAGAGTCATTCTAATTTTTGAGTGACTAAAACAGGCGCGCCTCAGGCACTGCCCGCAGCTTCAATCTCTCCAACCCTGAAGGATACAAGATGACCGAGCGTGAGCAAGGTGGCATGTCGCCAAGCAACAGCAACTCCCTGCGCGATCAAGCTCCAGGATCTGGTCAACCCGCCTTCGAAGACAATCGCGGCGAGGGTGACGAGTTGCATCAGACGATCGAGAACAATGACGCAGGAGATGGCGCGTATCTCACCGACAATTTCGGTCATCGCATTTCAGACAATCAGAACAGTTTGAAGGCTGGCAGCAGGGGTCCTACGCTGCTCGAAGATTTCGTTCTTCGGGAAAAGATTTTCCATTTCGATCACGAGCGTATTCCCGAGCGCATCGTTCACGCCAGAGGCTCTGGCGCACATGGTGTTTTTGAATGTACGAAAGCCATTCCCCATTTGACGAAAGCCTCCATCTTTCAGGAAGAAGGAAAGAGCTGTCCGGTATTCGTTCGCTTCTCGACAGTCGCCGGTGGCGCCGGTTCAGTGGATACGCCGCGCGATGTCAGAGGTTTTGCCGTTAAGTTTTACACAGATAGTGGAAACTGGGACTTGGTCGGCAACAACATTCCGGTGTTTTTCATTCAGGATGCTATCAAGTTCCCGGACCTTATTCACAGCGTGAAAATGGAAGCAGACCGCGGCTATCCGCAGGCCGCCTCTGCACATGACACCTTTTGGGACTTTGTCAGCCTGATGCCGGAATCGATGCACATGATCATGTGGGCGATGTCGGATCGTGCAATCCCGAGATCGTTCCGGCATATAGAAGGTTTCGGCGTGCATACGTTCAGGCTTGTGAACGATAAGGGCGAGAGCAAGTTCGTCAAATTTCATTGGAAGCCCACTTTGGGACTAGCTTCCACCACATGGGATGAGGCGGTAAAAATCGCGGGCGCAGACCCCGATTTCCAGCGCCGAGACCTCTTTGAATCGATTGACCAAGGGGACTTTCCGTCCTGGGACCTCGGCGTACAGGTCTTCGATGAAGAATGGGCTTCAAAGCAGCCCTATGATGTCCTCGACGCGACGAAGCTCATTCCTGAAGAAGATATTCGTGTAGAGATCATTGGCCGGATGACGCTGAACAGGAACGTCGATAACTTTTTTGCCGAAACGGAGCAGGTCGCTTTTCTCCCAAGCAACATCATTCCAGGCGTCGATTTCAGCAATGATCCACTCTTGCAGGGGCGGTTGTTCTCTTATCTCGACACGCAGAAGTCACGTCTCGGGACGACGAACTTCCATCAGATTCCCATCAATGCACCCAAATGCCCGTTTCATAATTTCCAGCGTGACGGGATGATGCAGACACTGGTCCCGAAGGGGCGAGCCAATTACGAGCCGAATAGTCTCGAACAGGCAGGTGAAGACAGCGGCCCAAGGCCCACGAGATCGACCGGCTTTTCAACGTTTGAGACAAACGATGAGCGTAACGATCCAGCACATAAGCTTCGCCAAAGAGACGCGCTTTTTGCGGATCACTACAGCCAGGCCCGGATGTTCTACCGATCGCAAACAGAAAATGAACAGACCCACATAATCTCGGCCATCGTTTTCGAGCTCTCCAAGGTTCAGTTGGCACATGTCAGACGCAATGTTGTGTCGAACCTTCGCAATGTCGATGAGGAACTCGCGCGCCGTGTGGCGGATGGCCTGGGGATCGAACTGCCGGAGAAATCGATGGCGCAAAAGCAGCCCGTCGAGATGCCAGCTTCGGACGCTCTGTCCATACAGAAGAACGCGCTGGAGACCCTAAAAGGTCGAAAGGTCGGAGTGCTTGTGGATGATGGTTCAAACAAGACTTCGATCGACAAGCTGTTGAAGGACATCAAAAACGCTGGCGGTACGCCTTTTCTTGTCGCCCGCAAGGTCGGAGGTGTTCAACTCGAAGGTGGCGTCGTGCAAGCGGATGGACAACTGGCCGGTTCGCCTTCGTTTCTTTTCGACGCAGTCACCTCGATCCTTTCGCCTGATGCGGCAAAACGATTGGCCAAGGAGTCTGCTGCGATTCAGTGGTTCATGGACGCCTATAGTCACTGTAAGACCATCGGCTATTGTCCAGCCACAAAGATCCTCCTGGATAAGGCGAATGTCGAACCCGACGCCGGCGTAGTTCCCGTGGACGAATTTATTAAGGTCGGCACGAAACGACACTGGGATCGCGAGCCCCACGTTCGCGACTTGCCCTAAGTGGATGATAATTGAGGCGACACCCCCGGTGCCGCCTCAATTGCGCTGTCGATAGGGCGGTGTACAGAGGTGCGCCAGTTTGTTTTTATTGTTTCACCATCCATAGTCTGTCTCTTCACGGTCCTCAGTGAAACGTCTGTCACCTGCGCTGCGCTTCGCCGCGACCCCGATTGCGATGTGTGACAATATGCGGAGGTATGCGGCCTGGACAGGAGACGTGAAAATGGAAATCTTCGCGTAGTAGCCACGTCGTAAGTGTGAAATGCCAGAGGAGGCCAGACATGACCAAGCGTATCGTTTTCACCGGAGGCACAGGCAAGGCAGGCCGACATGCCATTCCAAAGCTTCTGGAGAAAGGCTATTCGATTCTCAATGTCGATCTAAAACCCTTTGATCATCCGGGCGTGAACACGCTAATTGCGGATATTACCGACAGCGGCCAGGCCTTCAACGCATTGACGACACATTTCGGTTTCGATGGCTTTGAGAATGGTGCCCCGCCATCAGCCCCTGATGCTGTAGTCCATTTCGCCGCTATACCGCGCGTGTTGATCGAGCCGGACAACAAGACATTTGAGGCCAATGTCGTCAGCACGTACAATGTTATTGAAGCAGCCATGAAGCTTGGTGTGCGCAAGGTCATCATTGCCTCAAGTGAGACCACCTACGGCGTCTGCTTTGCCGAAGGCGACAAGGACTTCCACTCTTTCCCCCTGGAAGAAGACTATGACATCGATCCGATGGATAGCTACGGTCTGTCGAAACTCGTGAACGAAAAGACAGCCCGGGCTTTCGCCATGCGCTATGGCGCCGATATTTACGCGTTGCGCATCGGCAATGTCATAGAACCGCATGAATACAGCAACTTCCCAGGCTTTCTTAACAATCCAATGTCTCGGAAGCGCAATGCCTGGAGCTATATAGATGCGCGCGATCTTGGCACAATAGTTCATCTTTGCATCGAGAAGGACGGTCTGGGATTCCAGGTGTTCAACGCAGTGAACGACACGATTACAGCTGACCTCCCGACAGCGGAATTCCTGGCGAAATACTGCCCGAACACTCCTGTCACCAGAGAGCTTGGCAAAGACGAGGCTCCGCTTTCCAACCGTAAAGCCCGCGAGGTTCTCGGATTTAAGGAAGAGCATCCGTGGAAGCGCTACGTCGCACGATAAGGGTGGTGCGTCCTGTTGAAATCACAAGACGCTCCACCTCCTAATGTCTATAGGCCGTGCTTTGACGTAACCCGATGCGGTTTCCAGGCTGATGATCTAGACCATCCTGTTTGACAGGGTGAAACGAAACGGCGGGCTCGTGGAGTGAACCCGCCGTGTTTGTGAAGTGTTTCCGGTGGACCGGGTCGGTTCAACGCTGATGCAACAGTTGACTAGTCCAGACGCGCACCATTGGAGCCGAAGAAATGAAGATCGGACGCTTTCGCGCCGATCTGAACGACATCATCCATCTCGATTCGAGAGCGTCCTGCTACCCGGAAGACGATGTCGGCTCCATCAGCCAGTACGCCATGCACATAGCTTTCAGCTCCAACAAGCTCCACAGCGGCGACCTTGACGGAGGCGGTGAGCGCGGCGTCCTCGGTGACCTCGGACATCAGGTGGAGATCCTCGGGGCGGATGCCGAGCGTTGTAGCGTTGCTCGGCACAGCTGCATCAGCTCTCAGCGACCAGTTGCCTGTCGGAGCAGACATTGCCAAGAGATTCATCGAAGGTGAGCCGATAAAGGTAGCCACGAAGGTCGTCGCTGGGCGCTCGTAAAGTTCGATCGGTGTGCCGACCTGCTCGATGCGCCCAGCATTGAGCACGACGAGCCTGTCGGCCAGCGTCATAGCTTCCATCTGGTCATGGGTGACGTAGACGCTGGTCGTGGCAAGTGACCGCTGCAAACGCTTGATTTCCACGCGCATTTGCACACGGAGCTTTGCATCTAGGTTCGACAGTGGCTCATCGAAGAGATAGGCTGCGGGCTCACGGACGATGGCGCGACCCATAGCCACACGTTGGCGCTGGCCACCGGACAATTGGCGGGGCTTGCGCTCCAGAAACTGTTCGATCTCAAGCGCCTTGGCGGCACGTTCTATGCGGCGGTCGATCTCGTCTTTCGGTGTGTTGCGGTTCTTCAGGCCGTAGGCAAGATTCTGGCGTACCGTCATGTGGGGATAGAGCGCGTAGTTCTGAAACACCATTGCGATATCCCGCTCGGACGGCTCCAACTGGTTGACCACCCGATCTCCAATGGAGATTTCTCCACCAGAGATGCTTTCCAGGCCGGCAATCATGCGCAGCAGCGTCGATTTTCCGCAGCCGGATGGGCCGACGAGGACCACCAATTCTCCATCCGCAATTTCCAGAGAGACACCTTTGATGGCTTCGACATTGCCATACATCTTGCGGACGTCGTTCAATACAATCTGGGCCATTACTTTTCTGTCTCCACAAGACCTTTGACGAACCATCGCTGCATCAGGACGACAACGATGATGGGAGGGATGATGGCGAGGATCGCCGTAACCATAACGTAATTCCACGGAGTGGATGCGTCGGTGAAGTCGACCATGCGGCGCAGACCGATGATGATCGTGTTCATCTTGGCGTCGTTCGTCACCAGAAGCGGCCAGAGATATTGGGTCCAGCCATAGATGAAGAGGATGACGAAGAGAGCCGCGATGTTGGTGCTGGACAGGGGAAGGAGAATATCCTTCATGAAGCGGAAGGGACCTGCATTGTCGATACGCGCCGCTTCCACGAGTTCTCCCGGTATCGTCAGGAAGAACTGGCGGAAGAGGAAGGTTGCGGTGGCAGACGCCATCAATGGCAGTGTGAGACCGGCATAGGTGTCAATCAGACCGAGATCGACGATCACCTTGTACGTGGGCAGGATGCGGACCTCCACCGGTAGCATTAGGGTGATGAAGATCATCCAGAAGAAAAACATCCGGAAACGGAAGCGGAAGAAGACGATGGCGAATGCGGACAGGAAAGAGATGATGATCTTTCCGACTGCAATTGCAATCGCGACCACGAATGAGTTGAACAGAAGACGTTCGAGGCTGACGCCGACGACCCGCTCGACGCCGCCGGAAAGAGCTTCCCGGTAATTTTCGGCTAGATGGCCGCCCGGCAGCAACGACATGGGTGGACGAATGATGTCCTGAGACGTCATCGAAGAAGCGATGAAGGTGTAATAGATCGGAAAGGCAACGATGATGATGCCTATGATCAGGGTGAGATGGCCAAAGACACTGGCGATGGGGCGTTTTTCAATCATGTCCGATCCTCAGCCGTAATGAACCCGCTTCTCGACGAAGCGGAACTGGAAGGCCGTCAGACCGATCACGATGATCATCAAGATCACGGACTGGGCGGCGGATGAGCCGAGGTTCAGGTTGACGAAGCCGTCATTATAAACCTTGTAGACCAGCGTTTCTGTGGCCTTTGCCGGGCCTCCGCCTGTCACGGCATGGATGATCCCGAACGTATCGAAGAAGGCGTAGACCGTGTTGACGACCAAAAGGAAGAATGTCGTCGGCGCGAGAAGCGGAAAGATGATGGTCCAGAAGCGTCTGCTGCCGCGCGCGCCGTCAATTGCGGCGGCTTCGATGAGCGACTTCGGAATGGCCTGCAAGCCGGCGACAAAAAAGAGAAAGTTATAGCTGATCTGCTTCCACGCCGCTGCAAAGACGATCAGGGCCATCGCTTGGTCGCCCTTCAGCAACGGGTCCCACTGAAAGCCCGTAAATCGAAGCAGATAAGCGAGCGTGCCCATGGCCGGGTTGAACATGAAAAGCCACAACATGCCGGCAACCGCGGGGGCAACAGCATAGGGCCAGATGAGCAGCGTGCGGTAAAAAGTCTGGCCGCGGATCACCTTATCGGCCGCCGTTGCAAGAAGCAGCGCCACGGCCATCGAAACAAGGGCCGTCAATGCGCTGAACACAATCGTAACCTGGAGTGCGTGTAGGTAGTTTGGATCTGAGAGGGTGTCGGAGAAATTGGAAAGACCGACGAAGGTGGTTTTTAGCCCGAAAGCATCTTCCTTCAGCATCGACTGATAGATCGCCTGGCTTGCGGGCCAGAAGAAGAAAATCAACGTCAGGATGATCTGGGGTGCCAACAGGAGGTAGGGCAGGATTTTGTTCGGGAAGTGAACCGTGTGCAAGGTTGATGCTCCTCAGCCGGCCAAAGAAAAAGCATTGCCCGCATCTTTCGATACGGGCAATGGCTTCGGTATGTCGCGATTACTTGGACGCAGCTGCGATAGCGGCGTTACCACGCTCGACGATCTGATTGAGCGTGGTCTTGGCGTCTTGCTTGCCAGCGAGCATGGCTTCGAACTGCTCGTTCATGATATCGCGAACCTGCGGCAGGTTTGGCAGGCGCACGCCCTTGGAGTTTTCGGTCGGAGCCTTGCCCGTCATCTGCAGGATGGGAGTCTCACGCGCAGGGTTTTTCTGATAAAAACCGGAAGCCTTGGTTGCATCATAAGCGGCATTGGTCACCGGCAGATAACCCGAAACCTGATGAAGGCGTGCCTGGATTTCCGTCTGCGACAGGAAGTGGAAGAACTGGGCGATGCCCTTATATTCTGCGTCGCTCTTGCCGCCGAAGACCCAGAGGCTCGCTCCGCCGGGAATGGTGTTCTGCGGTCCATGACCTTCGTAGTAAGGAAGCTGACCGATGCCGTAATTCATTCCCGACTTCACGATATCGCCGAGACCGCCGGAGGATTCCGTCATTATGGCGCATTCGCCGGACAGGAAGAGCTGCTTTGCCTCAGATGTGCGACCGCCGTATCGGAAAGTCCCGTCTTTGGCGAGGTCGGCAATGGCCTGGAAGTGCTCGACGTAGAGCGGCGAGTTAACTTTAAGCTCCACCGTGCCTCCGCCAAGGCCGTTCTCGTTGGTGCCGTAAGAAACATTGTTCCAGGCCGCAAAGTTTTCGGTCTGAATCCAGGTCAGCCAGGTCGACGTGAAGCCGCAAGGTGCCGCGCCGCTTTCCTTGATCTTGCGAGCTGCCTCGAATACGGCTGGCCATGTCTTCGGCGGATTTTCCGTGTCGAGACCAGCCTTCTTGAAGGCATCCTTGTTGTAGTAGAGGATCGGCGAGGAGGAGTTGTAGGGGAAGGACAGCATGGTGCCGTCTGGCTTCGAGTAATAGGCAACGATACCCGCGAGATAGTCAGACTTATTGAAGTCGTAACCGCCCTTCTTGAGGACGTCGGCGACAGGAACGATCGCGCCTTCTGCTCCCATCATCACACCGGAGCCTGCGTCAAACACCTGGATGATGGCTGGCGGCTGCTTGGATCGGAATGCAGCAATGCCAGCATTCAGCGTTTCTGGATAGGTGCCCTTGAAGACCGGTACGATCTTGTAATCGCTCTGGCTCGCGTTGAATTCCTTGGCAAGTTGATCGACAACTTCATTGTTCGCGCCGGTCATGGCGTGCCACCATTGCAATTCCGTGGCCGCAAACGCAGATGTGCCAAAAGAAAGCGAAATAGCAAAGCCCGCCGCCAATGCAGCGATACGTTTCGTGGACATGGTGCCTCCCTAAATTTTACAAATGGTCCAGCAACACGCTGTCCAATATTCGTTTCGCCCGAACCTCCCAGAACCGGCGCTACCATGCTTCATTCGAAGCGACTTACATTCAAAACGAAAACAAGTGAACGTGCAACGAAATTATGACAGTCGGTTGCGCGTGGTTGTGTACAAGCCTCAGCATAGCAAAAGACAGCGAGCTGGGCGGTGTCTTTACGTATTGCTGATAGCTGGCCACACGATCCTGAGAAGTCTGCTGTAGCGTACAGGCGTCAACGCGGCATGCGAGCAAACCCTTTTGCGAGGATCGGCCCGGTTGGTCGGCCGGTCGGTGAACCGCCTGCCTGCTCAAGTGTGAGCTCGTACAGCTGGTCAGCCCGCGGTTTGGGAAGAGACCGCGCCTGCAGGCTAGACGAACGCCCATCGTCAAGCAAACCGAGGGAGACGGGGCCGACATCGCGGGAGGGAAGTGTCCAAACCTGAATTGTCTTGTCACGCGGAACGGCGAAATCCGCGAGTAATCGCACAGAAGCCTCGTCGTTGCCAAAATCCTCCACGACGGCCTGTATCTCTCCCTTGTCGTTGACAAGGACGGCGATGACGAGCGGTTCAACGGATCTGGTCAAGGTGTAGAAGAGACCGACCGCCATCAGCAAAGTCGCTGCTAATGAAGCAAATGTGGCAAACTTCCAGCGACGAGCGCTATTGTCGTTTGCTACCTGCCGCACGGTCACTGGACTGTGATTATCCTGGCTTGGTAGTGCGGCCTCGATGCGCTGCCAAAGATCGGCGCTAACCGGTTGCGGGTTTGCGCTCAGATCAAGTGGTAGGAAGCGGTCTCGACTTGCCGCAATGGCGGCGCGCATTTCTGGATCACGTTCCATGGCATGTTCGATCTCTCTCGCTTCGTTTGTATCAAGCAGGCCCAGGACATAATCGTCAGCCAGGTTGGGGATATCCGCGCGGTCATAAGTCATGCCATGCACTCCCGCAGCGCTAGAAGTCCACGCCTGATCCATGATTTGGTTGTGCCGAGTGGCAGGCGCAGTCTTCCAGCAATTTCACCATGAGAGTAACCGCTGACATAGGCCATAAGTATGCCTTGCCGTTTCGTTTCATCTAGCGAACCAAGGCATTCATAGAGCTGTGAGTTGCGGTCGAGCCTGTGCCACGCCGCTACGATTTCATCCGTCAGATGATCGTCACGCAGCGTTTCGACATCCTCGACATTCTGTTCGCGTTTTCCGTCACGCAGCGTGTTAAGCGCTCGATTTCGGACGATGGCATAGATCCAGCCGCGGGCCGAGCCGCTTTCGCGTCTATACTGATGCGCGTGGGTCCATATGCGTATGAAGGACTCTTGCACGACTTCCTCGGCAAGCTCGCGACGCCTGACAATGCGCTGCGCAATGGCGACGAGTCTCCCCGCCTCCTGATCGAATATTTGCCGCAATGCAAGCCGGTCACCATGCGCGCAGCCATTCAGCGCCTTGTCGAGATCGACTGACCCAGTGCCCATCAATGTCAAACCCGTCTCCCAGATCAGAGGCTTGGATTATCAGTGCCTCATGTAAAGCTATACTCGCACCGATGGCGCATGGATGCATTCGTTAAAAATATTTTTGAAGTCTGCATCCAATCGCATCTCCCGATGTGTCTCAAGTATGGAAGGTCGATAGCCAGATGATGAGGCCTTCTTCAATTTTGAACGCTTGGGAGAAAAACATGCAGACCATTCGCTTTGCTCTAGCCGCCTCAATATCTGTTATTGCCACGACGACATCAGCGCTCGCAGCACCCGTCCTGGGATTGAGCGGGGACAAGACGCTCGTCATGTTCGATACGGAAAAGCCTTCCGTTACCAAGAAGATGGACGTTACCGGCGTCGATAAACTCGTCGGCATCGATTATCGACCTGGCAACAAGATGGTCATAGGCGTAACGCCGGATCATCGTATCGTCAGTATCAACCTGGAAACGGGCGCAGCAAGTGAAGTCGCCAAAATGGATAAGATGCTGACCATGACGCAGGCGCCGGTCATCGTTGATTTCAATCCGATGGCAGACCGTCTCCGCTTCATGACCGGCACGACAAACCATCGTGTCCATCCCGATACGGGAGCGGTGACAGTGGACGGCGCGCTAGCCTATGAGGACGGCGATATGCATAAGGGCGAAACTCCAAATATTGTCGCAGCCGCCTACACCAATTCCATTGGTAAGCCAGAAAAGACTGCGATGTATGATATCGACGCCACCATTGGCGCATTGGTTCAGCAGACCAAGCCGAATGACGGAACCCTCAAAGCCATCGGCAAACTTGGAATCAAGGATAAGCCTTCAACCTACGCTTTTGATATCCAGGGCATGGAAGGCGGCAAGAATGCTGCTTACCTCGTTGCGGGCAAGACGCTCTACACCGTCAACCTCGAAACGGGTGCTGCAACGCAGGTGGGAGCAGTTTCCGGTCTCGATAACGACGTCCGCGACATTGCGGTTTTGCCCGCCATGTAAGCACAAACAGAGCAGGCAGCGATCGCCTGCCTGCTCTGTCCAGCCGCGCGCTGAGGGGTTCCAGCAGATCGATAGGTCAGTATTGCTTGCGCTCTATGAGATTTGGGCGAAGAGCGCCTATAACGATCGCTTGTACGCGGCATGGCGTTTCGCGCTAATCTCCGACCAGTTAGCGATTCTCGAGGGAGGATATGATGAGCCGCAGCATCATTCTGGTCGATCCACTGCCAAGAACACTCGATCTCATCATGGAGCCGTCCGTCCGGGCGCGCCTTGAAGCACTAGGCGACGTTGTCGTATCGGAAGATCGCCCGATGAGTTCCGATGAAGTAGAGCGGTATCTTCCCGATACGGTAATGATTTTCGGCCAGACAGACATGCCGCGCGAGCGTTTGGATAGAGCGCCAAGGCTAAAGGCGATTATCAACGTTGAGTCCAATTTTCTGCCGAACATCGACTATCAGGCATGCGTCGAGCGTGGGATATGGGTGATCACACCAGCATCGGCATTTGCCTCGCCTGTCGCGGAAGCCTCGCTTGCGATGGCGTTGGATCTGGCGCGTGGCGTCACTGCTGCGGACCGCGACTTTCGTCAGGGTGTTGAACGCTACGGGCTCGAAGGCAATGAGGAAACCTTCCGTTTCGCAGGAGCCCCGGTCGGTCTTATTGGCTTCGGAGATCTTGGCCGAGAGCTTCGCGAACTTATTCGCCCGTTCAGGAACACGGTGCGCGTGTTCGATCCATGGCTTCCAAATGAAATCATCGAGCGTTTGGATTGCGAGGCCTCGACCCTTGAGGAAGTCTTGCGCGAAAGTCAGGTGGTGTTCGTCTTCGCCAGCGTCACCAGCGAGAACCAGGGCTTTATCGGCGCGAAGGAATTCGCCATGATGAGGCCGGGTGCGGCATTCTTGCTGATGAGCCGCGCTGCCGTCGTCGATTTCCCAGCGATGATAGAAGCCGCGCAGTCCGGTCGCATTAAGGTCGCGACAGACGTTTTTCCGGATGAACCCGTTGCAGCGGATGATCCCGTTCGCCAGGCCAACGGAGTTCTTCTCTCGGCGCACCGGACAGGAGGGACGCGCGATGCGTTTTATGCCCTGGGTTCTATGGCTGTCGCCGATGCCGAGCTGATCATGAAGGGCCTGCCGCCGAGGCTTTGCCGACGTGCCGATCCGGCAACGGCCGCCATGTTGCGGTCGAAGCCGGTGTCGGTATCCTGAAGACAAGGCAATCGGCGATAAATAACGATGGCCTGCGCAGAACGCCCAGGTTCAAATGGTGCGGATGCCGGCAAAAAGTCCGGCATTTTCAGCATCCTTGCGGAAAAATGCGGGCGGTTGGCCGAGAGGTGCTGCTACAGTCACTTCCTGCCCGCCGTCATGTGTCGCACCGCTCCAGACATGCACCCATTCAGCGCCCTTAGGCAGATACAGAGTGCGCTCATTCTGCCCGGCCTGCCATACCGGCGCGATCAAAAGTTCGGCTCCATAGAGATAGGCATCCTGAATCTCATATGTCCTGCGGTCTTCCTCGTGGTGCAGGAAGAGCGGACGTTGTACGGGAAGACCAGTTTCGGCTGCTTCTTTCGAGAGAGCCTTCAGATAGGGGGCGAGGTGAACGTAGATAGACGTCATGCGGGCGAAGTGTTTGAGCACCGCCTCGTCCTGATCGATCTGCAGGTTGTCGCGTGGCCGATTGCCTTCATGGGTGCGCATCACCGGCGCGAACGCTCCCATCTCTGCCCAGCGCATGATGAGTTCGGCAGTACGAATGTTGCCGAAGAGGCTGGTGTAACCGCCGATATCGGAGTGATGATAAGCGTTGCCCAACAGGCCCGAGGATAGCGCGCCCGACATGACGGTCACGAGTCCATCATGGCGGGTGAAATCGACGGACTGATCACCACCCCATAGGAGTGGGCAGTGAGCCTGAACGCCGGTGAAGCCTGCGCGCATGAAGAACAGTGTTTCGCCAATTTTCCCGCGGCTTGCCACTGCTTTGGCATTCACTTCCGCCCAAATTGTCGGCCAGGCATTGTGCATGAGCTTGGCATCGACGCCGTTGGAAAGATGGATATCGATCGGCAAGTATTCGCCAAAATCCGCCATCCAGCCGGAGAGGCCAAAGTCCAGCATGTTCTGGCCAATAATGGTCTCTGCAAACCAGTCCATGGCGTCCGGGTTCGTAAAATCCACCACGCCACAATCAAACTCGCCGAAGTCCACAAGGGCAGTTTCACCCGCGTCATTCTTAGCGAAATAGCCCTTTGCTTCCGCCTCCGGGAAGAACGAGCCATCGACGCAGAGATAGGGGTTCACATATCCAAGAAAGCGGATGTTGTTATCGGCAAGTTCAGCGATCTTCTGGCGAAGAGCCGGGTAGCGCTCTTCATTGGCTTTCCAGTCCCAAAACAGTCGGGCGCCGAAGCTGGTGTGGCGCAGGCCAACCCAGTCTTCACACCAAAGGCCCGACACCTTGACGCCTGCTGCGCGGATTCTTTCCAGTCGGGCGAAAGACTGCTCGCCATCCTTCAGGCCGATAATGGCACCATTATACACCCAGTCCGGCAGTTCCGGCTGGCGACCGAAGCGGGCGGATAGTTGTCCGACCAGGTTTTTAAAAGTGTCGGCTGCGAAAAACTCCAGATGCTCTGGTACAGCCCAGGCTTCGATCTCATGGAAGGTGTCGCGGCGGAAGTCGAATACCGAATAGGCCGTGGTCTCCACGTGCAGGGCATAGTGGCGGGAGGAGATATAGGTCGGCTGCGGGTAGTTGGTGTGGTAATAGTCGCCACCCGCCTTACTGCTGACATCGGCCTTAAAGGTGATTTCCGTTGTCTTGTCGCGTCCGACGCCCGGCTCCGAGGTCCAGAGCGGGAATTTGCGCCCTCGCATGTTGAAATAAGACATCTGCTCTCCGCCGCCCCAGACGCATTCATCCTTTTCAGCGACCGTGCGGAGCCAGAAGCGGTTGATGGACGGATCGAGTGTTTCGATACGCACCGTGTCTTGCGCAATGTGCAGGCGAAGCTTCGGGGGCTGCCCTTCATCTGCCGAAAGGACAATGTTGTCACCGTCGACAGCCGCATGGCGCAGGGCTACGCGCTCTACGACGTAATCTTCGATATCGAAATTGCCCCGATACATGTCCATGCGCTCTTGGCCCTTGCCAACGAAAATGGACGGGCTTTCAGTTGTGTGGCGAAGAACAGGTGTGCCGTTGATGGTCAGTTCGAAGCCGTCGGCCATGTTGCGCAAGTGCATTGCAAATTCTTTCAATAACGAAGGGTTCGCAGAACGTCTCTAGAATGGGGCGATTGTCGGCTAACCCTTGATACCGCCCGCGGTCAGACCGGAAACAACGCGTTCCTGGAAGATCACGATGAGGATGGCGACAGGCACGATGCCAACGACGAGGGCTGCGGAAATGACCGGCCACGGAAAGGCGAACTCACCCTGATAGAGCTGAATTCCCACCGGAAGCGTGCGCAGAGAAGGATTGGAATTGAAGGACAGCGCCAGAAGGAACTCGTCCCACGCATTGACGAAGGCAAGGATACCAGCGGTAAAGACGCCTGGCGCGCACAATGGCACAACAACCTTGAACAAGGCGCCAATGCGCGTGCAGCCATCGATCATTGCTGCATTTTCCAGATCGCGCGGGATGCCTTCGAAGAAAGAGACCAGCATCAACGTACATACTGGAAGCGACAGAACCGTGTAGGGGAGGACAAGCGCAATCCAGGTGTTCAGCAAATTCAAGGTGCGCATGATTTCGAAAAGTGGAACGAGCAGCGTCACCAGCGGAAACGTCGATACCGCGATGATGGCGGAAAGGATCAACCCACGATAGCGCAGGTTGAGCCGTGCCAGCGCGTAAGCCGCCAGAACCGAGACGAACAGGGTCAGGCAGGTGGAAAGCAGCGCCACCATGAAGCTGTTGAACAGGAAGATGTGCAGCGGCTGATCAGAGAATGCCTGCATGTAGTTGGCCAGGGTCGGTGCATGCGGAAACCATGTGATCGGCTTCGCCGTCAATTCGGCCTCTGTCTTCAAAGAGGTGAAGAGAATCCAGAGCGCCGGGAACATGCCGTTGATCAAAAGAGCGGCTGCAGCAAACAGCCGAAGTGGGCGCCCGGACAGAATGGAGGGCAAGCCTGAGTGGGTGAGGGTGCTCATGGCTCAATCCTTCGTTCTGATAGCGCGTAGGTAGATTACCGTCACGACCATTGAGAGTGCGAACATCACCATCGCCAGCGCCGATCCATAGCCAAGATCGAGGAAGGATACAGTGTTCTGATGGATATACATGGCAAGGGTTGCGGTGGACGTTCCTGGGCCACCGCCGGTCATCATGTAGGGAATGTCGAATGTCTGAAGTGCTGTGATGGTTCTGAAAATCAATGCCACGATAATAGCAGGCTTCAGCAGAGGGAGTGTGATTTCGAAGAACTGGCGGATTTTGCCGGCGCCATCGACATCGGCTGCTTCATAGAGCGAGCGTGGAATGGTCTGAAGACCGGCAAGAATGATGAGCGCCATGAAGGACGAGGTCTTCCAGATGATCGTCAGGCAGATCGCCGCAAAAGCCCATCCGGGCGAGTTGAACCATATGATGCCTTCGAAGCCAAAGCGGTTCAACACATCGTTGACGACGCCATATTCAGAGTGGAAAAACCAGGCGAAGATCAAGCCAGCGAAAGACAGCGGCAGAGCCCAGGGTATCAGGAGCGACAGGCGCACCGGCCATTGTGTGCGAAAAGGCAGGTTTGCCAGGAGCGCTAGCGCAAGTCCCATCAGGAGGGCGCCCGGCACGGTGATCAGCGTTATCAGCACCGTGTTCCATGTGGTTTCCCAGAAGGCCGGATCTTCAAGCATCAGCCGATAGTTGTCGAGACCGACAAACTCCGCTGGCAGGCCGGACGTCAAGGACAGGCTGAAGAGGCTGGTATAGCCAAGCTTGAATACGGGATAGACGATGATCAGTGCCAGCAGAATGCCCGCGGGAGCGAGCAGTAAAATGGCGAGCGCACGGTCTCCGAGGTCGAGCCAATTCGTCCAGCGCGGGGCTGGTTTTTCCGCACTATGCGTGAGGTGCAGAGACGAGGTCATCACCGTCGCATCTCCCAAAGGAATGTCAGATTGATTAGGGTGGGGGTGCCGGTCAAGCCAAGCACTCCCAATAAAACGACAGCCGCGTGCGACCATCGCGAAACCATTATACGCGTTAGCGGATGATCCGCTTTAGCCGGGCTTCGATCTGGGTGGCACCCTCTTCGGGCGTGGTGACACCTGCCAGCACAGCGTTGACTGTCGTACGGATAACTTCGCTGACTTCATTGTAGCGCGGCGTTACCGGACGTGGCTTGGCGGTCTCGACAACCTGAAGCGCATCGGCAAACCAGGGAGCTGCCTTCAGAACGGTGTCGTCCTTATAGGCAGCGGGATAGGTTGGCAGCAGCGATCCGTTGGCAGCCATGAATTTGGAAGAGTCTTCGCTGGAAAGATACTCGACAAGCTTCTGGGCTTCATCCTTATGGTTGGAATAGGCCGAAACGCCCCATTCCCAGCCGCCGAGGCAGGTCGTCTGTTCGCCGCCGGAAACCGCAGGCAGACGCGCAACGCCGACCTTGCCGACAACCGCCGAGTCCTTGCCCTGCGACTGTGCCCAGGCATAGGACCAATTGACCGCAAATAGGACGTTGCCGGCCTGGAATTCCTTGCGGGTGTCGTCCGTTGCTACTTCGGCAATATTCTTCTTGGCAACACCCTGATCGACAAAGCTCTTCCATAGTTTGAGCGAGTTTACGGCCGCCGTCTTGTCGAAGGTCAGCTTGCCATTCTCAACAAGGTTCTTGCCCTGGCTCCAGTAGGGCAGGAGGAAGGTGCAGACTGCGCCTTCGATGGCTTTTCCCTGGAAGGACAGGCCCTGAAGATTGGGGTTTTTCTCGCCGTCCGCGACCTTCTTGGCCGCAGCGGTCAACTCATCCCAGGTCTTGGGCGGTGCAATGCCGTACTTGTCCAGCAAATCCTTGCGGTAATAGAGGAACATGGAATCCGCGAAGGCCGGCAGAGCGACAACCTTGCCATCGACCGTGTTTGCCTCGGCATAGGCGGGCAGATAGGACGACATGTCCTTGCCCTCGAATGGCACGGTCCAGCCTGCCGCTGCAAATTGTGCAGGGCGAATGACATCAAGGATCAGCAAGTCAAGCGACGGGTCCTTGGCGGACATGATGGTGTTGAGGTATTGCGCCTGCGCCTCCGACGTGTTGCCGCCGGTTTCGATCGAAACTTTTGTGCCAGGATTGGCTGTCTCGAATTTATCGAGCACCTGACGCCAGAGTTGTGGCTGGTGCTGACTAGAAATATACACTTTCAAGTCGGCGGCGGTCGCCAATGATGTTGTCAGGCCGAGCGCAAGCAAAGCGCCAGTCACGATCTTCAGATTCATTTCCATCCTCCCATTGAACTTACTTGCAGCGATTCTTCTCAGCTGCCTTTTTTAATTGATAACGCGCTGGCTTTCTGCGTCGAACACATGAATACGAGACGGATCGATACCGATGCGGATCGTCTCGCCAACTGTGGGCCGGGCGTCCGGCGCCATGCGTGCGGTAAGCATATCGCTGCCGATGTTGAAATGTACCAGCGTATCGGAGCCAAGCGGCTCCACGACCTGAACCTGGGCAGAAACAGCGGCTGCGTCATCGGAGACGACGCCGAAATGTTCCGGTCGGATGCCAACGAGTATTTCACGTCCATCCAATGCAGCCGCCTTGCCGAGGCGAATGGCTGCGGATGACAGGCTGTCACCATTGCCCAGGAGAACCTTGCCTCCGGACAGATGCCCGCGAGCAAAATTCATGGCAGGCGAGCCGACAAAACCACCGACGAAGACGCTCTGGGGCTTGTTATAAACCTCATCAGGAGTGCCGACCTGTTCGATCTCGCCGTTCTTGAGAATAACAATACGATCCGCAAGCGTCATCGCCTCGACCTGATCATGGGTCACGTAGATGATCGTCGTGCCGATCTGCTGGTGCAGGCGCTTGATCTCAGTCCGGACCTGCCCGCGCAGCTTTGCGTCGAGATTCGACAGCGGTTCGTCGAAAAGAAACACTTGAGGCCGGCGCACGATGGCGCGCCCCATGGCAACGCGCTGGCGCTGTCCGCCCGATAGTTGACCGGGACGACGATCCAGAAGATGTCCGATACCGAGCATTTCGGCAGCTTCATTGATCCGCTCGTTTGCCTCGTTTTGCGGAACACCGCGCACCTTGAGGCTGAAGCCCATGTTCTCGCGTACAGTCTTGTGCGGATACAGGGCATAGTCCTGGAAGACCATGGCAATATCCCGACCGCGTGGCGGCAGGTTGTTTACCACAGTGTCGCTGATCCGGATCTCTCCACCGCTGATCGATTCCAGGCCTGCTACCATGCGAAGGGTAGTGGACTTACCACAGCCGGATGGACCGACGAAGACAACGAATTCGCCATCGGCGATTTCGAGATCGATGCCTTTGACGATTCGCAGAGCGCCGTAGCTCTTTTCCAATTTACGCAGGCTTACAGAAGCCATTCATTCCTCCCAAGCTCGTCCTTGCCGACGAGTTCCTTGACAAAAATCATAGCTGCGAAAAAAATTAAATCAATAGTGTATCAATTTTATTGCAGGCGCATTTTTTTGTTCTGTTTTGACTTGGAATCTCGGGATATTTTTTCGCTTCGCCCGCGATATTAGGCGTATCGATCTTTACGAGGGCCTCGTTAGCGCAGTCTGCTGACATAGCGTGCCACGGCGTGGTCATACCATGTGTGCGACACCTCGGCTTTCTGACCTTCGTGTGAGTGGCTGACGCGCAGCACGTGAGGAAGTGGGTCGCCAGGCGAAGGGCGGAAGGAGGAGGGCGCCCAATCTGGGACCTGGCCAAGATCGATGTAGTCCTCGGCTTTGGCGATCCAGAGGTTCAGACGGGTGCGGTAGTAAAGATAGAGGGACTCGGAGAGGTCTTCGGGCACAATCGAATCGATATAGGAGCCATCGAGCCAAATTTCTTCAATCGCAGCGATCTTGCCGCCGATCCTACGCAAACGACGGATCCGGTGACCCTCCTTCGAAAGGCCGAAAGCGGGCAGGCTTTCATCCTTCTTCTCGCGACTGACGCTCAGTATCTCCGCAGTAGGCAGGCCGCCACCCTCGATCAACTCCAGGCGAAACATGGCATAGACGCTTTGCGGATCGTTGACTGCACGAATATAGTTGCCCGAGCCTTGAATTCGCTCCAGCAATCCGCGGCTCTCAAGTTCGGACAGCGTCTTGCGTAGCGTGCCAACTGCGATCCCCAGATCCTTCGCCATATCGCGTTCCGGCGGAAGCTTTTCGCCATCGATCAATGTGCCGGCTGCGATATCGCGCACTAGCGTCTCTGCAATCTGGAGATACATGGGCAAACTTCCCCTGGAGCTCTTCATTTTCAACGCCTTTCCTCCCGCGGCATAAAAAATTGATACATCATTGATTTACATCAAGGCGGATGATATTGAAATAGGCATCAGACGTTTTGGGAGGAATTTTATGACCGTTGTGCCTGTCACCTCAGCTGACCTCGATGCTGCAGAGGTATCCTGGTTTTCGGCTCTTTGTTCCGATGACTATGAATTCCTGGGCGTCCCCGATGGTCGCCTGCGTTCAAGCTGGGATCATTGCTCCTCGATCGTCAAAAAGGCCGAAGAGCTTGGATTTCGCAACATCCTATGCCCGTCTTCGTATCAGGTTGGCCAGGACACGCTAAGCTTTGTCGCCGGCTGCGCGCCGATCACGCGGGATATCAATTTCCTGGCGGCTATTCGTTGTGGTGAAATGCAGCCGATCATGCTGGCGCGTACTGTTGCAACACTCGATCACATGTTGCAGGGTCGTCTCACGCTCAACGTCATCAGTTCGGACTTTCCCGGTGAGGTAGCCGATAGCGCCTACCGCTATAAGCGCAGCCATGAAGTCGTTGAAATACTTCGCCAAGCCTGGACGCGCGACGAGATCAACCACGAGGGCGAAATCTACCAGTTCAAGAACGTGTCTACCGAGCCTGCACGGCCTTATCAGCAGGATGGTGGTCCGCTGCTCTACTTCGGCGGGTACTCGCCAGATGCCCTGGAGCTTTGTGGTGCGCAGTGCGATGTCTATCTCATGTGGCCAGAAGTGAAGGAGCAACTGGCCGAACGGATGCGTGCGGTACATGCGCGCGCCGAAGCTCATGGACGCACACTGGACTATGGTCTTCGTGTTCATATGATCGTGCGCGACACAGAAGCCGAAGCGCATGAGTATGCTGAGCATCTGGTATCGAAACTCGATGACGAATATGGTCGCCAGATCCGCGCCCGAGCACATGACAGCATTTCGCTCGGCGTTGCCCATCAGGCCAAAGCGCGCGAGCAGGCCGATCAATTCGGCTATACCGAGCCCCATCTCTGGACGGGTGTCGGTCGCGCCCGCTCGGGCTGCGGCGCAGCACTGGTCGGCTCGACCGACCAGGTTTTGAGCAAGCTGGAAGATTACCAGAAAATGGGCATTCGTGCTTTCATCTTCTCGGGTTATCCGCACCTTGATGAGGCTGAACATTTCGGCAAGAAGGTTCTGCCGCAAATGAAGACCTGCTCGCTTCCACACGCGCGTGGTCGCGTTCCAGCACAAACACCTGCAACACCTCTTGGCAATGGAGAGCGCCACTAATGCAACGCATAGACATCACATCCGGCCTTTCCTTCAGCCGCATCGTTTACGGCATGTGGCGCATCGGTGACGATGCCGACACGTCGCCTAACCATGTGCAGGCGAAGATTGAAGCCTGCCTTGCGCAGGGCATCACTACGATGGATCAGGCGGACATTTACGGTGGGTACACCGCAGAAGCTATCCTCGGCGGCGGCCTTCGCCAGAATCCGACGCTGCGCGATAAAATCGAAATCGTGACGAAGTGCGGTATCGTCGCGCCAGCTGGCCGGCACTCATCCGCGCGGGTCAAGCATTACGATACATCGGCAAAGCATATTACCGAGTCGGTCGAGACGTCGCTTCGCGATATGAACACCGACCGGATCGATCTCCTCTTGATCCACCGTCCAGACCCGATGCTCGATCCGGAAGAAACCGGAGAAGCACTCGACGCACTGGTTGCCTCCGGCAAGGTAAGAAGCGTCGGCGTTTCGAATTTCAGGCCGTGGGATTTCTCACTTCTACAGTCGAATATGACCGAAGAACTGGTCACCAACCAGATCGAAATCAGCCTCGCTGAAACGTCGCCCTTCACCAATGGCGACCTTGCCTATCTACAGGAGCGAGATCTGCCGATCATGGCGTGGTCGCCTCTTGGCGGCGGCTCGCTGATGAGCGGCAAAGGTGCGCTGGCCGAGGCGCTCGAGCGCATTGCTCAGGAGCATTCGGTCGATAAGGCTGCTGTCGCTGTCGCTTGGCTTTTGAAGCATCCGGCAAAAATTCTGCCTGTCATGGGCACGAATAATCTCTCGCGTATCGCTACCATCTCCGATGCTGAGAAAGTCGAGATGGATCGCCAGACATGGTTTGAACTTTACACGCTTGCAAACGGTCGTGAGGTGCCCTGATGACGTCGCTCAACAGTTTGAACACGCATAACGAACATCGGTTTGTGCCCGATGCGACGACGTCGCGCAGCTTCCGCAATGCACTCGGTAATTTCCCGACGGGCGTAACGGTCGTGACGGCGCATACGCCGAACGGCCCAACGGGCATGACGGTCAATAGCTTCTCCTCCGTGTCTCTCGACCCGCCTCTCGTGCTCTGGTCGCCAGCAAAGACCTCAACACGTCACGACCTTTTTGTTGGCGCGACGAACTTTGCTATTCACGTTCTGGATGCAGAGCAGGACGCTCTTTGCTCTCGCTTCACCCGTGGCGGTAAGGGGTTCGAAGAGCTGGACTGGGAACTGAACTTAGAAGGTGTGCCGATTATTCCGGGAACACTCAGCCGTTTCGAATGCGCGCAGGCCTCCGTCCACGATGCCGGTGACCACTCCATCATCATTGGCCGGGTGCTGCGCGCCGCCCACCGCGAGGGAGAGCCTCTGTGCTTTGCACGCGGTGCGTTCGGGCGCTTTACGATCAGCGCCTGAGAGCGTCAGGTCACAGATCAGAACGTTTTATAGTTCGCGACACGTCAACAGTCCTTACGGCCACGCTGCGCTTGCAAACGTGGCCGTAAGCGTTTCTACGAGAATTTCCCTCAAAGGTCCTTTGCGATTCGCAAGCCGTCGTAAATGGCGGCATGGGTGTTGCGGGCGGCTACCGCATCTCCAATCCTAAAGAGCTGGAACGAGCCACTGTCGTTACGCACCACCGATTGTGGTTCGCCTGCGATCAGCGCGCTATGCGATATTTCTCCGCCATTGACGGAGAAGGGCTTCAGCTCGAAATAGAGCTCATCCAGCGGGCGTGTTCCATTGTTGATGATCACCTGATCAACCGTCTTGCGCTTATCCACGCCACCGTAATCACTGCCGATGTGAGCGATCAACTGGTTGCCGCTGCGTTCGACCGCAGTCAATTTGTAGGTGACCGTGAAGGTGGTATCGAGCTTTTGAAGTGCCCTGACATAGGGCACCAGGTTCATGCCCATGACCTCCGGCGCGAAAGCGCGATCGCGCGTCATGATTTCAACTTTCGCACCGGCCTTCGCCACGGTCTCGGCGGCCTGGAGTGCTGCGTGATCACCAGCGTCGTCGTAGATCAGAACGTTTGTGCCCGGTTTGACGTCACCCGAGATGATGTCCCAAGAGGACACCACCAAATCGTTTCCAGACGTCAGGATTTCGGTGTACGGCAGTCCGCCGGTTGCGATGATCACCACGTCCGGCCTTTCGGCTGTTACGATTTCGGTGTCAGCCCAGGTATTGAAGTGGAACTGAACGCCGAGTTTTTCGCACTGGTTCATGCGCCAGTCGATAATGCTGATCATCTCGCGACGACGCTCGCTCTGCGCAGTCAAACGTACCTGTCCGCCGGCATTGTTGGCCGCCTCGAAGACAACCACCTCGTGCCCACGTTCCGCGCAGACACGTGCAGCTTCGAGACCGGCTGGGCCTGCGCCGACGATCACAATCTTTTTGCGTTTATCAGCTTTCGGGATGGTGTGGGGAATATCTACCTCGCGGCCGGTGGCAGCATTGTGGATACAGAATGCCATTCCGCCCTGATAGATTCGATCGAGACAGTAATTGGCGCCGACGCAGGGTCTGATATCGTCCTCGCGCTTCTCCATGATCTTCAGCACGATGTGCGGGTCGGTCATATGAGCGCGGGTCATGCCGACCATATCGATCTTGCCAGATGCGATTGCGTGACGGGCCGTTGCGACATCGGGAATTTTCGCCGCATGAAAGGTCGGAAAATTAGTGGCTGCACGGATCTGTCCGGCAAAATCCAGGTGAGGCGAGTTGGCCATGCCCTGAATCGGAATGACATCTGTCAGGCCCGGATCGGTGTCGATATGGCCTCGGATAACATTGAGATAGTCGATCAGTCCGCTGTCCTTGAGGCGCCTTGAGATCTCCAGGCCCTCGTCCGATCCGGTGCCGCCGGGCAGGCGTTCGTCGGCCGTGTAGCGTATTCCGAGGATGAAATCGTCACCGACGCGTTTTCGGATCGCGCTGAGCACGTCGAAACAGAACCGCATACGATTATCGAGTGAGCCGCCATAGGGGCCGTCCAACTCGTTGGTGAGCGGTGAGGTGAATTGTTCTAGAAGGTGACCGTATGCTTCGAGTTCGACGCCATCCATGCCGCCGGCTTTCATGCGCTCGGCAGCATCGGCAAAATCCTTGATGATCCGCTCGATATCCCAATCCTCGATTTTCTTGGGAAAGGCGCGATGAGCTGGTTCGCGGTGATGCGATGGCGCAACGACCGGTAACCAATCACCTTTGTCCCATCGGGTACGGCGACCAAGGTGAGTCAGCTGGATCATGATGGCCGAGCCGTGTTCGTGTACGGCGTCCGTCATCTCACGGATCCAAGGGACGATCTCATCCTTGTAGGCCAGCAGATTGTTGAAAACGGGCGGGCTGTCTTTTGAGACAGCGGCGGAGCCAGCCGTCATGGTCAACGCCACTCCGCCCTTCGCTCTTTCCACCGTGTAGGCGCGGTAACGCTCTTTCGGCATTCCGTCCTCGGGATAGGCAGGCTCATGTGAGGTGACGATAATCCGATTGCGCAGCGTGAGATGTTTCAACTGCAATGGTTGAAGAAGAGGATCGTTAGACATGGCGCGTCTCCAGGCTGGAAATGCGACTGACGCTAAACTCGAATGTACACCTATGTCAACTTTGAAAACACGGTGGAACCCTGTGTGTTCACCGATGTACATTTCCCGTTGTTTTCTAGATTTCGTTTTGTTAGATAGTTGACCATGGAGCAGACATTAAACGAAAGTGGTTGGAGAGGATCGCAAGAAGGTTGGCTGGACGCTGCTTACGATTTGCTGATCGAATCCGGTGTCGACTCGGTAAAGATTCTTCCGCTCGCGAAGCGTTTGAATCTTTCGAGGACAAGCTTCTATTGGTTCTTCAAAGATCGCGAAGAGCTTCTGGATGCCCTGATCGAGCGTTGGCGCCAGAAGAATACTGGAAACATCGTCAGGCAAACGCAAGCCTATGCGGAGAGCGTCGTCGAGGCGATGTTCAACGTTTTCGATTGCTGGGTCGATAACGGTCTTTTCGATGCGCCGTTCGAGTTCGCAGTGCGAAGCTGGGCGTTGACATCCGACTATATACGAGCGGAAGTGCAGGCGGCTGATGAAGTCCGGCTTGAGGCATTGAAGCAGATGTTCATCCGTTTCGGTCAGTCGGAAAATCATGCCGATGTTCGCGCGCGGACCAGCTATCTCGTCCAAATCGGCTACATTTCCATGCAGACAAGAGAGAGTATCTCAGTGC
Organism: uncultured Agrobacterium sp.; assembly: GCF_913777885.1. Classification (NCBI taxonomy): domain Bacteria; kingdom Pseudomonadati; phylum Pseudomonadota; class Alphaproteobacteria; order Hyphomicrobiales; family Rhizobiaceae; genus Agrobacterium; species uncultured Agrobacterium sp. Next base: position 30,352 of record NZ_CAJYTV010000018.1, on the reverse strand, counting down.
GTATGAAGCGGATCCCAGAGTACATCGAGATTTACACTGGGCAAGCCCCGGAGCAACGCGACCTCGAACGATTTTTTGCTCGTCACAGCTATAAGCCAGATTGAAGGCGCGTGCCGCGCGCGGAATACCAGATGGCGGACCACGCATCATTATGGACTCGGGTCGATTGAGCTCGCCTTTACATACCCGGCGTTTCGTCTTCGGCGACGGCGTTATGCTTAGTCTGTCGTCGTTCGGTATCGCAATTGATCGTATGCTGTCACCGCAAAGTCCTGCGCGGATCGAAGCGCGGCCGGATTGTGCCACGCGATCAAGCCGCCGATGACAACAACGGCGATCACTGCAACGGTCACTAGCTTTCTTATGATGAAGAATGCGAACCAAACCGCGACGAGCCCTGCTGCTCCAATCATCAGAAATGAGTACACGTCTTCGGGCATATTGTTTCCGATGATTTCCATGTAGTGCTTTAATCTGATCGTTTTGTCTGAAGCATGGCGGTGCTGGAACAAGAGCAAGGCGAAGCGCGCGGATTGAGCTTCTCCCTGTGCCCATCGTGGCAAGCAGATTTCTTTACGCATAACAATGTTCATGGAGGTCGACCGTATGAAGCACGATGGAGAGTTTGACGCTGGCGCGTCTGCGGGCAGAGTGCTCCTTCATATCTGGTCGGCACTCGAAGACGGAGTGAAGTCGGGCTCTCCGTTCAATCTGCTTCAGCTAGCCAGTATGGATGAGGCCAATAAGCCGGCTGTCAGAACGATTGTTCTGCGACAGTTTAGAAGGACTCCGGGGGAACTGTTTTTTGTGACGGAAGCCGCTTCTCGGAAGGTGGCTCAAATCCTTCTCAATAACGAGGTTTCTCTCGTTGGTTACGACGCTTCAACGTGGAGCCAGATCAGGCTTTCTGGCCAAGCGTATGTTGTGAGCGACGAACAGGAACGACTTTTACAGTGGACGAAGCTCAGCGATCGCACTCGCCGTTCCTTTTTCCCCTGTGTTGAAAGCCCGGACGCCGACGATAAAATTCCTGAAGAGAGCGGCGCTCCAACTCGTCGGGGCTCGATCCCGCCAGCGGCTTTTGCTCTTGTGAAAGTGAGGCTCTGTGCTGCCGAATTTCTGGATATTTCCAAAGAAGAGCATCTTCAATACAATTTTGCCCGATCCGAAAACGTGTGGACCGGTGGAAGAACCAAGCCCATCGCATAGGTGGCCTTTTGTTTCGATCCTCTAAAGTGTTCGGGTCTTGGCTAACGGCATTTCGCCTCCGAGTTCAATGGCTACATAATGTGCCTTCTTGTTCTCGTACATGAGCGCGTCGGCACGCTTAACGACTGATTCCATTGACTCATCGGCCTCGCTTGTGGCGACGCCGTAGGACATGCTCAACGGTAGAGTTGAATAAAACTGATTGTTAATTCTGAGGAGTTCGGTGATTGTTTCCATCATCGTGCCAGCGGCTTTCGCATCGGCGCCGGGCATGAGAATCGCGAACTCATCTCCGCCGATGCGGCATGCGTGGTTCGGTGTAGCGACGGCGCCGTTGAGAATCTCGCCAAAGCGGCGCAGCAGTCCGTCCCCCGCATCGTGCCCCAGCTGATCATTTGCTTCTTTTAAGCCGTTAAGATCGATGATGATCGCAGAGACGGGACGCAGCGATTTACGTTCAAGCCGGTTCATCTCGTCGGCGTAGAAAGCGCGATTGTAGAGTTTGGTCAGGACGTCATGTTTGCCGAGATACTCGAGATAGGCTTCAGCCTTCTTGCGTGCTGTAATGTCGGCGAGGGCCACCTGGACGCGCGACCAATCACTTTCGTAGCCGGGAAACACGGAAAAATGCAGCAGGATGTGACGGACTGAACCATCCAGCGCATAATTGACGACTTCGCGGTGATGAAAAAGCCTCCCGTTCCAAAGCTCCATCAACTGTTCTCTAAATGGCTTCTCCATGTCGTCGCGGAAAATGTCGCCGATCCGCTGCAGAAGGTCGGAGCGGTCTTTTGCGCAAAATAGATCAAGGGTCGCCTGATTGACGTCGATCACCCTGATCTCACTCATGCACTGGCGTACAAACTCCGGGTGAACGTCCATGAATGTTCGGAAGTCGCTGATGCCGCGATCACGGATGTCTTCAATAAGGGTGCGGATCCTGCTGAAATCCTCAACCCAAAGCGACACTGGCGAATGCTCAAAAACGCCTTCAGCCTGGCGCCGCTGCAGCGCTTCGGCACGCCGGGCATCCTCGCGATCAGTGATGTCTTCGGTCGTTAAAAGAAGCCTACTGAGCGTTTTCTCATGGCCAGGCAGGACGGTACCGCGCAACTGGATGTCAAGCCTTCGGCCGGAGACGGTATAATTGACTGTGGTGCTCGAAAACGTCGTCTCACCATCAAAAAGCGCCGCCAACTCATTGATATGCGTATCTAGCATGTCATCGCGGAAGATTGCAGTAATATTAGCTGTCAGGTGTTCGAGGCTTTCTGCCTCAAATAGCTGCAGTGTCTTTGCATTGACGCTAAGGACGCGTATCCGCGACGAACAGGCGATAACCCGATCCCGGTCATGCTTTAGAAAGGATCTGATGTCCGTCACACCTTCGGCTCGCCAATGGTGAAACAGCTCCTGCACTCCACTGAAATCCTCGATCCACATGGCAATCGGCGCAAGGTTGAAGATATCGGAATCTAGAGTATCGGTCATCGGGTTTCCTGATCTGAAGCCGGAGGAGGTGAGTAACCAGCTCAACTCAACCTTAGGGGCAACAGGTAACTGGTGCTTTAATATATGCCAAGTGCGGATTCAAACGGGTATGTGGCTGGTCGCGAATGAGCGTCGGCCGCTCAAGCTTTGTATCCGCTGGTCTCGATAGAGCATAACCGCTGCTGGTACACCGCAGTCATCCCATATTCTCACACCGCCGAGTTCAATCATATCTGGGGCAGAGCGCCCACTTGCTGAACGAGATGTGCAGCACTGTCTTTGTTTTTGCTGGCTGCAACACGGGAAAATTGAGCTCCCCAGTATCTCGCGTGCGTTGGTGGATCGGCTTCAAATTTCGAAAATTTCCGTCTTTACAAAAGATATAAAGTAATAACATTATGAGTAATTGAATGGTTTGAGCGCCTGAATTTTTCGGTTCGCAGCTACGGCCAGTCGCAAATGAGAACGGAGGAATTCTCATGGAAACATCGTCCCTTACGGCGCGTCAGCTCTTTGAAAACGCCAGGGCAAATCCCACCCGCAAGCGTTTCGGCTTTGGGCGCAAGCCAATGTTGATCAATATCGATCTTCAGTGTGCCTACACCCAAGTCGGAGAATTCGTCACGGCCTATGAGACCGATCCGAAGCAGCTGGAATACGTCAACACACTCTCCGGTCTCGCACGTAAAAAGGGTCTGCCAACGACGTGGACGTATGTTGCCTATATGGATTCCGGCGAGGATTGCGGCGTGTGGGGAACGCGCACCGATACGCCGGATTCGCTCCAGAACATCAAGGTTGGATCGCGGCGCGCCGAGTTCGATCCGCGGCTCGAAATCGATCATGTCAAGGACATCATTATCAACAAGCGCATGGCATCGCCGTTCCACGAAACCAATCTGCAGTCGCTCATGGTTTGGCATCAGTGCGACACGGTGGTTTTGACTGGTGGGTCTACATCCGGTTGCGTTCGTGCCTGTGTGGTTGATGCCATCTCTCGAGGTTACCGCGTGGTCGTTCCGGAAGAGTCCGTGGCGGATAAGCATGAAAGCCCGCATTTCGCCAACCTCTACGACATATCGGTCAAATACGGCGATGTGATTCCGGTTGCCGAGGCTATCGCGTGGTACGAGGCCTATAAGCCCGAGGAGCGTTAAGATGGCTGCCGAAGCAAATCCCATGCGTTCCGATCTCGGTCTTTACGACTATCTGCCGTGGCCGAACCGGCCAAAGATTGTCTGGCCCGGTAATAAAAAAATTGCCGTATGGATCGCGCCGAATATTGAATTCTACGAATATGATCCGCCGAACAACCCAACCCGCACCCCCTGGGCCCGCCCGAATCCGGATGTGCTGCAATATTCGCACCGCGATTACGGTAACCGCGCGGGATGGCAGCGCATGATGGCTGCGATGGACAGGGCGGGTTTTCGCGGCTCGGTATCGCTGAATGTTGCGCTGTGCGATCACCATCCAGAAATCATCAAGGCCTGCGCCGATCGCGGTTGGGAGTTCTTCTCGCACGGCATTTACAATACGCGCTATGTCTACAATCTCGATATCGGCCAGGAGCGCGCGATCATACGCGACGCTTTCGAAACTGTGCGCAATCATACAGGCCAGGAGCTGGCAGGCTGGCTCTCTCCCGCCTTGTCCAACAATTTCTGGACGATGGACATTCTCGCGGAAGCCGGCATCCAATACACCTGCGATATGTTTCATGACGACCAGCCGATGCCGGTCAAGGTCAAGTCCGGCAAGCTGATATCGATGCCCTATTCGCTCGAGATGAACGATGTCATCGTTTACAACACGCAGAAGGTGACGCCCCGCCACTATGGCGAAATCATCAAGCGGCAGTTCGACCAGCTCTATGAGGAAGGCGACGACAGCGGTACAGTCATGTGCATTCCGCTGCATCCCTATCTTGTCGGCCAACCGCACCGCATCGATGCCTTTGCCGAGGCTATTGAGTACATCGCAGGTCATGAGGGCGTCTGGCAGACGACAGGGCGTGAAATAGCCGAAGCCTATCACGCATCTGGTGCTTATGACGCCATGAGCGCGGCGATGACCGCACATAACGCACCTCACCATGCAGCAGAGGGAGCACGCTGATGCCGATGCCCGACAGCTATCTCGAATATCCCGCGCGTCGCTATGGTATGGATCATGACCGTTACGAATGGTCTGATATGTTTCAGCGCAAACCGATCGTTTGGCCGAACGGTGCTCGCATCGCGCTGTCGATCGTGACGCATGTCCAGTATTTTCCGCTCGACATGCCTTCCAAACCATTCAAGGCGCCTGGTGCCTTGTCCATGCCCTATCCGGACTTCCGCTATTACACCAATCGTGATTACGGCAATCGGGTCGGTATCTACCGCGTCCTGAAGCTGCTTGGCGATAAGGGCTTGAAGACCAGTGTCGCTATCAACGGCATCATTGCCAAACGTTATCCAGCACTCATCAAAGCCGTTATCGATGGTGGGCATGAAATCGTCGCTCATGGTCTCGACATGGGCAAGGTGCATCATTCCAGCCTTGGCGAAGACGAGGAACAAGCGATTATTGCCGAGGCTTTGGCTCTGTTGCGCCAGGAAAGCGGGCAAAAGGTCGAAGGCTGGCTGTCGCCGGGCCGCGCCCAAGGCTTCAATACGCCAGATATTCTGGCGAAGAACGGCGTCACCTACGGGCTCGACTGGGCTAATGACGACCTGCCTTATGAAATGAAGACAAGCCATGGTCCGCTGCTTGCCATGCCGATGGCTTATGAGACGGATGACCGAGTAGTTGCAGACGAATACTTCCAGTCCGAGGCTGACTGGGTGCAGCAGGTCAAGGATCGTTTTGACGTGCTGTACCGCGAGAGCGCCGATTATGGCGGGCGCGTCATGAGCTTGCCTTTGCACAGCTGGGTGTCCGGCATGCCTTACCGCATCGAATATCTGCGTGAGGCCTTGGACTATATCGTCTCACATGACGGTGTCTGGAATGCGCCGGCCGGCGAGATCGCCAATGCATTCCGCGATCAAGGCTGATTGTCGCAAAAGATTGGCGCCTGATAGGCGCCGGTCATCATAAGGCGGGAAGCCGAAGTCAATGGGAACAACGATCATGGCGCAGATGAGCGCACCACGCACAATGCTGGGCAAAATTTGGGACGCGCATGAAATTCTGCGCCATCCTTCCGGGCCTTCGCTGCTCTATATCGACCGCGATATGATCCACGAGGGAAGCTTTCACGCTTTCGCCGATTTAAAACGGCGCGGCCTGAAACCACGTCGCCCAAAGCAGATTTTTGGCGTCGCCGATCACTATGTCCCAACACTTGGCCGCAGTTCCAGCGATGCTGCAAACCCGGCCATCGCCAAGATGATCGACACCTTCGACGAGAACATGGAATGGGCAGGCGTGCGCCATTTCGGCATATCGAGCCGGGAACAGGGTATTGTCCATGTGGTCGCGCCCGAACAGGGCATAACTCTGCCTGGCCTGACAATCGTCTGTTCTGACAGCCATACCTCCACTCAAGGTGCTTTGGGGGCTATCGCATTTGGCATTGGCCAATCGGAAAATGCCCATGTCCTTGCCACCCAGACGCTTTGGCAGGTCCGCCCTAAAACGATGCGTGTAACGATCGACGGGAGGCTGGGGCAGGGCGTTACCGCCAAGGACGTGATGCTGGCCTTGATCGCCAAGATTGGCGCGGCAGGCGCGGGTGGCCATGCGATTGAGTTCGCCGGGCAGGTGGTGCGGGACTTTTCGATCGAAGGACGCCTGTCGCTCTGTAACATGTCGATCGAGGCGGCTGCGCGTTTCGGCATGGTAGCGCCGGACGATACCACCTTCGCCTATGTGCGGGGGCGTCATTATGCACCGTCTGAGAAAGAATTGGATGCGGCGATTGCCGGATGGCGCAAGCTCGTGAGCGACGATGAGGCGGTTTTCGATCGTGAAATCACGTTGAACGGTGCAGATATTGCACCGATGGTCACATGGGGCACCAGCCCGGAAGATGCCGTTGCGATCAATGGCCGCGTGCCGGATCCAGCGACTTTCGATAATGCCGACAAGCGTAAGTCAGCCGCTAAGTCGCTGGAGTACATGGATCTGAAGCCGGGCATCGCACTGGACGGATTGAAGCTGGACAAGGTGTTCATCGGTTCCTGCACCAACAGCCGTATCGAAGATCTGAGGGCGGCGGCGGCGGTTCTGAAAGGCCGCAAGGCCGTTATTCCATCGATTGTCGTTCCCGGGTCAACGCAGGTGAAAAAGCAAGCCGAGGCCGAGGGAGTGGCGCAAGCCTTGATCGATGCGGGTTTCGAATGGCGTGAATCGGGGTGCTCCATGTGCGCCGCAATTAATGGCGATGTTATTGGGCCGGGTGAACGCTGCGCATCGACCTCCAACCGCAATTTCGTCGGTCGGCAAGGACCGGGCGCTCGTACGCATCTCGTCAGTCCCGCGATGGCGGCTGCCGCGGCGATCAGTGGCTGTCTTACCGATGTACGCCGGATCTGAGGGAGGATAACTATGAAAGCCTTCACCAGGGAAGCCTCCATCGTTATTGCTATTCCAGGCGTCAATTGCGATACCGACCAGATCCTGCCGGGCCGGTTTTTGAAGGCTGATCGCGCGCAGGGCTATGGACAGTTCCTGTTCCACGACATTCGTCGCGATGAAACAGGAGAACTCGATCCTGGCTTTCCGCTCAATCGCCCCGGCGCGGACAAGGCGACCATTCTGCTCGTTGAAGACAATTTTGGCTGCGGATCGTCGCGCGAAGGCGCTGTCTATGCACTTGTCGATCACGGCATCCGGGCGGTGATCGCGCCGAGCTTCGGCGACATCTTCTACAATAACGCTCTAAAAAACGGGCTTGTACCTGTTCGACTTGAAGCCGGGCGCTGTCAGGCGCTCGCCGATCACCTGGCGCGCTTTCCAGATGCGAAGGTTACGGTCGATCTGGCTGGGTTGAAACTGATTTTGCCCGGAGATCTAGGCACGCATCCGATCGTTATCGACGCGTTTGCCCGTGACTGCATTTTGCAGGGGCTCGACGAGATCGAGATGACATTCACCTATCTGGAGCAGATCGAAGCATTCGAAAGGATACGGATAGCCTCGCATGGCTGGCTGGATCGTTGACGGGCGAGCCAGCTTTCACCTTGGGACCGTCATAATAAAAGGGAGAACTGAAACATGGATTTTGACGTCAAACGTAGAACACTTTTGAAGGCTTCCGGCGCTGTTGCTGCCACGCTCGCCATGCCAGGGCTGTTGAGAGCCGCACCACCCACCGTCAAGATCGGCGTTCTGGAGCCGTTGACAGGTGCGCTCGCTTATAATGGTACGCAGAGTGCGGCCGGCGCCAAATTCGCGGTCGAGAAAATCAATGCGCTCGGCGGCATCAAGAGCCTCGGCGGTGCAAAAATCGAGCTCGTCGTGGTCGATGCCCAGAGCAAGCCCGAAATCGCCGCTGCAGGCGTTGATACGCTTGCATCCCAGGAAATCTGTGCCTTCACCGGCTCTTCTTCATCCGCTCTCGGCTTGGCATCCACACAGGCTGCGGCAAAATACAATCTCGCGCAGGTCGTTTCCATCGGCACGGCAGAAACGATCGTTTCACGCGGGCTGACAAACGTGTTTCGCTTCACGCCGGGCATCAACAAATGCACAAGCGTCGCGCTCGGCAACCTCCAGAAGCTCAACGAAGCGGCGGGTAAAGTGGTCAAGACGGCCGCGATCGTTCATGAAGACGGTCCTTTTGGCTCGGGCATGGCGAAAATTTTGGCAGCCGAATTGCCAAAGCAGGGTATCGAAGTCGTCGATACCATTTCTCACCCGACTCCCCAGCGCGATTTCTCCAATATTGCCCTTCGTGTTAAAGCTTCCAAGGCCGATATTCTGATCCCGTCTAACTATCTCAACGAATACACGCTGATGGCAAAGGCGATCCAGCAGCAGCGCGTGGCGTTGAAGGCCATCTATTCGATTCTCGGTGGGGCCGCCTCTAACATCAAGTTCGTTCGGGAGAACAACTCGATTGCCCAATATGTGATGGACTGCAATCACTGGTACGATCCGAATAAGGACGAGTCCAAGGAGTTGGCCAAGGCTGTTGCAGACGCCAAACTCGACATGACCTACGATATCATGGTCTCTTATGCGTCTATCCAACTTATAGCGGATGCGCTGGAGCGTGCCGCATCGACGGATCGTCAGAAGATAATTGAGTCTCTTGCCGCATCTACCTTCGACAAGTCGATCATGCCTTACGGCCCTACGAAGTTCGTCAACGGCGACAACGTGAGCTCGCAACCTGTCAATACGCAGGTGCGTGGAGAGACCATCGAACTGGTCTTCCCGAAGGAATACGCCACTGCTGAGGCCGTGTTCCCGATTCCCGCCCCGAAGTGAAACCAGCATCGAACGTTCCCGCCCGTTCGGCGGGAGCGTTCGACGGACGAGAAAAGGCATCCCGGATGTCGACACTGATCCTACCGGCCGTGGTGAGCGGGCTTATGATGGGAGCGGTTTACGCGCTGGTCGCGCTTGGCCTTACCCTGATCTATGGTGTTCTACACATCATCAATTTTGCCCATGGCAGCCTGCTGATGCTGGCGCTTTATGCGGTCTATTTTCTCAATAGCTACTTTGGGCTCGATCCCTACCTGGCTATTCCAATCGTCCTGCCAGTGTTTTTCGGACTTGGCTATGCGCTGCAGCGCGGCTTGATCGGTCCGATGAGCAGCGGCTCAGAGCAGAATGTCCTTCTTCTCACGCTGGCTGTCTCGATTATCATCGAGAACCTCGCGCTGTATTTCTGGACGTCTAATACACGCAGCATCGACATCCCGTATGTGTATGACACAGTAGAATTGTTTGGTGCCTTTATTCCGTTGGGCCGAGTTATCGCTTTTGTGGCTGCTCTTGTGGTCGCGCCGATGCTATGGGCGTTTATGGCCCATACGCGCACCGGCTCCGCCATCCGCGCAGTGGCGATTGAAAAGCGCGGCGCTGAACTGGTCGGCATCGATGTCAATCATACCTATGCAATCTGCTTCGGTATCGGCACGGCTTGCGTCGCGCTTGCCGCGTGTCTTCTTCTCCCGACGTTCTACGTCACGCCGCAGGTCGGCTACACATTTGTGCTGGTCGCCTTCACCACCGTCGTTCTCGGTGGAATGGGCAGCTTGCCCGGTGCGCTTGTTGCCGGTCTGGTGCTCGGCATCATTGAATCGCTTTGTGGCCTCTTCCTCGGAGAAAGCCTCGGTCAGATCGGTATCTTCCTGGCGTTCATTCTGATCCTCCTTTTCAAACCATCCGGTCTCTTCGGGAGGGCAGCATGATGAAGTCGCAATCCACTGGCCAGATCGCATTGATTATCGCGGCGGTCGCGTATCTTTTCGGTATCTATTTCGCCTCCTCGCCGGTTTGGATGGGGTTCACGATCAATGCACTGATAGTCGCTGTCGTTGCACTTTCATGGAATATTACAGGTGGCTTTGGCGGTCTGTCGTCCTTTGGCCATGCGGCACTTTACGGCACGGGTGCCTACGCTTCGGCCATCCTCCAGGTGCAGTATGGTTTCAACGCTTGGGTCGGCTTTGGTGCGGGTATTCTTGCCGGCGCGGCGGCGGGCGCTTTTATCGGCGCGCTCGCTTTCCGCTACGGATTGAGAGGCTCGTACTTCGCGCTCGTCACGCTTGCCTTCGCCGAGGTGTTGCGCATCTGTGCATCCTCCTTCGACTTTACCGGTGGCGGCAGCGGATTGCAGCTAAAGTTGAATCCGGGATTTGCCACTCTCCAGTTCAGCGATCGTAGCGTGGCCTATACCGCTCTGCTAATTGTGGTGGCGCTTGTCATGGCGCTCACGGCCCTCATCAAATACTCGCGCTTTGGTGCCTATCTTGTCGCCATCCGCGAAAATGAGGACGCCGCCCGGGCGCTTGGTATCGATACCTACAAGGTGAAGGTTCAGGCCATGGCGATTTCGGGCGCGTTTGGCGGCCTGGCCGGCGTTCTCTATCTCCAACTCTGGCTCTTCATTGACAGCAATGTCGTTTACGGCACCGCGATCTCCATCGAGGCGCTGATCGGGCCAATCATCGGTGGTGCAGGTACCGTGTGGGGCCCGCTTCTCGGAACTCTTGGACTGCATCTTCTTGGCGAGGGCGCCAAGCACCTGTTGCCGAACGCGCCGGGATTGAACTTCGTGCTTTACGCCATCGTGTTGATCTGCGCGCTGAGGTTCCTGCCGCAAGGTCTGGTGGGTTTCGCCGCCAAGATCGGCGCCAGCGGCAAAAAGGAGAGCGACAATGCTTGAGGTCCGTAATCTCTCCAAAAGTTTCGGTGGGTTGAAGGCGGTCAGCGACGCATCCCTCGACGTCCCGGAAGGTTCGATCGTCGGTCTGCTCGGGCCGAATGGCGCGGGCAAGACGACATGCTTCACCATGATCGCGGGTTTCACCAAACCTAATGAAGGCACGGTTCACTTTCTTGGTCAGGACATCACCGGTCTTGCGCCGCACCGCATTTGCCAACTCGGTATGATCCGTACGTTTCAGATCGTGCAGCCCTTCGCGGGTCTGACAGTACAAGAGAACATTGCTGTCGGTGCCTATCTGCATCATCACAAGCGGCAAGAGGCCATGTCAATTGCGCGTGACGTCGGCAAGCGCCTTGGCATGGGCACCATGCTGGACAGGCCTGCGTCGTCGCTCACCATCGCCGGACGGAAGCGGTTGGAGCTCGCCCGCGCTCTTGCCACCGGCGCCAAACTGCTGCTGCTCGATGAGGTCATGGCAGGCCTCATCCCATCTGAGATCAACGAAATCGTCGCTGTCATCCGTCAGCTTCGGGACGAAGGGCATACTTTTCTGATGATCGAGCACGTCATGCAGGCGGTGATGAGCCTTGCGGAAACGGCTTACGTCCTCAACCAGGGAAAGATGATTGCTCACGGCCCGCCTCGCGAACTGGTCAAGGATCCATCGGTTGTGGAGGCCTATTTGGGGCATGGGGCCGCTGCCCGTTTGCAGGAGGAAAGCCGTGCTTGAGGTTTCCGGTATCAAGGCAGGCTATGGCTCGATGGCTGTTCTGCAGGGTGTCGACATGCGTATCGAGAGAGGCGAAGTCGTCGCTGTTCTCGGCTCCAACGGGGTCGGCAAAACTACACTGAACAATGTGATTTCCGGCTTCATCAGGCCGAGTGCAGGATCCATTTCCTTCAAGGGCGAAACGCTTACCGGACGCAAGCCACGCGATGTCGTGGCAGCCGGGATCGCGCATGTACCAGAGGGTCGCAAGATCTTCCCCAACCTCTCGGTGGCTGACAACCTCAGGCTTGGCGCGTTCCGGCGGGCAAGCAACAACGTCAAGCAAAACTTCGAGCGTATCTGCGCGATTTTCCCGCGCTTGAAAGAGCGTTTGCCTCAGTCGGCTGGGACGCTTTCGGGCGGCGAGCAGCAGATGCTTGCAATTGGTCGCGGCATGATGTCCGAGCCGGAACTATTGATCCTCGACGAGCCGTCACTCGGCCTGTCGCCGATCATGGTGGAAGAGATGTTTGGGCTGATTACCAAAATCAATGCCGATGGTGTTGCAGTGCTTTTGGTGGAGCAGAACGTCATGCAATCGCTCGGCGTTGCCGGGCGTGCCTATGTCATCGAACAGGGCCGTTTCGTCATGCAGGGCGAGGCAGCCACGCTGCTTGCAGATCCGCAACTGCGCAAGGCCTATCTCGGTATGTAAATCCGCGTCCCGGCCGATGGTGCGGCCGGAGCGCTCCAAAATTTTAGAAGAATTGGAGAAGATTATGTCTCTCACTCGGACCCAGCGTCTGCGGCAGTTGCTTGCAGGCGAGAGAGCCCTCATGGCTCCAGGTGTCGTGGATGCCATGTATGCCCGCCTTGTCGCGGAGGCAGGTTTCGATGCCATGTATATGACCGGTGCTGGTACATCGGCAACGCGGCTCGGCTTTCCCGATGTCGGATTGTTGACGATGACGGAAATGGTCGATAACGCCACTCGCATTGCCGATGCCTCCGATGTGCCGCTGATTGCTGATGCCGATAACGGGTTCGGCGGTCCTCTCAATGTGCGGCGGGCAATCCAGCTCTATGAGCGCGGAGGCGTTGCTGCCGTTCATCTCGAGGATCAGGTTTTGCCAAAGCGTTGCGGCCACCTTGCCGGAAAGCAGGTGATCCCCGCAGCCGACATGGTAGCGAAGATAAAAGCGGCTGTGGATGCCCGCGTCGATCCGGATTTCGTGGTTATTGCCCGCACAGATGCACTGGCCCTGGAAGGCCGCAATGCTGCCTTCGACCGCGGTGAGCTGTTCCGCGAGGCCGGTGCCGACGTGATCTTCATCGAAAGTCCCGGTCCGGACGATCTGCCACACATCGCACCGAGATTCCCCGGCATTCCGCTCCTCTACAACATGGCGACTTCTGGCAAGACACCCTTCCTCACTCGTTCGGAGATTGAGGCGCTGGGTTTCAAACTCATTATCTATCCCAACTGGTTGCTGCTGTCGGCCTGCGAGGCAGCCCGCAAGACGCTGGAAGTCTTGAAAACCGAAGAGACGATCGCCTCTGTCGCGCCCCACGTCATGAACTTCAAGCAATTCTTCGACACAGCGCGCATGGCCGAAGTGCAAGAACTCGAAGCCCGTTACGGCACACCGGAAGCAAGCCGCACAGGGTACTGACTTTAACGAAGGAAGGTTTCCATGCCTTTCGACTATTACCGAGCAGAGGTGCGTGACATGACAGTTCTAAGCGCTGAAGGCGTGGAGTTCGACTTCGAAATACCTGTCGTCGTCGTGGGTGCCGGCGCCTGTGGTCTGGTTGCTGCGCTTGCGGCCCATGATGAAGGGCAGCAGGTTCTCATTTTGGAACGGGACGAAAATCCCAGCGGTTCTACGTCTCTTTCCGCAGGCCTCATCCCGGCTCCCTGCACGAAATTGCAGAAGGACGCCGGCATCGAAGACAGCCCGGAATTGTTTGCGCGAGACCTCGTTGCTAAGACCCATGATCGCACACCGCATGATCAGGCGCTGGTTTTGGCCAGAACGGCAGGGCCGATGATCGACTGGCTGATGGATAAGCATCAAGTCGAGTTCGAACTGGTAACTGGCTTCACCTATCCCGGTCATTCCAGAATGCGCATGCATGGGCCGAAAAGCCGTACGGGAGCGGATCTGGAGCAATCCCTGCTTTCCGCTGTTTCAAATGCCGGTATCGATCTTGTGACGGGCGCTTCGGTCGAGGATCTTTATGTCGATGATACTCATCGCATAAAGGGTGTGCGTTTCCGCCGTCCGGATGGCGTGCTTGAGACGCTTGGCTGCCAAGCCCTGGTTCTTGCCTGCTGCGGCTTTGCTGGCGACGCGGAGATGGTGCGCCGCTATATTCCCGAAATCGCCGATGCCGAATGCTGCGGCCACCTCTCCAATACGGGGGACGCCATCAAGTGGGGGATCGAGATAGGAGCGGCAGTTGCCGACATGGGCGCCTATCAGGGCCATGGGTCTGTTGCGCACCCACATTCGCTACCATTGACCTGGGCCGTCATCACAAAGGGTGGCGTGCTTATCAATACGAAGGGAAAACGCTTCTCCAATGAGATGCGCGGTTACTCCGAACATGGCTGTGAGGTCGCGGCGCAACCGGATCATGTTGCCTGGGACATCTACGATGCCAGCGGAGACGACGCAGCGATGGGATTTTACGATTACCGTGAGATCCGTAAGCTAGGTGCAGTAAAGACAGCAAATACACTGGACGAATTGGCGGCGACCATCGGAGTTCCTGCCGATAACTTAAACCGGGAGTTTGATGCGATCGAAGCGTCGGCTCGCACGGGTGAGCCGGATCGTTTCGGGCGACGTTTTCCCGCCGATCAGGTGCTGAAGCCGCCTTATTATGCGGTGAAAGTCAACGGGGCGCTGTTTCACACGCAGGGTGGCCTGGTTATCGATGACGCTGCGTGTGTGCTGCGTGACGATGGCACACCGCTGCCAAACCTTTTCGCGGGAGGGGGAGCTGCGCGTGGCGTCTCCGGCGATTCAAACTACGGTTATCTCTCGGGCAACGGCCTATTATCTGCCACGGGCTTCGGTCGTTTGGCTGGCATCAGTGCCGCCCGCGTCGCTGCTGAAATGTAAAAGGCACAGGACTGTGTTTTCGCAGTGGCGCGTCAATCGTCTCAAGGAGGATTTCATGAAGAAGGTCATGGTCATTGTACCGTTTTCGATGGGAGAAGAGGATCTCGCCCGTCGTGAAGCACAGATGAAGGCAGTTGATCTCGGTCCCGGGATTGAATTCCATTATCGCCCCGTACGCATGGGCCCAAAGAATTACTCCAGCCAGCACGATATGGCGCTTGCCGATTTTTCCATTCTCGATGCCGGTCTGGATGCTCAGACGGAAGGATTCGATGCTGTCTGCATCGATACGATGTCGGATAGCGGTATGTCGATGCTGCGATCTGTCTTGTCCATTCCCGTCATCGCGCCCGGGCGGCATTCGATGCTGGTCGCGCAGATGCTTGGCGATAAATTCTCCATCTTGATGATGTGGGATCGTTGGAAGATGCTCTACACCAAGACGCTCGGTGAGCTTGGCATGGAGCATAAATGCGCATCAATGCGCTCCATTGGCGTTATCCCAGACAATAAGAGCCTGCTGTCGGGCAAGGAAGACGCGGTGTTTCCGCTGCTTCTGGAGGCGGCGCAGAACTGCGTCAAGGAGGATGGCGCGCACGTTCTGATCCTCGGGTCAACGACCATGCACGAAGCACACTCCTGGCTTTCCGAGCGTATTGGCGTGCCGGTCATCAATCCTGGCCCCCTGACCTACAAGCTTGCCGCGATTGCGCTTGATCTCAAGCTCACTCATAGCAAGGCCACATGGCCTGCGCCGCTTGTACCCAAATACGATATGATCCGCGCCATCGGCGCAGCCGGCGCCGCGTTTCTGGGGAGCAAGCCATGACCCGTATTCTCGTCATTGTACCGTTCGCTCTTGATGCGGAAGGCGTTCGCAATCGCGAAGCGCAGTCGCGATACGTACCTTTACCGCAGGAATGGGAACTTACTTATCGTCCCGTCACTTGTGGGCCCTCATCCTTCATGTCACCGCACGATTGGGGACTGATGGATCTCGCGATCTTTGAGGCGGGGTGTAATGCCGAGGCCGAGGGCTTCGACGCGGTCTGTATCGATACGATGTCGGATAGCGGCATGGTTATGCTGCGATCGGTGCTTTCCATTCCCGTTATCGGCGCGGGGAAGGCGTCAATGCTATACGCGCTGACGCTCGGCGCCAAGTTCTCTGTCCTCGCGCAGTGGGAGCCAGCCCTGCCGCGATATCGTAAAGCAATTCGTGAATATGGCTTCGAGAGGCAATGCGCGTCAGTCCGCAGTTTTGACCAGCCGCCAGATTTTTCAAACCTGCTTGACGGCAAGACGGATACGGTTTTCCCACGCATGCGCGATGTTGCGATGCGTTGCGTCGAGGAAGATGGCGCCGACGTTATTTGCCTTGGTTCCACCACGATGCATCAGGCGGGAGAGTACTTGTCCGCCAACCTTCCCGTGCCAGTCGTTAACCCTGGTCCGCTCACCTACAAGCTCGTCGAAACTTTCCTGGCGCTAGGCCTGACCCACGGTCGCGAGGCATATCCTTCTCCGGTGGAGCCGCGCCTTGACTTGCTTCACGCGATGATGAATTCGGGAGCCCTTGTCGAGGCTAATTGAGGACGTCTTTTTTTCAAGCTCGCTGGATAGGGTGGGGCGCATAAGGCTGATTTGCAGATAACGACGTGGCGTCGATGTGCGGGTCGGAAACTGGGAGTGGATGGCTGCGCCTCAGAGTAGCTTTATGAGCGTGCTATTTGCCGATGGCGAAGTTCTTTCCATCCTCGCGCGTGAGCGATACGCGGTATTCGTAGCGATCAGCGCAGTAAAAAATTTCAGCTGCGTAAAAAGCCTTGCCTGCTTTATCGAAAAACAAGCGCGTGACAAGCATAAGTGGCGCACCTACGGGGATATTGAGATGCTTGGCAGCATAGTCGTCCGCGAGCGTTGCAGTTAGCGTCTGTTCGACTTTTTCGACCACAGCACCGGTTTGCTGTACGAGATCGATCATGTTCGTTGTCGCCAAATCCTTACGCTTCAGCGAGCCTCCGATTTCCGGCAACAGATAGGCTATCGACAGAGAGTATGGACGACCATCCAGCGCGCGCACCCTCGCAGAACGCACCAACTCGGCTTGTGGTGCTACATTCATGCTAGCGCAAATGCGTGGCGGCGCTTCCCCGCGATCAAGGCTGACCACTTTCAGTCTTGTGCTTTCTCCGACAGTGTTCAAGTACGTTAAAAGGCCGTCGATGTTTGATACAACGGCGCGGTTAAGTTGGTTTTCCTTCGACCGGTCGCTGACGAATGTACCTCGTCCACGGCTACGTGTGACCAAGCGCTCCTTGGTGAGCATTTCCATTGCTTTTCGGATCGTAATTCTGCTGACAGAAAAAGTCTCAGCCAGCTCGGCTTCGCTCGGTATTGGTGTTTCGCTCTGATAATAGCCCCGAATAATTCTCTCTCGCATAACGGCGTAGACTCGGTAGTAGAGAGGTGTCGGCGAATTGGCGTTGGCCATGGGGGAATTCCGATTTTCTTGTATCAATCATATCAGGCTATTAACTTCGGTGAAGCCCGGCGAGATACAAAAATTTAAAAGAAGCCGCGTCGGAGGGCGCTCAACGAAGCAATTCAAGTGATGCCCTCTTGTCGTTTGTCTGCCGAGATTTTGGCATTTAAACGCAAAAGAAGCGCACTGTTCTATTAGGCTTAATGATATATCTTTAAGCTTTTTTCCACAAGGTCATCGGTTGAATGAAACCTGGTACCCGAGCGGTGCATTTGGTGGCGCAACCGCTCGGCTGCGCACCTTCCCGTGATGGTCGTCTTAGTCTGCGCGGCTATACTTGGTCTGAACCGTAAGTCGGCAACAAATGCGCGAATTCAGCATCGTAGCGCGATGTCCGACTTTGGACTTGGGGGAGGGGAATTGGGGAATGCGCATCGCAAATCCGACGCCGCCGATTTGGTGCTTCGGCCCCGGCGCCAGTGTTGCCAAATGCGAGAGATGACGATGTTCTTTCGGGTGCTGCAAGTTGGCGTTATGGGATTTGCGCTAGAGATTGGTTCCGGCTGGAAAGCGGTCGTTTATCGGCGCAGAAACGTTTGATGCCAAACTGCCCCTGATCACTCCTGTTTCATTGAGCGAGGGTTGGAGCATTGCAAATGAGCTATCGGATTGGTCAACATCTCGACGTATGAGAGTGTCGAAACACAACGGCTCTGGTTCAAATCCTGTGGGACCTAATGCCGACGATATGCAGCGGATAAATCTTGCTTGTGCCGCGCCTGGCCATACGATTAGGATTGACTAATCACGTCAATCACTCACGCCCTGGTTACAGTTCGTTCATGATACCTCTACGAGGATAACGCCAGCGTCTACGAGCGCCGTGTATTCCGAAACAATATGAGCGCTGGTTTCCCTCTCGTAGATTTTTTCACGGTGGCCGATCAGTTTTGTCTTTGATGCGTTTACCGCTAGGCCGGAATTTACGGTAGCACTTTCAAACGAGGGGGAATGCGTGAGTTCTATTGTGAAAAAGGCAGTTCCAGAGGCAGCATTCCCAATCAGTTCGGGTGCGATCGCGGCTCCGACCCTTTCCGGTCGGACGACAATCGTCCTCATCGGCGTCGCTATAACTCTTTACGTCGGCCAAGAAGTATTCATTCCACTCGCACTCGCTCTGCTGCTGACCTTCACCCTAGCACCGATCGTAAGCTTCCTGCGAAAGCGTCGTGTCCCCAAGATTGCCGCAGTTCTCATGGCAGTCGCGAGCGCTTTTTTTGTTATCGCGGTATTTGGCTTTATAGTTGCCGGACAGGTTGCGAACTTGGCGGACAATATTCCCACCTATCAACGGAACATCGTCTCAAAGGTGCAGGCTCTAAGCCACGCGGGATCCGGTAACGGTGTACTTGAGCATGTCAGCAAGGTGGTCGAGCGCATCGGTTTGGAAATGCAGGACACTGCCGAAGAGAGTAAGGAAGACGGGATCCCTCAATCGTCCAAGCGTGACCCAATGCCTGTGGAAATCATCACGCGTTCCAATCCGGTACAGACACTCGGCAACTTTATTCTTCCGCTCATCAGTCCCTTCGCGACGGCTGGTCTGGTCATCGTGCTCGTGATCTTTATGCTATTGGAGCGGGAAGAGTTGCGCGATCGGTTTATCCGGCTTGTCGGTTTGGGTGATTTGCACCGAACGACAGCCGCGCTTCAGGATGCTGGAAAGCGTGTTGGCAAATATCTCTTGATGCAACTTGTCGTGAATACGCTCTACGCACTCCCTATTGCAATAGGGCTGTGGCTGCTCGGGATTCCGAACGCAATTCTCTGGGGAGTGCTGACGCTCGTACTAAGGTTCGTTCCCTATATCGGTCCCGTGATCGGGATGATTTTGCCAATGTTTCTGGCTCTCGCGATTGCGCCCGGATGGTCTCTGGTGGCGTGGGTCGCAACGCTATTCATAATAACCGAGTTGGTGAGCAACAATGTTGTCGAGCCTTGGCTTTATGGAAGCCATACAGGCCTATCCCCCCTTGCTATCATCGTTTCAGCAATATTTTGGTCATGGCTTTGGGGCCCCGTGGGATTAATGCTCTCGACACCCCTTACAGTTTGTCTCGTGGTCCTTGGACGCCACGTACCGCAGTTCAGCTTTTTGGATGTTCTTCTTGGAAATGAGCCAGTTCTACAGCCTCAGGAGAAGCTATATCAGCGACTTCTTGCCGGAGATCCAAACGAAGCAACCGATAACGCAGAAGATTTTCTAGAAGCGGAGGACCTCATCGACTACTACGAAAAAGTGGGATTTCCAGCGCTTAAACTCGGTGAACTTGACCGTCAGCGAGGCGTAATGACTGAAGCGCAAATCGCGCTGTTTGCCTCCACAACCCAGACACTTATTGGCAACCTTGCTGAGCTTGCCACTGAGGAACAGGCGGAACGCGAGAACACCGGTACCACCGAATGTGAAGCAACTGAAAAACCTGCTCGGTCGGAGGTAATACCTAAGTCTGTTCTCTGCATTGGTGGCAGAGGTGCGATGGACGATGCCGCAGCTTCTATGGTTGCGCAGGTACTCGCTGTACAAGGCGCCACAGTGTCCCAAGCCGAGCATACGGCGGTCAGTGGATCAACTATCAACTTGTTGTCGCTTAAAGACATAGACACAGTCGTCATCGCGTTTCTCAACCCAGAGTCAAAGGCGCATGCCCGACAGGCGGTGCGTCGCCTGAAACGACAGAAGCCGCAGCTGCGGGTTGGGATCATCATACCAGGTATCGATGACGAGAAAGAAAGCCTGATCGCTGCCGAGGACATCGATGCCGATTTCGTGGCGACGGGTATTGAAGATGGTGTTAGGGGCGCACTTTTAGATGGAGACGCGGTTGCGTTGAGAGTTACGAAACGCGTCGGTCGGGCGCGCGAGGTAAAGTCCAGCCCGCTGGTAGCGTGAATAGTTTCGACAAGCCTGCCGCGTTCGGTTGCCGTACCTCAACTACGATTGTTCTTTGGGTGCGATGCGAGGCCTCGTGATGCGCAAAAGGCGGATGTTCTGGTCAACGCCGGTAGGGTCTATGATCATCCGGCTGACGAGGCTGGCAAAAGCACACGGCCGTCAGTCGTAAAGACTTCATTACTAATGTCTCGTCCGTCGCCGCCCGTCGCTAATGTCCGTGAACGGGGTATTATGCATTGTGTCCAGCATGGCTTCGAGCATGGACAAGCGTCTGGCTGGTGAGGTTGTGCTTATTCGATTGGGACAGGGTCGCGCGTCGGGACATGCTAGATAAGATCTGCACCAAGGAATTAGGTACTTGGATCGATCCAACTTCGACGTGCCTCTAGAGCCGCCGGGTAATTTTTTAGCCTAATCAACAGCTTCTATGCAAAGGTTGAAAAGATGGACGAAAAACCAGCAGCTCGGTCGGAAGGTCGCGAGCAATGGGCACCCGGAAGTTGTAATGGCAGCGCGCCCCGCAGGGCGCAGAATGACAATACGTCTGGCCTCACCCAAATGCTCGATGTCCGTGATCAGACCATCGATTGCCACGGCAAGATAATAGCCGATTGTGGTGGGTTGGGCCGGATGGCCATTCGGTGCTGGCCATCGCTATCATTTTGATTTCGTACCTGTCGGCTCCTGTCCCAGAGGTATTATCCAAAAACCCCTGGTCGGAGTCGATCTACGAGAGTGCGGACTGGACGACCGGAATCCTGGACTGCCTAACTAGTGCGATGCCCCAGAGATGACGCTTGGGGTGTACTCGACCTCGTCCCCGTGGTCAGTATCAACCACGCCACGTTTTCTGATCTCCTCAACCAGCGAACCTAAAGCCAAATCGAGGCAGTAGGTAGAAAATTCGAGGTCAAGATCCTTGGCGCTGTTGCGCGCATAAGTGACAAGTCGTGCAATCGAGACCAACTCTGGTGCGATATCGCCGTTGTGGGCAGTGTTTTCTTCAAAAGTGTTGAGCATCATCAAGCCTTTATTCCAAATCTAACTTCTACGAATGATAGGTTAGAAGCTTTGGAATTGCGCGTGACATAGGCGTGACACAGCTTGGAGTGCCGTGCGGGATCGGACTACAACCGCCCTCGGTAGAGAATCTTTCGCCACTGTTCTGTTTCGGCGAAGGTCCAGTCCGTTGGGGCTTTTTGTCGCCTTTCATCAGCCGTCGCTATGGCGTTCAGTAATTCGAGCGCATCGCGCCGTTTCTGATTGATAGCGTTAGTCCGCAAAAGCACTTGCAGGCTTTCTCGCGATGAATGGTCAGGTAGATTGGCCTTGGCGACGATCGCCCGGTAAGTTCGCTCCTTAAAGAATATGAGTTCGGCGCTTGTCCTGAGGCTCGCAAATTCCGCGTGGTCAAGCTCATGGCGCATTAACAGCTCGTCGAGTGTTGCCAAGACATTCACCAAGGGCTCAGACAGCGACACATAGTTCATCTCCTTTGGGCCGTGGACATGCGCTACATCTGAATCATCAAACAGCTCGCCGCTGGCATAACGGTTATAAATATTGCCAATCCCGATCATCCCAAATGCTGCGCATTCCGCAGCCCTCAAGGCGCCCATACTGCTCGAGCCATAGACGCGAACGCCCTGAGAGAGAGCAAACAGGATTTCCTTATGCCAGATTGGGGCCACATCTTCAAAATTGCCGTCGATCAGGCCGATCACCGCCGCGCCCTCACCAACAGCGGCGAGGATATCTCGGTGCTTGGCAGGCCCTCTGACTTCGACATTCGTCGGAACCAGATCGACCGCGTTCGGGAGCGTGGGGCCGACGAAGACGACCTTCATAGCGAAAACAACGCTTTCGATATGGCTCTCGCCCCGAACCGTCTCATCCGCTCTCCTGGCGGATTCTCGAGGTTGGGCACCAAGACTTTGACGACTGAGAAGGGAAGGTCCGGTGGTGTCAGCGGAACCACGATGACAGAACCAACAGATGCAGCTTTGAGATGCTTGAGCACGGTATGGAACATGTTTTCTATCGGTCCAAGGCTTATCGCCTTGCGGGGAGGGAGGGGCCTCGGTTCCGCTCTGAAATAGTTCCGAACTTCACGAGGGAGTGGCCGGTCGAATGTTTTTGGATAGATGTCATCCCTTGCGCCGCTGATATAAGTAAGGCGGGATTGAACCGCTTCCGTGATCGCCCGGATTGCGGCTCGCGCAGGATCGAGATGCGCACCGCTTCCCTTGGTCACGTCGAAAAAGCGCAAGTGGCTTCTTGATGTAACTGAAGCTGCTCCCAAAAATGCTACGAAACAGGCGATGCCGACGTCGCTGGTCATGTCGAACAGCCGAAGTTCTAGACCTGCGTTGTCAATCTTGCTGAGGAGTCCATCTATGATTGGATCCAGAAAGCTGCGAGGATCGAGGCAGGTGGTAAGGCGCTGTTCCGCGTTCGCTATATTCCACAAAGTTTCCGCATCGCGTTCGATGCGTTCCAACAGCCCGTGGAAGCTTGCTTCCAAGAACGTATTTCCGGATGCAAGGCCGTCCGACGACTGCCAGAACCGGACCACTTCGGGTGTGCGATCCAGAATGATAGCCTCATAAGGAACCCAGGTTTCGGCATTAGACAATACATCTATCCCCCGAACCCACGTAAGCATCTCGTGCTCGCCTATGTCGTTCTGACCTTGGGCGATGAGACCCTCGAGGCTATCGACAACCCGTCCTTCGAGTTCGAGAGTTGCTTGTGTTGCAGTAATCGTTGCGATTGATGGATTGCCGGCGATGGCGCGTTCAAGCGCCTCCATCGTCGCAGAAACTTTAGCATCAGCATCAGTGATGCCCTTACCATGATGGATGACGATCGAGCGAGCATTAGGTGTAACCGCGCTCCAGACGGGAACACCGATGTTGTCGAGACCGGTCAATCGAGATACGCGAGTGATCCCGTAGCGTGGCAGGAAGGATGCAACGCGTTCTAGCGTCTCCTCGGGCGTGCAGAGACGGGGCGAAAAAGTGGAAGAGGGGGCCTCAGGAAGTTTCGGCATCTGATCGTTAACACTATCCTCCCGAGGCCGTGTCATTTGCCAGATTATCCGTCCAGATGACCGGAGAAGGCGTCGTCAGATGATTTCACGGTGACGGCGAAATCCACGCCTTTGATGATCGAAGCTCCGCCAGCGCGCAGTTTACCCGCTGCCTCCAGCTCGCTTCCTGCCGGAGCCTGAAACGGCTTGACGGTTCCCGCATCAAGATCTGCAACCCACAGGCCAGACTCCCCTGGCGTTCCGATGACGACGACTCTTGCCATGCTGAAAATCCTTCTTTTGGTACA
This sequence comes from uncultured Agrobacterium sp., assembly GCF_913777885.1. Lineage (NCBI taxonomy): Bacteria > Pseudomonadati > Pseudomonadota > Alphaproteobacteria > Hyphomicrobiales > Rhizobiaceae > Agrobacterium > uncultured Agrobacterium sp. The sequence goes on along the minus strand of NZ_CAJYTV010000018.1, from coordinate 6,697 downwards.
TGTGCTTCAAAAACCTGCTTTTCGCAGGCCATCACGATAGTGATCTTTCTGCCATTGCTCCTTGAACGGCACGGCGGTCAGCCAGGTATCCACATCGAAGTCGGGATTGGTTTCCCTAGCTTTGCGCACGAAGCTTTTTGCCCGTTTCTGGTCGCCAATCATCGCCCAGCTTGCGGCGGAGAGGCGGTTAGCTAGCCCCCTGTCGGCCATGCGCTCGATATAGGATAACGCTTGTTCGTACTCTTCGAGGCAGTAGTTCGCGCCAGCTGCTGTCCAAAGGTAGACATCAGGGCTCAGGGGGTTAAGCTCAATGGCTTTTTCGATTTTCTCGAGCGCCAAGCCGGGCTTGGACGCATGGACAAGTGTGTCGGCGTAGTCCGCGGCGACGTCGGCATAATGGGGGCTCAAAGTCTCGGCCAGCTCTAAGGCCTCAACACTTTCATCAATGCCGCCTAAAAGCATCTTAGCAACACCGAGTTCTCGATAGCCGCCAACCATGTCTTGCCCGGCCGCGATCGCTTTGTTGGCATGTTTCTCGGCCGCTTTCAGCAGTTGAGCATCCCCACGTGCCGTGATCAGCCATTCCCTTGAATATGTTCGAGCAATACCGCTCAATGCTGGCGCGAAATAGGGAGCGTGATTGAGCGCTGATCGAAATTCTTTGCGTGCACGGCGAATATCTGGAAGACCGAGGTTCTTTAGATGTCGCTGTCCGAGCAGGTAATGGTGGTATGCGACCGGGCTTTGCTCGAAATATTCCCGTGCCAGCTCGTTGCGCTCTATCTCTCCGGTGATCGCCATGGTGATCCGGCGGGCTATCTGACGACGCTGGACAGCCAGACTGTCGTTGTCCATGTCGTAGCGGTCCGCCCAGATGACCTCATCGTTTGCAAAGTAAACCAGCTGCACGAAGAGGCTGCTCTGAGCGCCGCGGCCCGAATGCCTAGTATCAAGCACGTATGAGATGGAATGCTGGGCGATTGTGTTGGCCTTGTCCGAATGCCGTCCGATTTGGGCAGCCGTGTAAGGAGCGACCACAGACACTGACGTTAAGGCGCAAAGCGCGATGGTGACATCTTCAATAAGTGCGTTCGCTAAAGGAAAGAGAGGTTGGCTGCCAGCGGGGCTCTCCGCCGGTGGCAGGAGCACAAGCCTCGGAATAGGCCGCTTAAGACCGTTTTGTGTGCTTGCGGTCAAGGCATCCCCAAGCCCGTTTTTCGGGGCAGGGAAGAGACTGCGCTGCTTCTCAAAGACCTTTTTGACTACGTTCAGTGCATGGACGTCGGGGCTGAGGGTAAGGTTGCCCCACAGCTTTTGCTTTCGGCCATCGTAGATGTTTCGGAAGGTCTCTACCTTTCCCTCGGTGGAATAGGTCTCCGCGAGCAAGCTGACGATCATTTCGTCATCCGGGTCGTGCTGAAATATCCGCAGGGCCGCATCCTTGACGAGCGCGATATCTTGTGCCGATTTTGCTATCGGTATCGCACTGATCAATGCTTCCCGTAAGCGGGACAGGTGTTGCGCTCTTCGCTGTTCAATCCAGGCTGAAAGTGCGGCTCCAGTGCTGTCGATGTTTTCGAGAAAGACGTGACTGAAAAGGCCGACCAATGCACGCAAATCAATCAGCGCGTCCGAATGAGGAGGAGCTTGCAATCCCTCGGCGTCGCATTCAATCGCCTCGACATTGAGCTTCACATCGGAAGCGGTAATTTCGACAAATTGGTGACCCAACTCCTGCTGGCGGCTGTCTATCCGCGATAGTGACTTGCGCATATTGGTATATGCTTGCGTCGGCTCGACTACGTCCCATAACAGCTTCGACAGCGCTGTCCGCGATTGAGCGCGTTGCGGGTGGACAAACAGGTAGGCAAGAATGATCAAACCCTTTTCGGAGAAGGCAACAGCATTCCCCGAAAGATCAACAAGCCGCAGTTCCCCAAGTGTCTGCAACCTGAACGCCATTGCTCCCCACTACAGTTTGGTGATGGTTGTCCTAAAAAACGGACCTGCGATCTAGCTGTTCAACCTGACTTCAGTCGATGAACGCCCCTCAGGAGCAACTGGTAGAAGTTCGTCCATCTCAGCCATAGCTTTAACGAGTGCCACAATTTTTTGGCGGACGTTTGCATCGGGAATTTTCAAGAACGACTGGTTCAGGGCTATGCCCTCGCGAGATTGAAGAAATTGCGACACGTAGCTCATCGCCTCAAAGTCCCCGATCCCTGCCATATTGAGCCGCTCTTCACTCTCCTGGTTGAAGAAGAAGCTTGGTGGGACGCCGAGCACACTCGCGATCCTTTGCAGGCGGCTTGCGCCAACACGGTTCGTGCCCTTCTCGTATTTCTGGACCTGTTGAAAAGTCACGCCAAGCTCGTTTGCCAACTGCGTCTGGCTCAACTTCAGCATGATGCGACGCATTCGTATACGTCCACCGACATAAACATCGATCGCATCGGGACTTCTTTTGGGGACCATGGATGAACTCCTCGCACGACCGGGTTTTATGTTGCCTGAAAGCGCGGCCGACTACCTGGGGTAACACGCTTTTACACCCCAGCTTGTATTGAAGTTTGGTAGAATTTCAATCTTTAGTATGCGGACGATCAAGAATTCAACAAGATTACTTAAGTCTAGCAAATGGTGCTCTGCCGCTCTCGAACGATAACGTAGGCGATGGAGGCGCTGTTCATGGCCGCCTGTAGGCTTAATTTCCTTATCGAAGGCTCAGGGTTACAGGCGCCGCTGTGGCAAACTCTTTCAGGTGGTAACCCAGTGGAGATCAGGTAGGAAGGCTATCCGCTAGATAGGCTAGGGGCTGATGTATACTCAAGTTAAATATGCGAAGGCGCTACATCGCATGGTGAGGTTTCGTCCTAGATTGCCCGCAACTGATCACGCAAAGGATCGGCCAAGGAGTGCAGCAGCAATTGGTTTGGGCTAGCGGTTTCGACGCGGTTCCGCCCAAGGGCTTTTGCGCGGTAAAGCGCGCTATCGGCGCTTGCAAGCATCCCGGAGAGGTCGTGACAGTCCGGTGCCGCGAGGCCGATACTGACAGTCGCACGAGTCTTTAAGCCCTCTGCCTGAGCGGTTGCCTCGGCGAACCGGCTTGCGATGGCCGATCCGCGATTAAAAGCTTGGGAATGGTCGCAATGCGGAAGAAGCGCAGCGAATTCCTCACCGCCAAGCCGGACAAGCAGTGCGCCGGGGCCCGCTTCCTTACGGGCTGCGTCGGCGAACAGTTGCAAAACCTTATCCCCGGTTGGATGTCCATGACGGTCGTTGATCGCTTTGAAGTGGTCGAGGTCGAAGGCAAGTAGGGAGACGGGGCCTCCACACCGCTCTCGCAGCATTCGAGCCGCCTGCTCGAAAAAGGCGTGGCGGTTTGCAAGACCGGTCAACTGGTCGGTTTGTGACATGCGGAGCAGGTTGAGCTTTTCCTCCTCTCGAATAATCATCAGAAAGGACATCGGCATCGCCACCGAGTACAAGACGGCTTCGTACATCGTCACCTCCGCGACGATGGAAACAATTTCTTGCCCGTAGCGCTCAATGAGAACAGGGGCAATGAAGGCTCGGCCAAAATAGAACGCGGCATGGAAGGCCGAAATCGATACTGCAATTGGACGTGAGCGCAATTGCTGCACTGTACCGCTACGTAGCAGTATCCATGCTGTCAGGCCGCAGGTGAGCGCGATGGGGACAGAAGAAACGTGGTTCCAGAATACGACGGGAAAATGTGTTCCAGCGATCGCCCAGACGGTAATTAGAAAGCTTAGCGTCGCTACGGACGACCTGGCATATTGTCGACCATCGAGACCGGCAACTGCGTTGAGGACGAGAAGATAGCCTGACATCATCAGGATGTTGATAGCTGCCATGCCTAGCGCTACCGGGAAGTGGCTGCGGTTCATCGCGAGCATACAACCGAAAATGAACAAGAAGAGTGCGGCGGCCAAAACACCCAGGACGCGGGCGCGAACCGGATGAGCCTGCCTTTCCCATAGGAGAAGGGACGCTGACACCAGCAGCGTTCCAACGGTTAAGTACCAAAGGGTTTGTAAATCGATCTGCATTGCTGTGTCCGCCTTACGACAAAGCTTACCGGCTGGTCTCTATAAGATTCCTTACTTCGCCTCGTATATCGCGGATATGGTTGACGTAACGTTAGGCGTGCTTTCGATAGTGAAAATAAATCTAGGCGTGTATTCGGACAAAAGGGTTTACGGATGATCGACTGCGTGCGTCGACAGGCCTGCTTGGAGAAGTAGATGGTCAGTCAGACCTCGCAACGGTCCATATCGCAATATGTCGCGGCTCGACCAACAAAGCGTCTAGGTTCTCATGCCATGCCGCTCGATAGGGTCGATTTAGCTGAACGTTCAGCACGTTTTCCCGATCTGTCCACGTTTCATGAAGCTGGAAAACGTTTCTCCGCTCCGGATCGACGTGTAGCGTCGATCGCACGAACGTCTGCTCATGACGCATTGCGTCCAGCACCGGGTCGAGCAGGGCGCGGAATCGGCTAACTTGATCACGGAATACGTGGAAGGTGATGACGTAGGTTTCAGGTTGTGTGGGTGAGCTCATTTTAGCGCCTCCGGAAACAGGACGATAATGGTCGCGGCGACTTGCAGAGTGTATCTGCGTGACCCTATTCGGATCGAATTCCGTGAGAGCGTTGACAGTCGATGCCGACAGCTAGCGCAATTAAAGGCCGAATTGATCATGCCAACACCCGCCTGCGAATGTCGTCGGCAAGCTTTGAAGCGTGCGTGACCATAATTCCATGTGCGACACCTTCGTAAACGACGAGTTCCTCGCCGGGTATCGTTGCAGCGTATACGCGCCCACTGGACTCCAGAGGCGCGGAAACGTCGCGGTCACCGTGGATCATCGTGACTGGCAGCTTCAAATCACAGGCTTCCGACGAGAGGTCGCAGAGTGCGATCGTACGTTGGAACTCGATTAAAGCTCTGCGAGAGCAATCCATAGCCATCAAGCCCATCCAGTCTTTGACGCGTGTAGGAGCGCCAGGAGCGAAGAGTTCGAGATTGGCGTCGATCCAGCCCGACAGGTTGGAGCTAAGTTCTCCGCATAGACTGTCCATCGTCTCCAGCGTGACCCCGCCGACGCCAATGATTTTAGGTCCAGTTGCGCCGACCAGAATGAGCCTTTTGATCCGGTCGTCGTTGTACCGGGCAAGGTAGCGTATTGCTTCTCCACCTGCACCGGAGTGCACTACAAGTGTCACGTTCGAAAGATCGAGAGACCTCAGCACCTCAGCGAGATCGTCGGCCAAAGTGTCGTAAGAGTAGCTTGCTCGATCGGTAGAACGACCGTGTCCGTTTCGGTCATAAGCGATAGTCCTAAGACCTGCGTCATTGAGATGAAGCCTAGTCTCGCCCCAAATTCGGCCGTCCATAGCCCATCCGGCCAAGAAGAGCACGGGCGGACCCTCACCCCAATCGCTGACGTGAAGAAAATGCCCTTCGCCGCGTGAAACAAATGCCGGCATCATACGAACTCCTTGTCCAGGAACCCGATGACCTCTTCGATTTGACCGTCCTGCGTTGTGCGGACGATGTCGGTCCCCGTGGCGATCAGCCTTCCGTCCTCGCCTGAGAGCGTCCAGGAGAACCGCGCAAATGAGCCATGCCCGTCAGGCTCGCCCCGAATTGTAAAGGTGTGGCCAGGAAGTTGGGCCCGGACACCTGCGATCATTGCAAAGATGCCCTCCCAACCTTCGCTTGCCATTATCGGGTCGGCGTAGCGAGCTCCCTGTGTCCAGGCGTTGGCCAGTCTCTGGTCGCGTGATGTGGCGTCAGGATCATTCCAGAGCGCGAGATACTCACTGGCCATCAATTCGGGATTTGTCATTGTCCGCCTCCATATTAGATGACGAACCAAGAATGCCGTAGCCGCTGGACGAAGACGATTACCTCCGAGGTAATGACTTCGACGATCCAGACCGTTAGTCTCCTCCACATGAGAGCAATATCGACTACCCTTGGTGAGGCATTAAGAATGTGGCGGGCAAGACGCCGACTTAGCCAGCTTGATCTCGCGGGCGAAGCGGAGGTCTCTACTCGCCATCTCAGTTTCATTGAAAGCGGTCGTGCGTCTCCTAGCCGCCATGTGCTATTGCGTCTTGCGGAAGCACTTCGCTTACCGCTGAGAGAGCAAAATCAACTACTGCGTACCGCGGGCTTCGCCCCGATCTATGAAGAGCGTGCATTCTCCTCTCCAGACATGGAAAACGCTTTGGTTGCCGTGGAAGCGGTGTTGCGAGCGCATGCGCCCTTTCCGGCGCTGGCCGTCGATCGGCACTGGAACTTAGTGCTTGCCAATGATACCGCGCGGCAGATGCTGATCGGCATCGATGAGAGGCTGCTGAGGCCTCCCGTAAATGTGTTGAGAGCGACGTTCCACCCGCAGGGGCTGGCGCCACGCATTTTGAACCTCGCCGAATGGCGTCACCATGTCTTGTCACGACTTCGAAGAGACATCGATCAATCTGCTGACCCGGTACTAGAAGCGCTCCACACCCAACTCTCCGGTTTTTCTTTTCCCGCTAGAGCGTTTCCTTGTTAAATAGAAACAGTTCTGTTGGTTCAAACGGGATCGACTGATTGTCCGGGCGGCGCGTGCCGTAGCCAACGCATACGGCCAAGCCGTCCGGGCAAGCAGGTGGCCCGTT